>JALHPV010000140.1 GCA_022842285.1 Kofleriaceae bacterium
ATGCCATGCTGCTTCACCGGGGCCCGTGGTCGGCGATGGGCATGTTCATGGGGTCAGCGCCGACGGGTGACGACCGCGCGGGCCTCGGCATGGGACACGTCATGCTCATGCCGGAAGCCCAGCTCCGCTGGACACAGACGCGCCTCGCCGTGACCGCCACCGCCGGATACTGTCGGGGTCTCGCGAGCGCCAATGCTCACGCCGAGCACGGCATGACCACCTGGCCGCTCGTGTCACCGATGAACATCGCCGAGGTCTCGTACGGCCTCGAGGCCGCTCTTGCAGTCACGCCGTCCCTCGGGGTGGCACTGCGCGCGTTCGGCGCGACTCCGATAGGGGACGGCACGACCCGGCTCATCACGGCCGGCAAGGTGCTCTGGCACCACCGGCGCGTCGCGACGACGTTCGAGCTCCAGCACGGGAGCGTCGGAGATCCATTCGAGCTCCGTGGTCTCCTGGGAACGTCCGTGCATCTAGACTGACTTGATCGGCGAACGCGCGACTCGCCGTGCGGCGGAGTGCGGTGGTTTTCGCGGCCCTGCGAAATTTCAGCGCACGTCATCGCGCTCGGCGGCTGCCCCGCGCCGCGTATCGTGACGAGGTGTTTCCTCCCGCGGTGTCCATCGAACGCGCTCTTGCGTGCATCTTCGTCACGGCGCTCTTCGTGATGGTGCTCACGGATTGGATCCGTTGATGCGCCCGAGCGCTGTCTGCATCGTCCTCGCGCTCGTCGCGTGTGGAGGCTCGTCGGAGAGCGACGACGATGCCTCGGAGGCCACCGATGACATACCCGGGGTCGACGCCGCCATCGACGCCGATGACCGATGCATCCCCGGAGTGTACGACGTGGCGGTCCCGGAGGACGCGCCCTACCGGCTCGTCGCGGCCGGCGACTACGTGTACTGGACGACAGCCGTCCTCGATGGTCCGAAGCGAATCCGACGGGCGGAGGTGGCCACCGGGACGGTGGTGACCATCACCGAGACGCCGCGGGAGCTCGGCTCGCTGGCCGTCGACAGCGATGGAGCGGTCTACTGGACCGAGGCGACGGCGAGTACGGGGAGCGGCGTGGTGATGGTCGTGCGCCCCGGAGGCACGGTGCAGCCGCTCTACTCCGTGCCGAGTGGCCTCGACCCTTTCGGCGTCGCCATCGACGACGAGAACGTCTACTGGCTCGTTCACGCTCGCAGCGGCGGCTTCAGCCAGACCGTGTGGCGAGGCCCGAAGGCCGGCGGGACCGCGAGTATGGTGGGCACGCTCTCGCTGACGGGTTCCGACCAGTCGATCGGCGCGATGGCCGCTGATGGCGACTTCGTCTACTGGAGCAACGGCGCCGGGCTGTTGTCGCGCCTCCCCCGAGCCGGAGGGACGGCGGTCACGGTCATCGATGACGCTGACGGCATCGGCTCGTTCACCATCGGCGGTGATGCGCTCTACGCGATCATCCGCAACTCGACGCCGGCCGTGTATCGCGTCGGACTCGGCGCCAGCCCCTCGACGCCGAGCGAGGTCCTCGGGAGCGCGACGGCACGCTGGTCGGTGGCAGTGGCCGACGGGCGGCTCTACGCTGGAACCCAGGACGATCGAATCCTCTCGGTACCCGTGACGGGCGGCACCGCGACCATCGAAGCCGACATGGGGATCCGGACGGCGGGGGGCGTCGCCGTAGTAGGCGACCGACTCTACTGGGCGAGCACCGCCACGGCGGTCGCCGGCGGCGCCGTCCGCTGGACCTGTCGCGCGCAGGACCTCTGATCTTCTGCGGTTCAGCGCTCGAGGTGCGCAGATCCACCGCACGTTCGAGCCGGAATAGCGTGGGTATCGTGCGGGCGATGGAACGTCGAACCTGGTTGCAGCTTGCAGGGGCGATGGCAGCCCTGCCGGCGTTCGGATGCCGACACGGTGGCGGCACGGCGCCTCCGCGCGCGGAGACCGACGATGACGCATCGGCCCTGATGATGCCGCCCGAAGGGCCGCCGCTCGCGATCGCGATGGTGGCCTACCCCCAGATGACCGCGCTGGACCTCGTCGGGCCTCAGCTGTTCCTGGCGAGCTTGCTCGGCGTCGAGGTCTCGATCTGCGCGTCGTCCCTGGACCCGGTGATGACGGACACCGGCTTCGCGATCCTTCCGACGACCACCCTCGCCGCCGTCCCCGAGAGGGTGGACGTCTTGTTCGTCCCGGGCGGCGCCACAGGGACCCTCGATGCGATGCGCGATCCGGCCATGCTCGAGTTCGTGGCGTCCCGAGGAGCGAAGGCTCGGTGGGTCTCGAGCACGTGCACGGGTGCGCTGGTGCTAGGTGCGGCCGGGCTGCTGCGCGGATACCGGGCCACCACGCACTGGGTCGCTCACGAGGTGCTCGCGACCCTGGGCGCGATCGCCGTGAACGAGCGCGTCGTGACGGATCGCAACCGCATCACGGGCGCGGGGGTGAGCGCCGGGCTCGATGTCGGGCTATCTCTCGCGATCGCGCTGCGGGGCGAGCCGTTCGCTCGCGCGGTGGCCCTCAACGCCGAGTACGCACCCGCGCCGCCGATCTCGGCCGGGACACCGGCCACCGCGGGCCCCGCCGCGAGCCGCATGCTCCGGTCCATGTACGCCCCGCTCATCGCCGAGATGCAGGTCACAGCGCGCGCCTCGGTGAATCGCGTGCAACCGCGAGACTCGTGACGCTTCGTTATCGACGGCGACGCGCTCTACGCGATCATCCGCAACGCGACCCCGGCCGTGTATCGCCTCGGGCTCGGTGCTAGTCCATCGCCCCCTAGCGAGGTCCTCGGGAGCGGGACGGCACGCGGTCGGTGGCCCTGGCCGACGGGAGTCGGCCTACGCCGGCCCCAAAGACGATCGGATCCTCTCCATGCCCGTGACGGGCGGGACCGCGACCTCCGGCCTCCGCCAGCCGCACGGATTCGGCTGGTGGTGACGATTTTCGTGACGGATCTGCCCTGATGGTGGCATCCACCCCCCGGATGCCCGCGACTGCCCAGCTCCTCGATGCGGCCGACCTGGTCGCCGGGCTCGCGCGCGCGGCGGAGGACGAGCTGTCGTGGCGGATCGTCCATGCGTTCGGGGTGCCGCCCGGGCAGGATGCGGTTCAGGACGTCTTCGTCTTCGCCCATCGCAGGCTGCCCGAGGGACCGAGCTCGCGAAGGCATCGACGCCGACATGCGCATCCGCACCATCGGGGGCGTCACCGTGGTCGGCGATCGCCTCTACTGGGTGAGCGCGGCCGCGCAGATCTAGCGGACGGCGCCGCCGGCAATCAGGGCCGCTGCCTGTGGATACATCCGGATTCTGATAGATGCTCGCTGTCTTTGCTCCCCGCAACCTGAACCTGAGGGTCTGAACATGTACGTTCGCGTCGCTCTCTGTCTTGCTTCGCTCTTGCCTCTCGCCACCGCATGTGTCGAGAACGAAGCCCCTTTGGATGGCGAATTCGACAGCCTCCCCGACGGAAAAGGTGATGCCTGGGGCATCCCGTCGAACAGCTACGTGGCCGACGCCTTGGTGCGCTACGCGAGCACCGCTACCGCGGCAGACCTGACCGCGGCTGGCGTCCACGCCCGCGCCGTGCGCGCGGTGACCGCCGCAGCGCGTCCGTTCGATAGCATCGACGCACTCGACGCTGTCCCATACACCGGCGAAGCATTCTTCCGCACGCTCGCGGGGCACGTGACGGTGAACGGGCTCGTCGGGCGCTGCGGAGATGCGACGGTGCAAGAGATCGCCGGCGAGACCTGCGACGGCGGCCCGGAGTGCAGCAATGACTGCAAGGTGAAGGACGTCGCGCGCTTCATCGCAACGACCGATCCCGTCTGGGGCGTGATGCCAGGACGCGGCGACACGGGCCTCGTATCGACGTCGCCGAACGCCGGCTTCTACTGCCCCATGGAGGTCATTGATGCAGTGGGCAGCACCCTGCTGCGGCTGGAGCCGGGCTGCTCGGGGTTGGGCCTGTGGGCAACGGACAACGGCTACGACTTGTATCGCCAGGCATCGGACCGATCGGTCGAGGTCTTCGACCTGGCGACCGGTGCTCGCCGCACCTACCCCGGTGTCAGCGGGTGGAACCTGAACTGGCAGAGCGAAGATTTGCTCGTGGTCTCGCAGGGTACCTCGATGATGCGCTTCCTCGACGCCACGACCCGCGAGGTCATCATCGAGCGGCCGACCTCCGTCTTGTCAGTGTCGGCCGACGGTGCGGTCATCGGAGTGAACAGCGCTGCTGGCACCATCGAGCAGCTCGCACTCGACGCGGAGGACCAGCTGGTCGTGACACCTCTGATGCCATCCACGTACATGGACGGCGAGATCGTGCGCACACCGGAGGTGCGAGTCACCCCGACGGGCATGCACGTCATCTCGCGGCAGGGAACCACCAACCGGTTCCGAACGTACCTGCCCGGCAGCACGACGCCCGCGTCCGACCAGACGTTCGCAGTGCCACCGTCGCAGACGTACTTCATCGCGAGCAACGGTTCGTACCTCCACGCCGAAGGCAAGAACTACGTCGTGTACGACGCAAACCAGCAGAAGCTCGCCGTCCTGGGCTGCCTCGTGGACGTCGGAGGCTCGGTCATGGTCGCCGAGACGGCGACAGGGCTGATCGTCGCCTCGCCGCAGTGCGGGAACGGCTACTTCCTCGCACCGAAGTAGGCGGTGATGGGCAGCCACACCCCGAGTCAGCGCTTCACGGGAAACTTGGCGAGCTTGTACTGCAGGGTCCGACGATGCATGCCGAGCACGCGCGCCGCCTTGGAGATGTTGCCGTTGCACTCCTGGAGCACGCGTTCGATATGCTCGCGCTCGACCTTGGCCAGCGACGGCACCTCGTAGTCGAGGTCCTCGGTCGGTGCATCGGCTTCCGTTTCGAAGGCGGCGAGGATCTGGTCCGCGTTCGCGGGCTTCGTGAGGTAGTCGCGCGCGCCGAGGCGCATCGCTTCGACGGCGGTAGCGATGCTGCCGTAGCCCGTGACCACGACGACCTCGAGCGCTGGTTGGAGCGCGCGTAGCTCCTGCACGACCACGAGCCCGTTTGGCCCCGGCATGCGGAGATCGACGACGGCGCGATCGAACTTCATGTAGCGGGCGAGGTCGATCGCTTCGCTGTGGTTCGCCGCCGAGCGAACCTCGAAGCCGCGCTCGGCAAAGGCCGTCGCGAGGCGCTGCCGCAGCGGACCGTCATCGTCGACGAGCAAGATCGTGGTCATACCGGCAACGTCACGGTGGCCGTCGTACCCGTTCCCGGGGTCGAGGTGATCGCGAGCGCCCCCCCGCGACTCTCGACGAAGTGGCGCGCGAGGAACACGCCCAGGCCCATCCCCGCGCCCGGCGCCTTCGTCGTGAAGAAGGGCTCGCCGACCTTCGCCAGCACGTCGGGCGCCATGCCGGCGCCGCGGTCCGCGATGATGATCTCGATGCGGCCCTCGGCGTGCTTCAGCTGCACCTCGACTCGCTCGCTGCTCGCATCGAGGGCGTTCTTCACGAGCGCGAGCAGCGACTGGACCAGCGGCTCCGACGGCACCGCCAGCGAGCTGTCGCCCTGCACGGTGACGTCGACGCGCGGACCGAGCTCGGAGCGAACGGTGGCGGCGATGGCGGCGAGATCGATGGTGCTGACGCTGTCCGTCCCCGTGGCTCGCGCGGACATGCGGTGCAGGATCGTCTGGCAGCGATCGACCTCCTCGAGGATGAGATCGAGGTCGGCGAGCGCCTTCGCATCGTTGCTCGACCGCGCCCGCAACGCCGCCTCGTGAGCCGCGACGGCGATCGTCGAGAGCGGGCTGTTGAGCTCGTGGGCCGCGCCCGCCGCCAGCGTCGCCAGGGATGCGAGCCGGGCATTGCGCGCGGCGTTCTCGCGCAGGGTCGCGATCTGCTCGCGCTGGGCGGCGATGGCCTGGGTGATGCGACGGGCGAAGAAGCCCACGAGCAGCGCCGCGACCACGAAGGCCGTCCACATGCCCTGGAGGTGCGGATTCGAGAACGGCGAGCCCACGTGATGCACGTGGATCTCGGCCGGCACGAGGAACAGGAGCGCGTACGAGGCGATCGCCAGCGCCGTGATCGCCGTCGTCCAGCGCGCGCCGAGGACCAGCGCCGAGAGGGTGATGTAAACGAGATAGAAGATCGCGAAGGGATTCGTCGCCCCGCCGAGCGCGGCGAGCTCGACAGTGAGCAGCGCGATGTCGAGCACGAGCACGGCTCCGATCACACGGTCGTGGCGGCTGATCGGGCGCCTCGCGAGCAGCGCGTTCGAGATGGCGCCGACCACGAGCACCGGGGCAAACACCCACCAGCGGATGCGCACGCCGACGAGCAGCTGCGCGAGCGGCAGCGCGACCAGCTGGCCGGCGATGAAGAGCCAGCGCAGCCGGACCAACCACGGTAGCGAGACGGACGGCTCGGTCATGGCCAGGGATTCGAGAACTTCGGATCGGTGAGGAACTCGTCGTCGGTGAGGGCCTCGAGGAACGCCTTGAGGTCGGCGCGCTCCTGCGCCGACAGGGTGAAGCCGATGATGAACGCGCTCTTGTACGGGTTCATCGAGCCGTCGCCCGCATACTCCGCCGGCGTCGTGACGGTGCGACCGGCGGCCGCGTAGTGGTCGATCACGTCGTCGAGCGTAGCCGCGCTGCCGTCATGGAAGTACGGGGCGGTGACGGCAATGTTGCGCAGCGTGGGCGCGCGGAACCGGCCCATGTCGCTCGGGTTCAGCGTCGCTTCGTAGATGCCGCGGTTCGGAATCGGGTACCCGCCAAGACCGTCGATGTTGTAGAGGCCGGTGTTGTGGAAGCGGAGCTCGGGTTGCGGCTTGCCCTCCCATCGCACGACGTCCTGGAAGTTGAAGCCATTGTGACAGTGGAAGCACTCCGCCTTCTCGGAGTTGAACAGCGTGAAGCCACGCTTGGCCGACTCGCTCACTGCCGCCTGATCGCCCTCGCGCTGCCACCGATCGAACGGAGACCGTCCGGAGATCATCGTGCGCTGGAAGGCGGCGAGCGCCTTCACCACGTTGTTCACGCTGATCGGCTCCGCGTCGTCGGGGAAGGCCTCGGCGAACAGGGCGACGTAGATAGGCTCCGCCGCGAGGCGCTCGAGGAGAATGGCCTCCATCCCCCGCATGCCCAGCTCGACGGGCTCGAAGCCGAAGATCGGGATGGCGGCCTGCTGCTCGAGCGTCGCCAGGAACGAGCTGGCCCACGTGTAACGCCCGAGGTAGGCGACGTTGGCCAGGCTCATCGAGTTGCGGGGGTGGATCTGCCCCGTCGATCCGATCGAGGTGAGCCGGTTCTCGGTGAAGGCGCGCGCCTGCTCGTGACACGACGCGCACGAGAACGTCTCGTTCCCGCTCAGGCGGGTGTCGTAGAAGAGGCGGCGCCCCGCCTCGACCTTCGCCTCGTTCATCGGATTCGTATCCGGGACGAGCGGCGTCGGGAACCCGGCGGGGAGATCCCATTCCCAGTTGAAGGGGTTGAACGCGTCTGGCGCGGCGTCCACCGGCACGTCCGCATCCGGCGGGTCGCTGGTGTCATCGTCGGACGCTGGCCCCCCGCCGCAGGCGAGGAGAGCCAAGGCCAGAGCACCCGCGCCGCGCATGCCTACTGTCCGATGCGGAAGACCGTCTGGCCCGCCATGGGCTGACCATTGGCGAAGTTGATGCCGAGCCGTGCGAATGCGTCCGTGCATGTGTCCGGCGTGAAGGAGTGGCATCCCTCCTCGCTCGACAGCGCCGAGCCAGCGAGGAACGCTCCGTAGTCTACGATGATCGCGCCGTCCGTCACGTCGAAATCGGCCAGGACGATCGGGGCCTGGTTCGGGTTCGCACACGTGACCGTGTCGCCCATCGTCGCGTCGCCCTCGCACCCCGTCGAGCCGACGTGAGTGTAGTGGTCGACGGTGCCGGGGACGGGTTCGGAGACGTTGGTGGTGGACACGGCCGCGAAGAAGATGTGGCCGAAGTTCCAGCCCCAGAAGAGGCTGGATGTGTTGAGCGGCGCCGGCTTCGCGGTGAGGTCGGTGTGGTTCATCGCCGAGGGGACGCCCACGGTGAATGCGATCCCGGTGTAGTTGCCCGGCGGGACCGTGCCGCGAATCGTCGTGTTCGTACCCGGCGTGCCGTCCTTGCAGCCCCCGGTGAAGTCCTCGAAGTCGATCAATCCGACGTTGTCGACCTGCCACTCGCCGTCCTGGTCGAGCGTGATGGGCACGCGCGCCCCGGCGTCGGTGATCAGCTCGGCGCCGTGGAAGTAGAACCGGAAGTCCCGCGGCGTGATCGTCGTGCCATCCGAACCCTGACCGACGTATTGCAGGCCACACGCGAAGGGCGCCGAGCCCACCGTCGGCCGGAACTGAATCGTCACCGGGCGAGCGGACGTGTCGGCATCCACCGCGACCGGCGCATCCACCTCGACCATGTCGTCGTCATGCATGTGGTCGTCGGTTTCGTCACCGCTGCCGGCGTCGTCGCCACAGCCCACCAGGGCCAGGGCGCTCACGAGGGTGCACGTCGAAAGACCGATTCGCATGGGTGACATGGTCACCGGTCATCCGAGCGAACGGAACCAATTGTCGGGGACCGCGCAAAAACACCGCACATGGGCGGGCGCGAGGTATGGCATGAGGCATCAGTGCGCCCTTCTCTGTTCATCGCTTTCCTGATCCTCGGGGCCTGTGGCGGGGATGACGCGACCACGGACGTCACCGACGACGCTGCGGGGGTACCGCGCGAGACGGTCACGGAGACCAAGACCCTGATCGGCAGCGAGATCGTCGAGGGCACGCTGGAGGGCGGTCCCACCGACCGGGCCATGCTGCGGATCACGGCGAACTCCGCGAACCTCGACTGGAACATTCATGGTCACGCAGGCGGCTCGTCGACGACGGTTGTGGAAGGCCTCCAGGTGATGACCGTCGAGCACGAGTTCGTGCCCCCGGCCGACGAGCACTGGTCCGTGCTGCTCCGGAACCACAGCGCCGTGGACTCGCTCGAGGTCACCCTCGAGGTCGACCTGTACGGCGACATGGTGTGGGAGACGTTCGGCGCACACGACGAGTAGCGCCTCCGGGGCGAGAGCCATTTCAACCTGGTAGCCCGGGGACCGATCCGGGACCGGGCGACGTTCGTAGTCTCACCGGTGCAGGTGCGGGCTTCTCGAGCGATCTGGACCTGTCCTCTCGTGCTGGGCGTCGTGGCCTGCACGGCTGATGGCGCTGGCGATGGCGTCGCGTCGTGCGACCTCACGATTCCTGGCGCCATCTGCACCATCGCGGGCGATGGCACGAGCGGCCACGCCGGTGACGATGGTCCGGCGACCTCCGCACGCCTGTCGTTGCCACAGGACACCCTGGTCGCGCCGGATGGCTCGCTGCTCGTCCTCGACTGGAACAACCACCGCCTCCGCCGGATCGATCCCGATGGGGTGATGCGGCATGTCGCGGGCCAAGGCGAGCTTGGAGGCACGCTCGATGATCCGGCGAGCTCGGATCTCAATCACCCGACGAGCATGGTGCTGTCGGAGGATGGCACGCAGGTGATCGTCGCCGCGTGGCACAACAGTCAGCTCCGTTCGATCGATCTCGCGACGAACGAGCTGGTCACCGTCGCGGGTGATGGTCGGCGCGCGTACTTCGGCGACACCGGGGCGGCGACGTCGAGCTCGCTCGATCTCCCCGCCAGCCTCGCCTGGTTGCCAGACGGCCAGCTCGCGATCATGGATCAGGCAAATCAGGTGATTCGCGCGATCGACGGTACGGGCACGATCAGCCGCATCGCGGGACGCTGTGTCGTCGATGCCGCGCCGCCGCTCGGTGGAGGTGCGTGCGCGGATGGTGTCGAGCCGCTCGCCTGTCCCGCGCCGTCGGGCAAGTTCACCTGCAGCAACCTGGCGACCTGCATGGCACCGTGCACGCCGTCGTATGCGGGAGATGGCGACACCGCGCTCACGATGCGCATGGCCCAGCCGTTCGGCCAGTCGGCAGACCCGGCCGGTCGCATGCTCGTCCTCGATGACGGCGCCCTCCTGTTCGCCGACACGGGCAACGCGCTCATCCGCATGATCGCCCCCGATGGCACGGTCACGCGGATCGCCGGCCGCGCGCCCGTCGATGGGGTCGCGCAGGCCGGCTACGCCGGTGATGGTGGCCCGGCCATCGAGGCCCAGCTCTCCAACCCGGTGGACCTCGCGGTCCATGCCGGTACGATCTACTTCACCGACGTCTACAACCACTGCGTGCGGGCGATCGCGCCGGACGGGACGATCTCGACCGCGGTCGGCGTGTGCGGTCAGCCGGGATACGACGGCGACGGCGGCCCCGCGAAGGCAGCGCTCCTCAAGCGGCCCTACGGCCTCGATATCCACGACGGCGTCCTCTACATCAGCGACACGGGCAACCACGTCGTTCGCCGGGTCCTCCTCGCGCCGTGAGGTACGCCGGGGTCATCGTCGCGGCGCTGGGGGCGTGCACCACCGACGTCGTCGAGCCCGTCTTCCCGACCGACTATGCCTACACCGAGGTGCGGGACTGCCGCGCGAGCGCCGATCACGAGCTCAACAAGATCCGCATTCTCGCCGACGCGGCGGCGCTCGGCCCCTATCTCGAACGCGACGCCCCCTTTCCCGAGGGCGCGATCATTCTCAAGGAGGAGTTCGACTTCGCCGACGGAGACTGCACGGGCCCCGTCGTCCAGTGGACGGTCATGCAGCGCGTCGCCGATGATTGGTACTGGCAGACGGTGTCGGCGAACCGGACCGTGCTCGGCGAGGACGAGCCGCGCTGCATCAACTGCCACGCCTCCTGCGGCCGGGAGCCCGTCGGCTACCTCGGGACCTGCGCCGCGCCGTGAGGCCGATCTCCCGCTCGCCTGTCGCGTTCGACCACAGGATGTCGGGATTCACCACGCGGTTGTGGCGGGGGGTTAACGAAACCGGACGGCGCGCGATGTGCTGATAGGCCGAGCATGCGCCCCCCGCTCGTCCTCGCCCTATCGTTGTTCACCGCCGGAACCGCTGCTGCCGAGCCCATGGTCACGGCCACGACCACCGCGACGACCGGCATCGACATCGGCGCGCGCGTCGGGGGGTACGGGTTTCGTCGCGAGGGCGACAAGCGGCCCGGCGAGGGCTGGACCGAGTGCCGGATGAACGGCCTGGGGCTCTTCGCGAGCAAGGCGATGCGCGGGCCGCTGTTCGTGGAGGCGGGACTGGACCTGTACTCGTCGAGTGACTTCCCGACGGGAACGCCGGCCGGCGACTTGCCGGTGGATCGTGCGAGCGGCCTGTTGAGCGCGGCGATCGGCGTGCGCAGCAACTTCACGTCGTGGCTGCGTGGCTACGCCCAGCTCGGAGCGGGACTCGAGTTGACCAAGGTCAGCGTGCCGTACGGCGACGGCCAGAAGATTCGAGACACGAAGGTGATGCCCGATGGGTTCTTCGGCGTCGGAGTCGATGTCCGGATCGGGAAGCAGACGTATATCGGCTCGACGTTCCGCACGCTGGTGATGGGGAACTTCGACTATGACGCGATGGCGCTCGAGACCCGCGAGGCGTGGCAGGGACCGCCCACCGCGGGGGAGATCTTCGATGCGTCACCGGACCTCGCGGCCCAGGCGCAGTTCTATTTGCGCCGCGATCTCTAGCGCGCAGGCTCGTCGAGCCAGACCTTGAACGCGCTGTCCAGGAAGCGCGCGGGGAGCGGCTTCACGAAGTAGTCGTGGATCTTCTCCCGGTCGCGAAAGCCCGTGGGCTCGCTCTGCGCGGAGAGCACGACGAGGATGATCGAGTGCTGCACGGATGCCGCGCGCTCGTGCAGCTTCCACGACAAGCCAACCCCAGAACCATCGCGGAACGACCAGTCGTAGAGCACGACATCCGGTCTGAACTCGTCGATCGCGCGCATCCCAGATTCGATATCTGCGGCGGTGGCGCAGTCGTACTCGCGCTGCTTGAAGACCTGGGAGAGAACCCGCCGGGAGAGCTCCGTCTCGTCGAGAATCAAGAGCCGCCTGCTCACGCACTTCGATACTACTTGGGCGTGGAGCTCATCGTGGTGAGATACGTGAGGATTAATTGCTTCTCGTCCTGCGAGATTTTGGAGCGGTCCGTCATCTCGTCGACGCGTCCCGGCCACTCATTGCTGGAATAGTCGCGGGGCGCGACCGGCGAGTGGCAGCGCGTGCATTTTTCGAGGTAGACGGCGCGACCGCGCTCCAGCCGCCCGAGGGCAATACCGCTGCGATTTGCATCGATCACGGACGGCGTGGGGATATCTGCCCCAGCACAGGCTCCCGTGAGCACCGCGACAAGGAGGAGCCCGGCCCTGACCGGCCCTCCATCATACAAATCCACGTCCGGACGGATCACCTGCGACGGCTACCGCGGTCAACGTGTTCCGTCGGGAAGCAGGTCGACGGGTGCAACTGGCACGCACATGACCCACATGAAAGCACATAGGATTCGGGCATTTACGGCTTGAGCTAACGCAGAGCTAACCGTTACGGTGTGGGCATGCGAATGGGATGGCTCGCATGTGTTCCCCTCGTGCTCGCAGCATGCGGCAACGACGAGAGGCTGGACGACGGAGGCGACGCGCCACCGGTCTGCGTCTCCGACCGCGACTTCTTCGAGCAAGAAGTCTGGGGCAAGGTCATGGGCGCGTCGTGCGTCGGCTGCCACACCCTCGCGGGCTCGGCGCAGGAGCAGTTCGCGAAGTTCCTGCTGCAGCCGACGAACTATCCGGGCTTCCTCGAGGAGAACTTCTCGAATGCCCGCATGGTGTCGACGATCCAGATCAGTGGAACGTCGGAGCTCTTGCTGAAGCCGACGGGCCAGACGATGCACGGCGGCGGGACGTTGTTCGAGGTCGGCAGCGAGCCGTACAAGATCCTCGAGGAGTTCGTCGCACGCAGTGCGGCGCCGAGCGACTGCGAGGACGCGCCGCCGGCCGCGCTCTCGGGCGTGCAGCTCCTGGACGGACCGCACACGCTGCGCAAGGCGATGTTGATGATGGTGGGCCGCCTGCCGACCGCGGCCGAAAAGGCCGCCGCCGCGGATGACGCGGGCATCGATGCCGCGCTCGACACCGCGATGCGCGAGCCCGCGTTCTACGACTGGCTCATCGAGCTCTACAACGATCAGTTTCTCGTCGATCGCTACCTGTCCTTCGTCGGCCGCGGGGTCGGCCTCCTCAATGCAACCGATTGGCCCGGCGCCGGCCAGACGACGTACGGCATGCTCGATAGCGTCACCCGCGAGAAGGGAAACCTCGCCGTCACGCGCGAGCCGCTCCAGCTCATCGCGCACATCGTTCGCAACGATCGCCCGTTCACGGAGATCCTGACCGCCGACTACACGGTGGTGAACCCCTTCTCCGCGGCCATCTACGGCGTGCCGGTGACGTTCACCGACCCGACCAACGAGAACGAGTGGCAGGAGACGCAGTTGACGTTCTCGCGCACGATCGGCGGCGTGCCGACGCAGCTCACGCTGCCGCACGCGGGCGTGCTGTCGTCTCCGATGTGGCTGAACCGCTTCCCGACGACACCGACGAACCGCAACCGTCACCGGGCGAGCAAGCTGTTCGAGCAGTTCCTCGCGACGGACATCCTCGCGGTCGCGAATCGCCCGATCGATGCCGCGACCAGCACCGCCTTCAACAACCCGACGCGCGACGATCCACAGTGCAAGGTTTGCCACTCGATGCTCGATCCGGTCGCGGGCGCGTTCCAGAAGTGGAACGACAACGATCAGGAGCTCTGGCAGCCGGACCGCAACTGGTACGTCGAGATGTATGCGCCCGGCTTTGGAGGCGAGGTCATCCCCGCCGATCAGTTCACGGGGGCCCTCCCCTGGCTCGCCGAGCGCGTCGTCGCCGATCCGCGCTTCGCGACGGCCGTCACGCGCACCGTGTTCACCGGCCTCACCGGCGAGCCCATCCTCGAGTACCCCGCGTATGGCGCCGCTGACTTCGAGGCGCATCGCCAGGCATGGAGCGCCCAGAACGGTGTCCTCGCCCAGATCGCCTCGGAGTTCATCGAGAGCAACTTCGACTTCCGCGTGATCGTGAAGGGCGTCGTGAAGTCGCCGTACTTCCGCGCCGTCAACGCTGATGGTCCGGCTATGGGCGACACCGCGATCCTGCTGGCCTCGGTCGGCACCGCCCACCTCTCGACGCCCGAAGAGCTCAGCCGCAAGATCACCGCTGTCACCGGCGCCCCGTGGGCCCGCAGCCAAGGTGACCGCCGCGCCCAGCTCCTGATCGACTACCGCATCGCGTACGGCGGTATCGACTCCGACCTCGTCATCGACCGCCTCAGCACGCCGAACGGCATGATGTCGGGCGTCGCGTGGCGCATGGCCAACGAGGTCGCTTGCCTCACCACGGCATGGGACTTCACACGCCCCGCCGCCGAGCGCAACCTCTTCCCCGGCGTCGCCATCACCGACCTCCCCGAGGTCGACGGTGTCCCCTCCGCTGCCGGCGAGACCGCCATCCGCAACGGCCTCGTGCACCTCTTCGAACAGGTCCTCGGCGAGACGCACGTCGCCGACGACGCTGACATCGATCGTGCCTACGCGCTCTGGGTCGACGTGTGGCGGGACGGCAAGGCGTTCGTCGCGGAGAACCCCACCACCAACCGCAACCTCCTCAGCGCCTGTCGCGGTCGCTGGGACGCGCGCACCGGTGTCGAGCTCCCTGCCGAGCAGCGCATCGAGCAAGACCCCGACTTCACCGTGCGGTCGTGGATGGCCGTCATGACCTACCTCCTCGCTGACTACCGCTTCCTCCACCACTAGGAGCCCACCCAGATGAACCGTCGAAACTTTCTCCGTCTCGGTGCGGCGTCCGGTATGGCCCTCGTCGCAGCCCCGATCCTCTACCGCGGTGGTGTTCGCGCCGCCGAGCCCTACGCCGGCCCCTACTTCATTCACCTGCACGCCGCCGGCGGCTGGGACCCGACGTACCTCTGCGACCCGAAGACCGACCCGCGTTACGTGAAGTACACGGCGATCGGCACCGAGGGTCCCTTCTCCTACGCCGACATCCCCGTTGACCTCGTCGCGTTCGGCCTCGATCCCGCCGTCACCGGCGTCGAGCCGTACCTGATGTCGAACCGGAGCTTCTTCCAGAAGTACCGGGACAAGGTCCGCGTCATCAACGGCATCGACACTGCCACCAACAACCACGACGTCGGCACGCGCGCCGCTGGCAGCGGCAAGGGCACCGAGGGCTATCCCTCCTTCGGCGCCCTCACCGCCGCTGCGCATGGTGGCGACAAGGCCCTCGCCTACATCTCGAGCGGCGGCTACGACGCCACGATGGGTCTCGTCGCCACGACGCGCCTCTCGGCGAGCGGCTACATCAAGGTCGCCAACCCGTTCGAGTCCAACGCCGCCGCACCGGGCACGGCGCCGTACCACCGCCCCGCGGCGCAGTCGGCGATCCGCGTCGCCCAGATGGAGCGCACCCAGCAGCTCACCAGCACCGAGCACCTCCCGCGCGTCAAGGCGGCGGTCGGGGCCCTCGAGCGCGCGCGCGTCGAAGATCAGTCCCTCGCCTCCCTCGTGATCCCGACCCTCGTCGACGTCCCCGGCAACCAGCTCGGTGACAGCGAACGCATGCTCCAGCAGATGCAGCTCGCCCTCGCCGCCTTCGATGCGGGCCTCGCCGTCTCGGCGAGCATCGCGCTCGGTGGCTTCGATACGCACTCCGATCACCACCGCGCGCAATCCCGTCAGCTGGCCAAGCTCCTCGCGGGCATCGACTACCTCTTCGAGCAAGCAACACTCGTGGGCCTCGACAACCAGATCACCCTCGTCGTCACCGCCGACTTCGGTCGCGGCCCGATCTTCAACGCCACGCAGGGCAAGGATCACTGGCCCGTCACCTCCGCCCTCCTCATGGGCCGCGGTGTCACGGCCGGTCTCGTCGGAGCCACCGACGCCGATGTGAAGCCGACGACGGTCAACCCGAACACCCTCGCGCAGGACCCGAACGGCGTGCGCATCACGTACGAGCACCTCCACCACTCCCTGCGTCAGCTCGCCGGTGTCGACGACTCGCCCGAGGCGAACCAGTTCCCGATCGCGGGAACCGCCCTCCCCCTCCTGGGCTGACCGCTGGCGCGCGGCGGCTACTAGGTGTCGCAGGGGTCCGACCCCTGCGACAGGGATCGCCACGTGTCGCAGGGGTCCGACCCCTGCGACAGGGATCGCCACGTGTCGCAGGGGTCCGACCCCTGCGACAGGGATCGCCACGTGTCGCAGGGGTCCGACCCCTGCGACAGGGATCGCCCCCAGAATTTCTGCTCACTTCCGGGGGCGGGTGCGGCGATGCAACGTGGAGGGATCGATTCCGAGGAGCTCGGAGGCGCGGGTCTTGTTGCCGCCACACTTCTCGATCGCCCACGCGATGTACTCCTCCTCGACCTCGCGGAGGGTGGCGAGGCGGTCGCGGGGCAGAGAGAAGCGCTCCTGGTTGTTCACGACGGCGGGGCCGATCGCAGCCAGGTCCGTCATGCCGACCTCGGCGGAGCCGCCGATCACGACGAGGCGCTCGATCAGGTTCTCGAGCTCGCGGACGTTGCCGGGCCAGAGGTAGCTGCTGAGGACGGTGATGACGGCAGGGGCGATGCGCTCGACAGGCGAGTGCGGATTGCGAGCGCGGGCGATGGAGAAGAAGTGGTCGACGAGAAGCGGGATGTCCTCTAGCCGATCACGGAGCGAGGGGACGGAGAGTGGGACTACGTCGAGGCGGTAGAAGAGGTCCTGGCGGAAGGTGCCGTCGGAGACGCGCTGCTCCAGGTTCTGGTGCGTGGCGGCAATGACGCGGACGTCGACGACACGAGCTTCGTCGGAGCCAAGGGGACGGACCTCGCCTTGCTGGACGGCGCGCAACAGCTTCGCCTGGAGGGGGGCCGGCATGTCGCCGATCTCGTCGAGGAAGAGGGTCCCACCCGAGGCTTCGACGAACACGCCCGGGCGGGCGGTGGTGGCGCCGGTGAACGCGCCGCGGGTGTGGCCAAAGAGCTCGGACTCGAGGAGGGACTCGGGGAGCGCGGTGCAGTTGAGGGCGACAAAGGGCTGGTCGCGCCGGGGGCTGTTGTCGTGGAGGGCCCGCGCCACGAGCTCCTTGCCCGACCCGCTCTCGCCGCGGATCAGGACCGGGGCCGGAGAGAGGGCCGCGCGCTCGATCATCGCGTAGAGCTCGCGCATCGTGCGGCTCTGCCCGACGAGCGCGTTGAGGCCGGCGCGGCTGTCGACCCGCAACTGACGGTTCACGCGGCGGAGCTGACGGTGCTCGTAGGCGCGGTTCGCGTGGAGAGCGAGCTCGTCGAGGCGGAGGGGCTTCGTGACGTAGTGCCACGCGCCGCGCTTCATCGATTCGATCGCGGAGTCGACCGCGCCGAAGGCCGTCATGATGATGACGGGCAGCTCGGCATCGGTGGCCCGGGCCGCATCGAGGACGTCGAGACCATCGACCTCTGCCATGCGGAGATCGGAGATGATCAGATCGGGCACGCTCGCCTGGAGGGCGGCGATCGCGTCGCGGCCGGAGTCCACGACCCGGGCACGCCAGCCCTCACCGGAGAGCTTGTCGGCGACGAGGCGCGCCATCTCGACGTGATCGTCGGCAACGAGGACGGAGCGTGCGGTCATGGGGTCCCTGGCCAGGTGACGCGCACGGTGGTGCCCGTGCCCGGTGTGCTCGTGAGCTCGATCTCGCCTGATTGGCCCTGCACGAGCTGCGCTACGACCCAGAGCCCGAGTCCCGTCCCCTGCCCGCGCTTCTTGGTCGTGAAGAATGGATCGAACACCTGCTTCTGTAGCTCCTTTGGGATGCCGTGGCCGGTATCCGAGACTTCGAGGACGGTCTCGAGGCCCCGCTTCTCGACGCGGAGGTCGACGCGCCCGCCCTTCTCGCAGGCGTCGATCGCGTTGAGCGCGAGGTTCA
>JALHPV010000141.1 GCA_022842285.1 Kofleriaceae bacterium
CCGTCTGCGCGGTTCGCCGGTGTCCATGATACGCGGAGCGTATGAAGGGCATCCTGCTCGTGGCGTGTCTGGCGGGGGCGTGCGGCGACGATCGCGATCCATCGGATCCGATCGACAGTGGCCAGGGCCCGGGCCTTTCGATCACGGTCTCCGAGGTGGCGCGGAACCCGTCGACCATCATCCGCGCCCAGGAGCTCGACCCGGGGCGCATCGGCATCATCACCGACGTGCCGGCCCGCACCGAGACCACGTGTCCCGACTGCGAGGCGCTCGACATCCCCGACGACGAGTGCCCGGCGGTGTGCAGCCGCGAGCGTCTGGAGTGGAGCGTGGTCGACGCGACCGGCAACGTCGTCCTCGGACCCCGGGTGCTGCGCACGTTTGTCCATCCCTGGTCGTCGACCTACCTCGGCTACGTCCAGAGCGGTCGCCTCGGCAACGGCAACATCGCCGTGGCGTGGACCTTGTGCGAAGGCCCGCCCGCGCGCAGCTGCGAGGCGGAGTACGCCGTGTTCAGCCCGGACGGCGACCCGGTCGTGCCCCGCCGGACGCTCTACCAAGGTCTGTACGGCGAGCTCACGATGGTGGTCGATCCGGTCCGCGACATCGTGCTGATCGCGCGCTCGTCCGAGCTCGTCGTGCGCGCCGGCGTCTTCGCGGCCGTCCTCGCCGCCGACGGGTCCATCCTGCGCGACTTCGAGCGGATCGGCTCGAGCGCGGCTCGCCACGCGATCGGGGTCGTCGATGACGGCGGCTTCACCTTGATCACCGAGGACCGGCAGCCCCTCGCCGACGACCAGGCGTGCCCGGCCTGCGAGCGGCTCGACACCTGCCTCATCGATGATGATCGATGTGCCTTCGGGAACCGGATCGCGCCCGAGGCCGGCCTCTGGGCCACGCGGATCACGGCCGCCGGCCCCGGCGAGCGACGGCGGATCGCTACGGGATGGGACGGCGAGCTCTATTTCCCGCACAACACCTATGGGGCCGTCGTGACGACGGCCGGACTCGCGGTCGCGAGCTGGTGGGATGTCATGGATCGATCCATCGCCGCGTACGTGGCGGAGGGGGACGGCTTCCGCTCGTCGACGCTGCCGCTGACCAGCTTCGGGATCGAGGCGCCGGCACGCTGGCTGGGTATCGCGACGGCCCCCGATGGCGAGCTCGCCGTCTTCGGGGAGGCGCTCGCGACCGACGCGGAGGGAGCTCAGCCTCATCGGTTCTTCTCGGCCGGCCTCTCCGCCGAGGGGTTGGTCGCTCCCACGATCATCGGCGAGCCCTTTCGCGGCAACGGCTTTGGCCCGACGGGGGACGTTGCCTCCGGGGGAGGCCTCGTGGCGGGCGGCGCACTCGACAGCGCGGGGACCGCGTACGAACACTGGCGCGTGTTCCGCTTCGCGCCCCTGCCGCGGTGAGCGTCCCCAGCACGTGAATCCGTGAAGGGGGGGTCGGACACGTCGCGAACCGGTGCTACAAAATCCGTATGCGCCCCTCGCACGGTGCCGGATCGAGCCTCGTGTCGCTGGTCGTGCTCGCCGCCTGCGGGGCTGCCCCCACGCCGCCCGCGAAGACGACCTCGACCGCCTCCCCAGATCCGGCCCCGCCTGCAAGGCCCACGTCACTCCAGGGGGTCGCGGCGATGACGATCGCGCCGGGCCCGGCGAAGGACGTCCTGGCACGGGCGGTGCGAGCATTCGAGCTCGCGGGACATCGCTGCACGTTCGACCGAGAGGGAGACGCGATCTGCGACGAGAAGGACCAAGGCACGCCCACCCTCGTGCTCTCTACCCTCGAGAGCGGCGACAAGCTCGGCGTGAGCATCGCCTCGCCGCGGACGCCGCTCCCACCGGGCCTGTCGTGCGCTGGCATCGAGGCGCTCATGACCGGCGCCCGCGCCCTCGTGCGCGACCTCCACATCGAGTGTAGCGACGAGCGGATCGCGATCGGCGGGGTGATCCCGATCCCCGATGCCGGCATCACGGTCCGCGACTTCAACTCGTCGTCGCGCACCATCGTGGCGTTGACCTCGCTCGTGTTCCTACGCCTCTCGGCCCGCGCGACCTCCGGAGACGCCCGATGACGCGCTGTGTGGTTGCCCTCGCGGCCCTGCTAGCGTGCCGCGCATCGGCCCCGGCGGGGCCGTCCTCGCCGTCGGCCCGGCCCAAGGTTGTCGAGCCGTCACTCGCCTCGCGCCCACTCCCCGAGGCTTCGCATCGGATCCTCCCCGGGCCGAAGGCGCAGGTGATCGCCGAGCTCACGGCCGCGTCCGAGCTGGCCGGGTATTCGTGCAGCGCGGACGCGCAGGGCGATCCATCCTGCCAAAGCGACAACAACGCCCCGCGATTCCTCGTCTGGCTCGGCGATCGCGACGGGACTCCGTCCATCAACCTCCTGGTCGCCGCGCGCCTGCCTCCGCAAACGACCTGCGATGACATCAGCATGGCGCTCGCCGATCAGCGCATCATCCACGACGTACTGACCAGGTGCGAGGGCGGCGAGATCGGTATGGCTGCCGGCTTCGCGTTCCCCGCGGACGGGGTCGAGCTGCGCGAGCTTCAACGGTACCGTCGCGTGCTCGAGACCCTCCTGCTGTACGGCCTTGCTCGCGTGACGAACCAACTAGACTGATGAGCATGGATCTCGAAGAGCGACTCGCGACGTTGGAGCATCGGTGCGCCACCCTCGAGGAGCAAGTCCTGGCGTTGAGCGCCGAGCTGGCACGTGCACGGGTCGGCGGGTTTCGAGCGATCCGTGACGCGCGGACGTGCCCCGCCTGCAGCGGGCGCATGTTCGTGCACGCGCGGCAAGCGACGCAGGCGACGCATACGTCCGTCATACCGCTCGGCATCACCCACGAGTGGAAGTGGACGGGGCCGATCGCCCATGGCGTGATGGAGGCGTTTGCGTGTCGCGGTTGCGGACTCGTCGAACTGCACGTCGTGGACTTCGCGGACGTGGTCGTGGATGGCGTCAAGGTGGTCGCGGTGGATCCCGAGCCAGATGGTCCACGCGAAGGCCCCTTTCGCTAGGTGGTTGCGCGTCGTCGTCGAGCCACGGCTACGGGCAGAGGCCGTTCCAGAGCGTGACGCGCGCGACGCGGAGGACCCGCGGAGCGGTGTCGTTCGATTCACCCTGGATGTGGATGCCGAGGTGAGAGGTCGCGTCGAGGAGGTTGGCCGGGAACTCCGTGTCCCGATAGCCGCCCGAGGCAGTGATGATCGCGTTGTTGACGCGGAGCCCTTGGACAACGTAGCTCCACGACTGAGGGCCTAGCGTCCACACGACGCTGAATCCATCGGCGAGCTCGGCCTCGTCGTAGGGCTCCATCCCGAGCGAAGTCGCGTACGTGTCATTTATGCCCATGTCGACGTTGAACGCGTTCGTGTTGGGCCCGCGAACCCGCAGGACGAGCGCCCCGCCGGGCCTGTCCAGGTTCGCCCGGTCGGACTGCAACGCGAGCGCGATCCCGTTCCATCGCGGCGGGTCGGCCGAGGTCACGTCGAGCCGAACGGTCATCCCGGCCGGGTTCCAGCCGAAGGTGGCGTTACTCACGGCACCGTGATTCGGGGGCAAGGGTTCGTTTTCGGACGTCCTGACCTCCAGGCCCGCTCCCGACTCGACCGCGGTACCGCTGCCCGCGGGCGTGTTCGCGACCGCGGTGAATCCGTCGGAGATCGAGCTCGGCCCCGCCGTCGCGAGATCCGAATTGTCGAAGTGATCGTCGATGATGATCGAGGCCCCACAAGCCACGGGCGCGTCCACCGGGACATCGACCGGGGCGTCGATCGTGACCACCGCATCCACGCCCGCATCCTCCCCCGCCACGGCACCGGCGCCCGCAAAACTGCAGGCGGGCAAGGCCACCATCACGAGCGCACTTGCTCGACCTCTCACGCCGCGATCGTACTGAATCGCCCGAGACACGACAACCCGGCTCTCGCCACGTACGTGGTCTTACACGCCACCCGTTGCGCGGGACGTTCCAAGGAACGACGACCGTCACTGACGCCACGTGGGCGCGCTCATAGGTAGTCGCAACCGGCCCACCCAGTATTGCAGTAGCCCGCATCATCCCAGTACGGAGCGCTCCACAGCGTTCCATTGGTCGTGGGCAAGCACTGCTCTGCCTCGAACTGCGTGACGCATTGAACGCACGATGCGTTGTCCGTCGCGTCATCGCACCGAGGCTCGAGGGGTGGCTCGCAGCTCGTATGGCCCTGAACGTCCGCCGCCGAACACGCGTTCGCGGTTTCCCCCATGTTCACGGACAGCAGGACGGTCGCGGCAACGGCTCCACCCACCTGCAGCGTCACCGGTGCGCACACGAACCCGAGGATTCCTCCTGTCGCCGCGGTGCCGGCGGTACACGCCGCGATGACTGCGACCCCGCCGACCAGGAGCCCAACGGTGACGATGGCCGCGCCCGTGGTGGCGCTGATCGTCGGCGCCGAGACGTATTGCACCGTGGTGTCGCACGCGGCCAACGCGGAGGTGACGGAGGCCGTGAACTCCAAGTTCGTGGCCTCCTTCAGTGCCTTCACTGCCTCCTCGATCGCGGCCTCGGCTTCCTCGAGGGTTGAGACCACCTTGTTCTTGGCCTCGCAGAAGTCATAACACGCTTGCTGTGCTGCCTTGCGCGTCGCCTCGTCGCACGACCGTTCCTCGAGCACGAGGTCAATGACGTCTTCGCACGCAGCTTCGCACCTGTCGTAGAAGCCGGCGATCGCCTGGGCGCTCGATTCAGTCGTCTCGTCCGACCCGTCCAGACACCCCGTGGATGCCGCGGTCACGACAAACGGCACGAGGACACCGAGGATTCCCGCGCCGATGTGTCGACGTCGCGGCCCCTCCCGTTCGGATGACACGTTCACTCCAGCATCCCGTTGTTCACGCATTCGCTGATACCTCCAGGCACACGTCGACTGCACGGCGTGCGCCGGGAGGCAACCCTTCAGAGTTACTCCCCCGAACGGTGCGGTAGCTGGCTCGCCCCTGCGGGGCGCACCCCGCATCTCGAGGGGGCGAACAGGCGTTGTGGGGAACGGAGACGGCTGTAGATCTCGGTCGCGATTCCTTGCCTAGTGTCCGACGGTGCCCGTGGTCTCTGGTGACCTAACTACCGAGGGCCCGTCTCGCTAGGATCGCAGTCGGGCAGCGCCGGATCGCAGTACAGACTCGGCATCGCAGCGCCGGACCACTTCGCGCGCAGGATGGCGTTGTTGTTGTTGTTGCCGGGATCGGTGTCCCAGAAGCTGAGCCCGAACTTCTCGCGATGGAACCACGGACCCACGTGTCCGCCCCAGAAGCCCTCGGCGAAGAGGGTGTTGCAGAAGCCGCGCGACCACTTGAGCGCCCACGGGATGTTCGACTTCGGTCCCGAGAACACGCCCTCGGATCCTGCCTCCGTCGTGCATGCGGGATGCCCCGGGGGCAGATACGGAGCCTGCTCCTCGGGGGACGGGAGGAAGGTCGCACCACAATGTGCGTTGTTGGAGCCGACGCACGGACCGGCCGCCGAGCCGTTCTGGCCGGGATACGCGGCATCCCACATCGTCGTGAACTTGCGCTCGTCACCCCAGAGCGAGCGCGCGAACATGCAGTGATCCTTCTGCACCTGACGGTCCGGGGTCGTGTAGCCGACGAGGGCGCGGATGTGGTTGATGGCGATCCGGTGCCACTCGTCCACTTCGGCCTTGGTCGGGTTCGCGATGTCGGCGAACGGCTGGTGCGCGTAGAAGACCTCGCGAATTCCGCGCACGCGATCGGCGCTGGGACACATGGCCTTCGCGAAGTCCTGCGGACTCATCTGCGAAGGGTTGTAGATGGTCCCATCCCAGCGCGCCGCCTCCCAATCCTCCTCGGAGATCCAGTGAACGCTATCGGGGTCATGCGCGGGGTTGCCGCCCTCGACCGGTTTGGTCGCGAAGGTGCCCCACTCCGCCTGGTCCGGTGTGAACTGCACGAACTCCCCACCACCGCTATCGCCGGAGGCGTCCGAATCGCCGGCGGCATCGGTGTCGCCGGCGGCGTCCGTGTCGCCCGCGGCATCCGAATCGCCATCGGCGTCCGTCGTACCGCTAGTACACGCAGCCCCGGACAGGAGTGACGACGTAACCATGACCAGCAGCAGCGACTGCTTCATCGGGCCCCCCTGGTCGACACCGTATTCCTCCGCGAGAAACGAAGTCAACGACAGAACCTCGATCGAACGAAGACTGCGGGCACACTGTCGAGCGCTGTCGGACGCAGAGCTACATGCCGTTCTTCGACGGAAGATCAGGGACAGCGTAGCGATGCAATGGCGGCGAACGGCGCTTCGGCAAACGATCGGTGCAGCCGCCTCGCCCGGCGCCGCAAGCGTGCGCGCTCTGATAAATTGATGACAGTGCGCCTTCCGTGGTCTGTCATCGCGCTGGTTGCGGGTTGCTCGTTCGAGGGGGCGCCGGGACCGGCGCCGGCGGATCCGGACGGTGGCCCCGATGCTTCGGGCCCGCGGTTCCGGAAGCCCATCGTGATCGAAGCCGACCAGGTCGATGGCGCGCAGTCCGACTTCCCCGTCTGGGTCGAGGTGCAAGCTCCCGAGCTATCACTGCGCGCGACCGCGGACGGGCGCGACCTCCACTTCCGCCTCCCCGACGGCGGCCCTGTCCCATACGAGCTCGTGCAGTGGAACCGGGACACCGGACGCCTCGCGGCATGGGTTCGGCTCGACCTCGCCGATGCCGAGCCAACCGTGTTCGAGCTGCACTATGGCGCGCCCGACGCCGCTCCATCGTCCGATGCCCCCGCGGTGTTCCAGGACGGCTTCGCGGCGGTGTGGCACTTCGACGATGCTCTCGCGACGAGCACCGTCGCCGATGCCACCGCGCAGCTGCCGGCCACGGCGATCAACGGCGTCACGGCGACGGCCGGCCATCTCGGAGGCGGCTTCCGCTTCGATGGGGTGGATGACGAGGTGTCGTTCACCAACATGTTCCGGGGCCCGACCGCGGGCAGCTCCCACACGATCTCGGCGTGGATCAAGGTCTCGACGCCCTCAGCCGGCTTCGGAAGCTTGCTCACCGTCGGAGACTCGCGCGGCGGTGCCTCGCGGTGGATGCATACGAACATGGGCGGACTCGCCGTTGGCTTCTTCGGCCCGGACTTCGGTAGCTCGGGCCCCGTCGCCGATGACCAGCTGCACTTCGTCCAATGGACGTGGGACGCCGTCACCCGCGAGAGCCGGGTCTATGTCGACAGCCAGGTCAAGGATACGGATGCCGCGATGGCGGGCATCGTGACCGACCTCGAGCTGGGGCACATCGGCAACGCCCCGCAGCCCTGGGGGCCCGGCGGAAACACGCCGAACCCCATCCTGGGGCTGGTCGACGAGGTCTGGATCTCGACGGTGGCGCGGTCGCCCGGATGGATCCAGACCGCGTACAACAACCAGCGCACCCCCGAAACCTTCTATCGCGTGGATCCCGAAGAGTCGGTCCCCTGAGCCCGGTCGTGACCACGTGCGAGGGCATCGAGGAGCTCTCGTTCGTGGTCGCGGAGTGGTCGACCGGTCAGCGCTTTCAGCTCGTCTTCTGTCAGCGGTCCGAGGGCCTCGCGATGACGCGCGAACACGAGGTTCGAGCGCTGCACGGACTGGAACAGCTCGGCCGCATCTCGCATGACCGTGAACACCTCGCGCTGCATCGCAGTCAGCCGTTCGCGATGGCGAGCCACCAGGTCGGTGGGCGGCGTGCCCGGGGGGTGACGCTCGATGGCGATGGCGTCGGGAAGCGCCATGCGATCGAGGCCGAGGCTGCTCGCCGTGCTGATGAAGCGACCAGCGCCCTCGACCTCGGTGACGACTTCCACGAACGAGAGCCTGCGCGGGACCAGGCCGATGAGCTGGAACAGGCGTAGCCGCCCCACGGCCCGCGTGTCCATCACGAGGGCACGCGTGCGTCCACCGTCGCCGAGCAGCACGCGTCCGACGTTCCGCAAGTTCGGGAACGCACGCCGCATCGTCTCGTCGACCACGTCGGCGATGCAGGCGAACCCTGCCCGCTCGAGCTCCGCGGTGGCGGTCGCGTAGAACGTACGGTCGAGCCCCGCGAAGTCCTCGGGGGTCGCGACGCGATAGGTATGCTCGCCCGCGAACGCGATGCTCATCGAGGTCGCGAGCTCGTCGGCCGCCTTGGCCACCACCTTCCGTCGGTCGCGCACGTACTCCTCGCGACCACCGCCGCGATACCACAGCCACGCAGTGAACCCGGCAACGAGGACGCTGGCGAGCGCGATCGTCACCTGCGTAGCTTCGCATGCGAGCGCGCCCGTGGACCAGCCGCGGCGTCAGCCGTCCGCGACGGAGGAACGACCGGTCAGGAGCCGCAGCTCCAGGAGCAGTCCGGTGACAAGGATCGGCACCACCAGGCACGCGTGATACAGGAGCGCGAACGCGAGCGCCTTCGCGTCGTCCACGCCGAGCACGCGCGTCGCGGCGAACACGCCGACCTCGAGCGACCCCAGGTTCGCCGGGGTCGGCACTGCGATCGTCAGGTTCAACGTGAACAGGATGAGCAGCCCGGCCGCCACCGGCAGATCGATCCCGACGGCGTGGAGCACGCACGCGACCATCACCAGATCGATGGCCCACGCGAGGAGCTGGGCCCCCGCCACGAGCACGAGGCGCCGCGGGCTCCGTAGCACGTGCATGCCCGCGATGAACCGCGCGACCCATGTCCCCGCGGGTCGTACGCCCACGCGCGAGACGGCGATGGCGAGCCCGACGAACACCACCACCGCGACACCGGCCACGATCGCGATCGCTCGCCCCACCCACGTCGGTAGCCCCGGGATCAGGAGCGGCGCGGGCGCGACGAACAGGATCATCATCAGCCCATCCACCACCTTCTGCGCCACCACCACGGCCGCCGCGTCGGCGGTCGGCACGCCATCGCGGTGCTTCAGTAGCCATAACCGCACGAGCTCCCCGGCCCGCGCGGGCGTGATCACCGACGCGGCGTACGCGACGATCGTGTAGCGGAACAGCCGCCGCGTCGACACCTCGTACCGCGGCGCGAGCATCACGCGTAGCCCGTACGCCGCGCACCACAGCATCCCGAATGCGATCGCCACCGCGGGCACCAGCGGCCACCACACCGCGTCGCGCAGCGTGACCCCGAGCTGACGCCAGTCGAGCTCGCGCACGAACAGCCACAGCAGTCCCGCCATCGCGCCGAGCAGCGCGATCCGCAGGGCAACGCCCGCGCGCCGCGTCACCCGCCGAGCTTGGCACGGAACCGGGCCGGCGACGCCCGGGGCGTGCCCGACGTGAGGCTCTGTGACGCACCGGATCGGGGTCACGGCCCGCACCTGCCCGTGGTAGTGCTTCCCGATGAACCGGACCCTCCTCGGGATCGTGCTGCTGGTGGGTTGCCACCGTGATCGCGACGAGCGCGTGCTGCCCCCCGCCTCGAGCCCCAGTCCCGCGCAGGTCGCGGTGGCGGAGCCCGTGGCGCGTACGCCAGCGTCGCCCGCGCTCGGCGGCATCGTCGTCGAGACGATGGATGCGTCGACGTACACGTATGCTCGGCTCGATCAGGGCGGCACCGAGATCTGGGTCGCGGGTCCCCGGACGGAGCTCGCCGTCGGGACGAAGCTCGAGGACCTGACGGGCACGCTGATGAGCAACTTCCACAGCAAGACGCTCGACCGGACGTTCGCGCAGATCTACTTCGTGAACGGCTTCGGCCCCGGGTCGGCGCCGGCCGCACAGGCGATGGAGCCGGCGCCGGACGCGAAGGCGACGGTCGCGGGAACGGTCGTCGAGACGATGGGTGCGGGCGGATACACCTACGCGTTGATCGATCAGAAGGGCAGCAAGGTGTGGGTCGCGGGCCCGGCCACCAAGCTCGCGGTCGGCGCCACCCTCGGAGCCATGTCCGGCACGCTGATGACCGACTTCCACAGCAGCACGCTGAATCGCACGTTCGACCAGATCTACTTTGTCAGCGCCTACGGCCCCACCCGCTGACCGAGCGGAGACGTCCGGCTTCCTGAGGGCCTGGGGCCCACATTTCTGCCACTCGTGGGGGGAGTTGGGTCGAAGGCCACGTAGCATCGCGCCGCAACTCGCTTGCCCACCAGGAGATCGCAGATGTCACGTTTCGAACTCGCGCCCGTGCTCGCCAGCCTCGCCCTCGTCGCCGCGTGCGGCGGCAGTGATCCGTGTGAGGCCATCTACGAGAAGGAGATGCAGTGCAGCCCTTCCAAGTCCAAGGCGAAGATGTCGAAGGAAGCGTTCGTGGCCGCGTGCAAGGCGGCCCGCTCCGACCCCGAGGTCGCCAAGGAGATCGCGGCCGAGGGAGCCTGCGCTAGCAAGTCGACCTGCGAAGAGGTGAAGGCGTGCAAGAGCGCCGCGCGAGCCAAGGAGAAGGCCGTCGAGGTCGCGGCCGCACTGAAGGACGGCAAGTTCAAGGAAGCATTCGACGACTGCACCTATGGCGTCGACGACGGCATCGCGCCGGAGCTGGCCGCGGCCTGCAAGCCGGTGTTCGAGGCGGCAGCCAAGGCGACCGGCGAGACCCTCACCGAGGTCAGCAACCGCTGCAAGTACAACGAGGAAGCGGTCAAGGCATCGCCGGAGTTCGCGACCGTGTGCAAGGGCATCGCCGGTACGATGCTGACCGCCGCGACGGCCGAGGCCATCAAGAGCCGTGACAGCGGCGAGGGCGAGTACAAGCGCTGCATCGACCTCAAGTCAGCCGCCGAGCAGGTGGGTGGTGACGAGGTCGCGAAGGCGGCCGCGCTCTGCGAGGAGCTCGACCTCGCCGCCAAGGCGAAGAAGGGCGCCGACGAGGCCCGCGCCAACGCCACCGCGCGCAAGACCGATCTGCCCTATCAGTGTTCCTCGACCACGGACGAGCTCGCGAAGCTCGGCACTCCGTGGGCCAAGCAGACCCTCGAGGATCTCCTGAAGGCCTGCTACGTGGAGCTCGGGAAGGTGATCATCGAGGTCACGTCGGCCGATGCCAAGTACTCGTGCCCCTACCAGATCGATCGCGTGAAGAAGGCCGCGGAGGCTCATGGCCTGGCCGCGCGCCACCCCGAGCTCGCGACCGCGCTGGCCGCGCTGCCCGCGATCTGCACGAAGGGCTGACGCTACTCGGGCGGACCCGAGATCGTCACGGTCTTGTTGGTCCAGAGCACCAGCACGTCCTCGTCTCCCATCCCGCTCGTTTCACCCCACTCGCCCTGGGCGTCGCATACGGTGCCCGGGGCGCAGCCCTCCACGAACTCCTTCGCCTCCAATACGCGGACGGGGCCGACGTGTCCAAACGCCTTCGCCTTCGCCTTCGCGTCGGCCACGGTCAGTCCCTCCAGCGCGTCGAACTCGTGACGAAGGAACGCCCCCTCGTCGAGGCTGCTCTGGCCTTGCTGCGCGTGGTACTCCGCCATCCGCTCGCGCTCGGCGTTCGGATCCTCCGTGGGCGACGAGCCCGACGAGGTGGAGTCCTCCGAGGTTTGCCCGCCGCCACTGCCTGATCCGGAGAACAGGGTGTGTTTCTGCAGGGAGCACCCCGCGAGCAGCGTGAAGGCGAGTGCGAGGGTCGCCTTCATGATCACTTCACCGCCTGACCGAACACGGAGCTCGGGGTCTTGGCCTTCGCCGACGGCCAGACCACGAGCAGCGAGCTCAGCCGCCGATCGCCGACGGCCGAGAAGACGACGCCCTTCTTGAGGAACGGCTTGAACCGCTTGTCGAAGCGGAAGTCGAAGGGGGTCTCGTCGTACGTGACCGTTCCTTCCTGGTCGCAGACCCGCTCGTAGCTCACGCTGCCATCGCTATTGATCCGCGACACGCGATTCGTCTCGTGGCTCTTCAAGCACTCCGTTCGCTTCACCTTCAGCTTCTCGAGCGCGACCACGATCACGTCACCGTCCTCGGTAACGCTCTTGACCACGCCCCCCGCACTCGCGGTTGGCTGGACGTTCTGGGTGAACGGCTTGTTCGCGAGCGGGTACGACAGGGTCGCGTTCATGTCATCGAGCACGATCTTCGCTTGCGCGATGGCCGTATAAGCCGCGCCGCGTGGGCCCCGGTATCCAGGCACGTACTGGAACGCGGCGTGGAGATACTCCGTGGTGGGCGACTTCTTGTGGCACACCGAATACGGCACCGCGATGAAGGAGACCTCCGGGATATCCAGGAGGAGCGGGGCGAGCTTCGCTCCGACGGAGGTCTCGTCCTTCTGCGACGGGTCATAAGGCTTCGGGATGTCCTTCTCGACGCCGTCGAACAGCGCCGCCGGCACGTGGTCCTGGATGATCTTGTCGAAGGCCTCCTGTGTCGGCGCCTCGCAACCCTCGATCATCTTGCGGGATCCGAAGAAGATCGCGCTGTCCATCCGGGTCGCGAGCGCGATCAGGTCCTTCCTCGCCGCCATCCGGGACGCGAACTCGGCGCGCCCCTTCGCCGCCGCCTCCCACACCTTCTTGTAGGCCTCGTCCTTCGCCCAGATCTTCTCGACGTTCGCCTTGTGCTCCTTGATCCGGGCCGGCAGGCCATACGCACGGATGCGCATCGCCATCTTCTGGTCGAGGGGATGCGCGGTGTCGGCGCTGATCTGGCGCCCGAACTTCGCCATGTCGAAGGCGTCGACGTCGGCCTGGCACAGCGCGTAAACGACGGCCGGGACGTTGCCGACCGTTGACGTATTGAGGCACCCCTCGATGTAGGCCATGCGACCGGCCTCCGTCAGGTTCGGCTCGAACATGTCGGCGAGGTAGTCACGACGGTCGAACGAGGATCCGGTGGACGTCTTCAGTCCATCCTTGATCGCCCAGTACTGATCGAGCGCGGTGAACTGCGAGAGATCCTTGCTCGACAGCGTGATGAACGTGTTGGGGCGGGCGCCGACGTTGGCGAAGGCCACCGCCTCGGCCCAGTCCGCCTCCTGCATGCCGAGCTTCTTGCCCCACGCCTGGCGAGCGGTCTCGATCTTGGCCGCCGATGCCTTCGCCTCGGCGTTCGGCTTACACGTCGCCTGCGCGTACGCGACGATCATGAAGTCGAGGTCCTTGTTCGAGAGGTCCTCGAGCTTGTAGTCGTCGTCGAACGTGGCGTCCTTGCACCAGGCGGGTGCAGCCGACGCGACACTGACGTGGCCGATGGCAAGTAGAGCGGCAGCGAGGAGGGTTCTGGTCATGGGCGTGATGAGCGGCCACGTACGCAAGGCGCGGGCCACGCGCAACCAACGGACTTCTCGCCCGTGGTCCAGTGCCGGTCCACTGGACCGAGCTCAGGTCCACTGGACCTGGTCCACGGCTGGTCCAGTCAGGGCGTCCGGAGCTGGCCCAGGTCCACGCCGAACCGCGACGCGAGGCGACGCACCTGCGAGCGCGACGTCGCCAGGGCACGCGCGATCGCACTCGCGTTGCCGTGGTGGGCGGTCGCGATCGCGAGGAACTGCTCGCGCGTGGTGACCGGCTCGCGGCCCGCCGGGTCCGACGGTTCGTCGACCGACACGACCGGCGCCGCCGCGGCCGGGGGCCGCGACTCGAGCAGCACGTGCTTCCGCTCGATCTCGCTGTCTCCCGCCAGGAGCGCGGCGCGCGCCACCACGAGGCGCAACTCGCGCACGTTACCGGGCCAGTCGTACTGGATCAGCTTCGCGAGAGCGTCGGGCGAGAACGCCTGCGTCGGACGGTTCGCCCCACGGGCCTCGACGAGGAACTCGTGGGCGAGCGGCGCGATCTGGGCGCGGCGCTCGCGCAGGGGCAAGAGCTCGAGGGTGATGCCGTTCAAGCGGAAGTAGAGATCCTCGCGAAACGCCCCGCGGGCGATCATCTCGGGGAGCGAGCGGTGCGTGGCCGCGATCACGCGGGCGCGCAGCTCGATCGGCTCCACGCCTCCGACCCGGTACACCTGCCGCCCCTCGAGCGCGCGCAGGAGCTTGCCCTGGAGCTCGATCGAGAGGTCTCCGATCTCGTCGAGGAGCACGCTCCCCTGCCCTGCCACCTCGAGCAGCCCGGGCTTGGCACGCCCTGCGCCGGTGAACGCGCCCTTCTCGTGGCCGAATAGCTCGCTCTCGAGCAGCGGGCCCGCGAGAGCAGCACAGTTGATCGCCACGAGCTCGCCGCCGCGCTCGGACAGCGCGTGCAGCGTCCGCGCGAGCACCTCCTTGCCGGTGCCGGTCTCGCCGTGGATGAGGACGCCCACGTCATGCTTCGCGATGCGCTCGAGGAGCTCGGTCTTGCCCGCGAGGCTCGGGTCCCGCACGACCACCGCCGCCCGATGCGTGGAATCGTCGGTGACGATAGCCGCCTTGTGGGGAAGGACGATCAGCGTGTACGGCCCGAGCCGCACGCTGTCGCCGACCGGCAGCAGCATCGACTGGCCCTTCTCCAGCTTGGCGGTCCCGACGCGAATCCCGTTGGTCGACCCCGCGTCCTCGATCCAGACCTCGCCCCCGCGCGCGTAGATCCGCGCATGGCGCCGCGAGATCCGGCTATCGGAGAGCGGCAAACTGCATGCTGGATCGCGCCCGAGCACGAGCTCGCCGCCCTCGGGCAGCCGCTCCGTGAGCATCTGTTCGCCGCTCACGACGAGCACGTAGAAGCCAACGTCGGGCCGCCCCTCTCCGCGCGAGGCCGCACGACTGCGGTCATCGATGGTGGTAGGGGTCTGGTCGCGTGGCATCCGGTGAGGCGGCACGATACACGTCTCGCCTACAGCTGTGCTCGGGACAAGGTCGCGCGGACCGGCGCGATCGCAGCCGCATCCGCACCAACTTGCTCGAGCCACGCGAGCTCGAGGTCGAGCCGGTCCTTGGCGCGACGCACGTCGCCGGCCGCGATCTCGCACGCGGCCAGGCTGACGACCACGGCGGACTGGACCGAGCGATGACCGCCCTCCACCGCGCTCTCGAAGGCCCGGGTCAAGGCAGGGCGCGCCACCGCACATCCACCCTCGCGCCGCGCGAGCTCGGCGCCGACCATCAGGAGGAGTGGTGGGTTGGCGGTCGGCAGCGCCTGCGCTTCGTCGAGGAGGGCCCGCGCCGTCACGAGATCTCCACCATTCACGGCGAGGCGGGCGGCATGCGCGAGCGCGGTGGCGAGGAAGACCGAGCCGGACCGCCGCGCGGCCTCGATGCCGCGGACCAGCGAAGCTCGACCGCGCTCGACATCCCCGAGCGCGATCCGTGCCACCCCGAGAAAGATCGCGGCGTCGGCGGTGTCGCGCGAGGCTTCGCCCTCCACCCGCTCCGCGATCGCGAGGGCGACCGCGAAGTTCTCGGCGGCGGCCCGCCACCGTCCGAGCTCGAGCTGCGTCTCGGCGAGGTTGTACAGCGCAGGCCAGTTCGGCTGCTCGGTGCCGGCGACGAGATCGATGGCACGCTGGAAGTACGCGAGGCCCGAGAGCGGCTCGCCGCGGCGAACCTCGACCAAGCCGAGATTGTTGTACACGGACGAGACGAGGCGGTCGTTCGGACCGCGGGAGGCGATGCGCGCGGCCAGGACCTGCTCTAGCAACCGGACGCTCTCGTCAAAGTTGTCGCGGGCGGCCTCGATGTTGCCGAGCGTCTCGCGGGAATCGATGACGTACACGTGATTCGCGGGCAACGTCCGCTCGAGGATGGCGAGGGCCTCGCGCTCGAGCGCGGCGGCCTCCTCCACCCGGCTCACGTCGTCGTAGAGCAGGATCGCGAGGTAGTGAAGCCACTCCGCGCGCACCGCATCCGGTTGACCGGCGCTCTCCACCGCGAGATCGATGTACGGCCTCCCCGCGAGCGCGATCGCCCGGCGCCCGAGATGATCGCCTTCCACGAGGGCCGCTCGCGCCAGTGCGTCGGCCACGCCCGCGTGGTCGCGACCTCGCGCGGCGAGCTTCGCCGCTCGCTGGTAGCTCGCGAGCGCCGCCTCGAAGCGCCCCAGCCGGTCCTCGCACTCTCCGCGGATCACCAGGGCCCGCGCCGTCAGCGTGGGCGCGTCGGCGCGCTCGCCCGCCTGCATCGCTCGATCCGCGAGACCCATGGCCCGCTCGAACTGGCCGAGCGACACCGCCGCGCTCGCCCGCGCGAGGGCATCGTCAGCCGCCTCGAGCTCGCGACGGACCGTGGGGTCGGTCGGCCGCTCGACGAGCCGCGGCTGCGCGCATTCGGCGATGGGATGCAGCTGCGTCACCGCGTCGCTCATCGCTCGCAGCGTGCCCGGGTCGCCCGCGGCGAGCCCCTCGAGCAAGCCCGAGAGCTCGGCGAGGCCGCGATCGAGGCAGCGCATGCGGGCGTCGAGGGTCTCGGCCGATCGCACACCCTGCTGCGCATCTCGGCAGGTCTCGCCACGCGCCGCCGTCCAGCTCGCCGTGTACGTGTCGAGCCGCTGCAGCGCCTCCTCGACGGTCGCTTGCGGGACCCCCACACCAGGCTCCAGGAGCCGCGTGCGCAGATCCGCGCGCGTCGCTGGCGTCCACACGGCGTCGATCGGTCCCCCGAGCCCCTGGCAGACCTGCGCCTCGTCGCCGCGGCCCAGCAGCAGCAGGGCTGCCGCTACCACGACCACGCCCCCGACCGCGGCCCCGATCAGATACGGACGCCGAGACGGGGTCGGCGTCACCGCCGCCGCGAAGTCCTCGACGCTCGCGAAGCGATCGTCGGGCTCGACCGCGAGCGCCCGCCGCAGCGCTTGGCGAATGCGCCGCGGGATCGGCGAGTCGGCAGGCTCGTCATCGATGCCCCCGCGCACGACCGCAGCGGCCAGCTCCGTGCGCTCCGACGAGGCGAACGGTCGTCGCCCGTGGAGCGCCTCGTACAGCGAACACGCGAGTCCCCACTGATCGGTCCGCGCGTCCACCGCGCCGCCGCGATGCTGCTCGGGCGCCATGTAGACCGGCGTGCCCACCATCTCCGTCACGCCACTCGATGCGCTCCGGGCGAGCCCGAAGTCGGTGACCCGCACCACGCCGTGGCGATCGACGAGCACGTTGGTGGGCTTGAAGTCACGATGCACGATGCCCGCGCGATGCGCCGCGGCGAGGCCGCGACTCGCCTGGACATAGGCGTCGACGATCTCGCGCCACGGCCGCCCCCGTTGCCACGTCCCGAGCTCCTCGCCCTCGACGAGCTCCATCACGATGGCGGTGCGATCGCCGATCCGGATCACCTCGTAGACCTGGACGACGTGGGGATGCGACAGCCTCGCCATCGCCTGCGCTTCGCGGAGAGGCCCGGTGTCGTCGCCGGTGACGACGAGCTTGATCGCCACGTCCCGATCGAGGTCTGGATCGTGGGCCGCGACGACGACCCCCATGCCGCCCGATCCGACGAGACGCCGGAACAGGTACCGACCGATCTGCGCGTCGTTCCAGGCCGGCTCGGGCGCCTCCGGCGCGGTCTCGGGGAGCTCCGCGTCTCTCACGCGTGGCCCACGCCGACGGCCTCGCGTGCGCGCGCGTTGTCGTACGTCTCCGCCCCCACGTCGATCACCGCGCCCGAGATTATCGCGGGCCTACGCAGCCGTCGATTCCTAGAAGTCGGTGCCGATGCCCAGCTGGACGGTGAGCGGGTTGACCCACACGTCCATGTTGGCCGTGCCGACATCCACCGTGTCGAACACCGGCAACCCTGGCGTGCGGACCTGGATGTTTGCGACCTCGGCGCGCGCGAGCATGAGGGCGATGTACTTAACGTCGAGCCGCGCGTAGAT
>JALHPV010000142.1 GCA_022842285.1 Kofleriaceae bacterium
GAGCCGGCCGAAGGTGAAGTACTCGCCGATGTTCAGCGCCGGCACGGCGAGCTGGAGGGCGATCCAGAGCCCCACCAGCATCCCGACAGCGCCCCAGACCAACGTGGCAGTGATGAACTTGCGAACGATCGCGTCGTCGTAGCGGAGAGTCTCATTGGACATCGCGTGGGCTCCCTATCGCAACTGCCGTGCCTAGACCGTGGCGGAGAACCGCTCGCTGCTCGCGGCCGTGAAATAGCGGTCGAACACCATGCAAACATTGCGGATCAGGACGCGACCCAGATCGGTCGCGCGCAGGACATGTTGCGCGTCGACGCAAGCGAGCGCAGAAATTGCGTCGAGCGCCCGCAATTCCTTCGCGAAGTAGACCGCCGGCTCCGCGTCGAAGCGCGCGCAGAGCGCACGCAGATCGATCTCGCCATCGCACATGAGGCGCGCGATGAGCTCGGCCCGCATCCGGTCATCGGCGTCGAGCACGTATCCGCGCTGGACCGGGGGGCGCTGAGCCACGATGGCCTGCTCCCACTGGGCGACCTCGGTGCAGTTCTGCCAGTGCATCGTCGGCGTGGTCGAGATCGCGGACACGCCGAGGCCAAGAATCGAGTCCGCCTGGTACTCGACGTAGCCCTGGAACGACCGGACCATGCGGCGCTCCGCCGCCGCCTTCGCGAGCCGCGAGCCGGGCCGCGCGAAGTGATCGAGGCCCAGATGCACGTAGCCGGCGGCGGTGAAGCGATCGATCGCCATGAGCAGGAGCTCCGCCCGCTCGTAGCGATCGAGGATGCGGCCCGCGCGCTCGACGAGCTCCTGGTGCGGGAACTTCGTCGGCAGATGGGCGTAGCCGAATAGCGCGACCCGGTCCGGCGCGAGCTCGATGACGGCATCGAGGGTGCGACCGAAGCTCTCCTCGTTCTGCCGCGGGAGGCCGTAGACCATGTCCACGTTGATGTCGTCGAAGTGGTACTGGCGGGCCAGCTCCACGAGCCAGCGCGTCTGCACGACCGATTGATGACGATGAATGGCGTCCTGCACGGGGCCGGCGAAGTCCTGGACCCCCATGCTCATGGCCCGAAAGCCGAGCTTCGCGAGCATCTCGACCTGGCCGACGGTCGTGGAGCGTGGATCGAGCTCGATGGACCGGCGCGCCGTCTTCTCGATCGGGAAGTAGCGCTCAAGCGCCCCGACGAGGGTGTGCAGCGTCTTCGGCGCCAGAAAGTTCGGAGAGCCGCCCCCGATCGCGATCTCGGTGACAGGCGCGGTGAACGAGTGGGCGCCGAGCAGCGCCATCTCCGTCGCGAGGGCATCGACGTAGCCGATGCCGCGCGTCTCGTCGCGCGTCGGGATCACGTTGCAGCCGCAGTACCAGCACAAGCTCTTGCAGAACGGAACGTGCAGGTACAGCGAGACCGGAGCGGTCCCGGTGGCGACCCGACGAAGCTCGCGCGTCACTCGCTCGGACGAGAGCGCGCTGAACTCGGACGCCGGCGGATAGCTCGTGTAGCGAGGCCCGCGACTGGACCACTCGGCGAGACAGGTCGCTGTCAGTTCGTCGCGTGCGAGCATGGGCGACGGGCACATCAAGCCCCGTGCCGGTCAGCCGTGCGTCGGCCCCCGCAAACGCTGCGCGCCCGACTTGGCGCGTGAGTGCTAGGCGCAACTCCTGCGCGCTTCGCGAAAGGTGTGGGCGGCACACCGCATGCTCGTCACACCACCATGGCGCCCCGCATCGACTCCTGGACTGTTCCCCTCATCGTCATCGAGCTGACGACGCTTCTCGTGGGCTTGATCATGACCATGGCCATCCTGCTGATGCACTGAGCCGCGAGGTCGAGGGCGAGGCATGACGGGTGCAAGCAAGCCTGAACGAACTGGTCTGGAGGCAGGAGCAGCCATGCGCGTATCGAGAGTCATGACGAGTCCCGTGTCCACGATCGACCCCGCGACCGAGCTGGTCGTCGCCCGGGAGCTGATGGAAGCCAGCAACTTTCATCACCTCGTCGTCGCCCAGGGCGGCACGACGCTCGGCGTGATCTCGGACCGGGACGTGATCCGCAGTCGGCCCAAGCTGTACGACGATGTCTGGCGCGTGCGCGATGTCATGACCGAGGGCGTCGTGAGCGTGTCCGCTGACAGCTCGATCGCCGAGGCGGCCCGCCTGATGCGGGAGCGAAACATCCACTGCCTGCTCGTGATGCGAGGCGACGAGGTCGGAGGCATCGTGACGGCGACGGACCTCCTGAAGGTCCTCGAGGTCGCCCCCGACGGTCGCACCGCGAGCTAGCTCCAGCCAGCATCCCCGCGCAGACCCACAGAGGTCAGTTCCGCCGCCGAGACGTGAGAACGTCTGCCCGTGGCGAGTCGCCTCCGCGAGATTGGTGCAGCGTTCGTGAAGCTCGGGTTGACCTCGTTCGGCGGCCCCGTCGCGCACCTCGGCTATCTCCGCACCGAGCTCGTGACCAGGCGCCGGTGGGTCGACGAGGCGCGCTACGCCGAGCTGGTCGCGCTGTGTCAGCTCCTCCCCGGTCCGACGAGCAGTCAGGTCGGCTTCGCGCTCGGCCTCCAGCGCGGGGGCGTGGTTGGCGGTCTCCTCGCCTGGCTCTGCTTCACGGCGCCCTCGGCAGTGATCATGATCGCGTTCGCGCTCGGCGCCGGGCGCCTCGAGGGAGGCTGGCTCCATGGCCTCGCGATCGCGGCCGTCGCTATCGTGGCGCACGCCGTGGTCGGGATGGCCCGGTCGCTCTGCTTCGATCTCCCGCGGGCCGCGATCGCGATCGGCGCCGGGGCGATACTCCTCGTCGTACGCGAGCCACTCCTGCAGGTCGGCGTGATCGCGGTCGGGGCGGCCGTCGGCGCGGTCGTGCTCCGTCCCGACGTCGCCCCGGTCGAGGCTGGCCCGCGCGCGCGTGCGTGGACCATCATCCCGATCGCGGTGGCCATCTCGCTCCTCGCGATACTCCCCGTACTCGCGCACGCCACGGGGGCGCCGCTCCTCGCCCGGGCCGATAGCTGCTACCGCGCCGGCTCGCTCGTGTTTGGCGGTGGGCACGTGGTGCTGCCGCTCCTGCGGGCGGAGCTCGTGACGCCGGGTTGGCTCGACGACGCGACCTTCCTCGCCGGCTACAGCGGAGCGCAGGCGCTTCCGGGCCCGCTCTTCGCGTTCGCGGGCTTCGTCGGCGCCGCGTCGCTGCCGGGGCCGTACGCCGCGCTGGCCGGCGGCGTGTGCGTCGTCGCCATCTTCCTCCCGGGCCTCCTGCTCGTCGCCGGTGCGCTCCCGCATTGGGAGGCCCTCCGGGCGAAGCCCCGGGCTCGCGCCGCGTTCGCCGGCACCAACGCGGCCGTGGTCGGCATTCTCGCGGCCGCCCTCGTCTCACCGATCGGGGGCGAAGCGCTCGTCTCCTTCGCCGATGTCGTCGCCGCCATCCTTGCGCTGGCCCTGCTGTTTCTGCGCGTGCCCTCCTGGGTGGTCGTCGGAGGGCTCGCCGCCGCGGGGCAATTGCTCCTGACGCGGTAGCCTGTCCGCATGGCGGAGCTTGGAACGCGCTTCGAGGTCCGGGCCTATAACGTCGGCGAGGCGATCGAGATCAAGGGGGCCGAGGGGCGTCCGAGCCCTCCCCTGGCGGTCATCGATCCGTTCGAGTCGACGGGGATCGCGATCCTCCTGCGCAGCGGCGTGGTCGTGTTCTTCGCGGTCCCGTCGGAGAAGCACCATCCGTACATCGAGAGCCTCGGGTCGCGCATCACCGGGAAGTACGAGCGCTTCGAGAGCGAGCGGGCCCTCGTGCGTGTCGGGGAGGCCGACAGCGTCGAGCCCGATGCCCTCGTGGTCGCCGATGCGAGCATCGAGAAGCTGTCCGTGATCGCCGAGGTCCTCGGCAAGAGCGTGCTGCTGGCCCGCAGCGAAGCCGAGGTCGCGCGCACGTTCCCGAGTATCGAGCCCCTCGCGCTCCAGATGTCGGAGCGACCGCACCGCCTGCGCTTCAACCAGAACGATCTCATTCGCCAGATCGGCGACGCGCTGCTCGTGCAGCATCACCTCGTCGGATCGGCCGCCGTGCTGGAGAAGCCCGATCTGTTGTGGGACTCGATCGTCCTCGATCGTCTGTACACGCGCCTCGAGGACGAATACGAGCTGCGCGAGCGCAGCCTCGCCCTCGAGCGCAAGCTCACCGTCGTCACGCACGCCGCCCAGACGATGCTCGAGCTCCACCAGACCCGGCGGTCCTACAAGGTCGAGTGGTACATCGTGGGCCTGATCTTGTTCGAGATCGTCTTCAACATCGGCGAGCTGATCATCAAGGGGGCCACCTGAGGCTCCACGTGCCCGCGCGTCAGAGGCCCGATGCGTCGAGCTCGACCACGTAGTACCAGCCAATCGTCTCCATGCGCGCGAACGCGACGAGCTCGGTCCGGCCGGCGTGCCTCACCTCCCGGATGCCCTCCTCCCCGTGCCGGATCGCCGCCGCGATCTCGGGCAGCTCGAGCTCCGTGAACTCCACGGCCGTATCGCGAGCGTCCGTGACGAACCGTCGATGCGCGTCGGCGGTGTCGACGATCTTGTCGCCCTCGGGAGTCACGAGGCTCACCCGCAGCGTGGGCAAGGACGGGAGCTTCATGCGGGTCTCGACCAGCTTTCCGACCGCGATCTCGACCCCCACGACACCGAGGAGCTCGCCCGTCGCCGACCACACCCCCTGCGTGCAGGGCAGGACCAGCTCGTCGCCGTTGGGGTCGGTGGTGGCATCGACGTAGGGGGCCCCCCAGCGCCGCCCGGGCTGGTTCGCGCTCGTCAGGTAGAAGGACGCGGTCCTGACGTCGTAGTCGTCGCGCAAGCTCGCCATGCCGGGCCACATCACGAACACGCCAGTCGGCAGTGCCACGTACGCGTAGTCGATCAGGCTCGTGCGGGACCGCAGCGTCGTGTCCACGAGGGTGGGCGCGGCCGCGAGATCTGATGTGTGGCCCGGGACCGCGTCCAGCATCGCGGCGCGAACGTGGTCGTGCAGCGCGAGGAGTCGATGAACCGTTCCGACCTGGGCCGCTCGCTCCACGCCCGGTGCAGCTGACACCACGGGTTCGCGCACCGAGACCGGCCAGCGGTATGCGGAGGGGACGGTCAGATCGGCGGGGCGCCGCGCTGGATCGGCGAAGTCCGCATCCCAGAAGATCGTGCGCGCCCCGGTCTCCGACGGCGGCGTGGTCAGGGTCCAGGCAGTGGCAGTGGCGAGCCCTTCGAGCGCGGTCTCCATCTGCAGCAGGTCGCGATCGAGCCGGTACGCCTGACGCGCGACCTCGCCGTAGATGCGCGTGATGCGCGCACCGCGATCGCGGATGGCGAGCCCGTGGGCGGCCTGGCGGAACTGGATCCATGCGACGAGCACCGCCGCGATCGCGATCACGGCGACGATCGTGCCGGCGACCGCGATCCGGTGCCGGCGCAGCCAGCGCGCCACGAGCGCACGCGAGGAGTACTCGCGCGATCGCAGGAGCTGCCCCGCCTCGAACCTCGCGAGCTCGTCCCCCAGCTCGCCGGCATTGGCGAAGCGACGCGTGCGATCGCGCGCCATCGCCCGCTCGGTGATCGCTCGCAGGTCAGAAGGGGCCGCGCTCACGAGCGTGCCGATCGGCGTGGGAGGGCCAGCGACCGTGGCCGCGACCAGGTCGTCCGACGTGCGGGCCTTGGCATCGAGGTAAGGCGGAACCCCCGTCAGCACCATGTACAGGATCGCGCCGAGCGCGTACACGTCGGCGGCCGCCGTCACCTCCGTCCCCGCCGCCTGCTCGGGGGACATGAAGCCGGGCGTACCCATCACGCTGCCCACGTGTGTGAGCAGCGGAGACGATACGCGCGGCGCCACCATGCTCGCCGAGGCCTCCTCGCTATCGACGGTGGCGAGCCCCCAGTCGATCACCACCGTCTCTCCGAACGCCCCGACCAGGACGTTGGCCGGCTTGAGATCGCGGTGGATCACGCCCCGCGCGTGCGCGTACGCGACCGCATCCACCATCGCGCGAACATGAGGCAGGAGCGCGAGCCTCTGCTCGAGAGTTGTGGTCGCCGCGAGCGCGTCCTCCAACGTGCGTCCGGGCACGAGTCGCATCGCGTAGAAGGCGGTGCCATCGGGGAACCGGCCGGCCTCGTAGATCGGCACGATCGCGGGATGCTGCAGCTTCGCCGTGATCCGCACCTCGCGTTCGAAGCGCTGCTGGAGGCCCGGATCGCTGACCTCCTTGATCGCGACCTCCCGCCCCAGTCGGCGATCGAAGGCGCGCAGGACGCGCCCCATCCCGCCTTCGGCGAGCTCCGTGAACTTCGAGTAGACGACTGGATCGACCGTCGGCAACTCGATCACCTCATCGTCGAGGGCGTCCTCCGAGATCCGCGAGAGCCAGCGCGCGTCGCGCTCGGTCTCGACGTTCGCGACCAGCGCCTCGCAGTCCGGGCACGACTCGACATGGGCGTGCAACGAGCGCTCCTCGACGCCGCTCAGGGTCCGGCCCGAACGCGTCGCGAGGAGGACGTAGACGTCATCGCAGATCACGCTGCGGCCGGGGGTGGCGTCCCGCATCATCGGGCCACGAGTTGATCGCGCAGCGCGGCGAGTCGCGGGTCGAGGGTGACTTCGAGGTTCACGAGCTGACCAGCAGCGGCCGCGCGGACGGTCTCGCTGCGGTGGGCATCGGCGAGCACCTCGACCAGCGCATCGACCGCCACCGTCCCGCCCCATTGCAGCTCGCGGATCGCCCGCGAGGCGACGTCGTCGTTCGGATCGCTCGTGAGCGCGGCGAGCACGTGCGTGGACTCGCGGGTCTCCGCGTACCCCAGGGCGGACGCCGCCGCGATCCGCTCCTCGGGCGACTCCGCCTTCGCCGCGCTCGCGAGCATCGCGATCGCTTCGGGAGTCTCCTGATGGGCCAGCGCGTCATACGCGGCGTATCGCACCGTGGGATCGGCGTCCGCGGCGAGATCTGCGAGCACGGGGCCCACCCCCGACGACCGCCCGAGAGCAGACGCGACCGTCGCACGCACGGCGGGATCGGCCGCCGCCGCCGCCCCGACCAGCACGTCGAGCGTCTCGGACCCGCCCGCGACGAGCGCGCGGACGGCCTGATCGCGCAGGTCCTCGTTCCCGCTCGCGAGCGCCTCGCGTGCAAGCTCGGTCCCTTCGGGCGCGCCTTGATCGACGAGCTCCGCCATGATGTCACCGCGGAGGGGCCCGCCGCGGCGCGCGAGCGCGACCAGCTTCTGCCGCGTCTCGGCGCTGCCATCGGCCTCGAAGATCGAGTCCAGCGCCGCCCTCGCCGTCGCGGTGTCACTCGCCGTGATGGCGTCGACCAGCATCGTCCGGGCGTCGGACGTCCCCGCCGTCGCGAGGATCCGTACGGCCGCTCGCTTCTCGCTCTGCGAGCCATCGCGCAACGCCTGCGCGACGAGCGCCGTATGCTCGCGATCGAGCCCACGCGCCGCGAGCGCGGCGAGCGCCTCGAGACGCAGCGTGCCTTCGCGCTGCTGCACGACCTCGGACAGCGCGGCCACGGCTCGCGGATCCCACGACGCGTCGAGCATCTGCACGGCCGAGCTCGCGTCGGCGCCCGACTCGGAACGAGCGATCGCGGCGAGCGTCGGGATCGCATCGGGGTGCCCGACCTCGACGAGGTACGTGAGCGCGTGCTGCCTCGCATCCCCGCGAGCCGTGCGGGCCACGTCGCGCATGAGCGCGTCGATCTCGGGACCACGCCGATCGGAGAGCTCGTAGAGCGCCTCGATGCGAGCCACCCCACGGCCGCGCGCCGCCGCGAGGAGCAGCTCGAGCGCCTCCGGGCCCTCGAGCTGGCCGAGAGCCCCGACGGTCATCTCGATCACGACGCGGTCTCCACTCGCGAGAAGCGGAGACAGCGCCTCGGCGCCCCCGATCGTCGCGATGGCCTTGACCGCGGCCTTGCGGGCATCACTCGAACCCGTGCGCACCAGCGCGAGGAGCAGCGGCAGCGCCTCTGCATCGCCTGCCACCGCCACCGCCTCCGCCGCTGCGGCTGCGATCTGATCGTCGGCGTCGGCCAGCAGCGTCATCACGCGGGCCCGCACGAGCGGATCTTCGAGCGGCCCCAGTTCCTCGAGCACGTAAACCCGGAGCCGGCGATCGGGTCCGTCCAGCAGCGCCAGCAGGGCGTCGCGGGCGGCGGGCTCGGTCATCGCCACCAGGCCATCGATGGCGTACTCGGCGGGGCGACGCTCGGAGGTACGGGCGATCTGGACGAGCTCCCGCACGATGGCCTCGCCTCCGAAGTTCGCGAGCTCGACGATCGCGACCTCGCGGTCCCGGGCTCGCGGGTTCCGCGCGAGCGCTTGCAGCCGCTCGCGCGCCGCGGAAAGCCCCGTCGCGGCGAGGGCACGGAGCACGTGAGGATGGAGGTCCTCGAGGACGGGCTCGAGCTCGAGCAGGTGCTGCGTACTCTCGGGGCTCCCGATCGCTCCCAGCGCTTCGACGGCCGCGTGCGCGACGGGGAACCGCGGGTCGGCGGTGACATCGATGAGCGCGTCGACGGCGAGCTCGCCTCCGATCACCCCCAGCCGCTCGCACAGCGCGACGAGCTCCCGCGGATCCGTGGCCGTGCGCAGGCGACGCACGAGCTCCGCCTCGTTCCAGCGGACTGCCGGATCCCGCATGGTCTGCGCCACGCGGGCCGCGGGAAGGGTCGAGGTGCGACGAGCCGGGGTCGGCCGAGCCGGCGCGCTCGCCTCGCTCCGCGGCCAGGCGGCCTGGACCACACACACCACGACCAGGAGCCCGGTCGCGAGCTTCCAGTGATTCATCATCTGAGGTTCAAGGACGGCAGCCGCGCCGCGCCTCCACATGGGCCATCGCGAATTCTCGCAACGACCTGGAACCCTTACCTATTGCGACATGGGTCGCGAGACCGCTACTCGGACTTGGCGCCGAGCGCCTTAAGCGGCGTGACCTTGAGCAGGAGCGGAATGACCTTGCCGTTGGTCACCATCGACATGTGGTCGTATTGCGAGCGCACGTAGAGCAGCTTCGCGCCGCGCTCCTTCTTGCTGAAGTCAGAGGCGGACGCCGGCAGCTTCTCGCGCGTGACCGCGAACTTGTACCGGGACACGAAGCCCTTCGAGCTCTCGGCCGTATCCGAGCCGACCATGATCAAGCGGTGGTCGTCGGCATTCTTGCCGGACGAGATGAACTCGTCGAACGCCTTCTGCCCCGCGTAGAGCGCGTCGAGGAGGATGATCTTCGCGACGGCGCGGTGATCGACCCACTTCATCACGGTGCGGAATGCCCCCGAGTGCCCCATCACGACGGTGGGACCGTCCGGGATCCGGATATTGCCCTTCGCGACGGCCTTGCGCAGATCCGTCAGCGCGGGCCAGTGCACATCCTCGTCGTTGCCCGACGGAGCATCGGGCACGATGAACATCGCGTTCTGCTTGCTCGCCTTGAACTGCTTGGCGAGGCCGTGGTCCTTCCACGCGCCGTCGGCATCGGTGTGATAGCCGTGAATGTAGACGACGGTCCCCGCGGTCTCGCGGTCATAGCCCCCGGGGATCCAGACATGGACCGCGCCGGCCTTCGTCTTGATGCGCCAGTGCGTGCCGCCGAGGAGTGACTCCTCGGTCTTCTCGAGCTTGCTGCTCTCCTCCTTCTTCACCTTGGTCGTCTTGGCGCTCGCGGTGGCAGCCGCGAGGCAAAGGACGAGGACGAGGGGAAGGCGGAGGCAGGGCATCTACTTCTTCGTGATCATCAGGTGGACGCGTTTCTCCGCGTCCGGGTATCCATACCTGAAAGGCAGCTTGCGGTAGGGCTGTTTTTTCCAGAGCTCGACCATGTCCTCGCCCACCGACGCGTTGACGTTGGGGAGGAACGGCCCGGCGAACTTGCCGTAGGTGATCTGGGTAAAGCCGGTCTTCTTCGCGACCTTGGGCGGGATGCCGGTCGCGTCCGAGGCCATCCAGACCATGTTCGTGGTCAGGAACTCCCGGATCTTCGCGAAGCTCCCCGACCAGAGCAGGAAGCTCGCGGCCTTGGTCATCGCCGCGATCGGGCCCTTGGCCGCCAGGTGCTTCTGGATCACCGAGCCGTCGAAGTGCTTGTCGTCGAGGTTGGCCGCGACGTGCCGGTGGATGATCACCGGGGCCTTCGGGTCGCCGACCTTCCGGAACGACAGCTCCATGTTGCTGAACGCCTCCGACCAGTCGGTGTCGACCCAGGACCCGCCCTTCTTCTTCGCGTACTTCTTGGCCGCGGCGTCGATCTCGGCCTGCGTGAAGTAGACGAGCGCACCGTCCTCGGCGAAGTGGAAGAACTTCAGCGCCACGGGCTCGTAGCCGTTCGCCGCCATTCCCGTGAGGTGGAACGAGAGCTGGCCGGGGATGCCCCCGCGCTCGAGGAGCTTCATGTTCTCGCTCGTCGAGTCGTTCAGCGAGAGCAAGCCCTTGCTCGCATCGCGATACGCCGACAGGGCCGACGAGAGCTGCTTCTTCTTCGTCAGCTTGGCGAGGCGGGACGGGTCGCCCGCGTGCTCCAGCGAGAGCGTCGTGATCTCCCGGGCATCGGGATACGTGACGAGGGCGCTCGAGAGGTCACCCCCGCCGAACGGGTACACGACCGTCGTCGGGAGATTCGAGGGCCGGAGCTGCGCGAAGAAGGTCGACGCGGGCGTGAGGTAGTTCGTCTGGTACTTCTCGTAGCGCTTTGCCATCTCGGCGCAGTGCTTCTCGATCGTCGGGGCGTCCAGGTCGGCCGGCAGCGGGTCGGAGCCCTTGCAGGCGACCACGCGGTAGAACAGCTTGGCGTCAGCGATGTAGTCGGCCGGGGCATCGGCCGCCGCCCATCCCGTCCCCAGCCCAAGGACGGCAGCGATCACGAAAGCGCGCATGAGACCTCCAATGAGTAGGACGTCCCAACCCCGCGCGCCATTTACTGGTCAATTGAGATCGCCACGCCCCCGGTCGCTGGCCGACCCCGGCTTGGGCCCGACCAGGCTGTGGAGCACGGCCCGGCAGACGTCCTCCCCCTTGGCATCCCGGAGGGTGACGGGCACGTCGATATGGGCCCGGGCAGCGGTTCGCGGGACCGGGGGCTCGCCCACAGCCGTAATGGTTCCGCGGGCCTTCTTCAGATATTCGATCTCGAGGCCGCTCACGATGAACCGACCGTCCGGCGGGAGGGAATACGCCAGGGCGAGGTTCCCGGCGATCTCGGCCAGGTTCACCAGGGCGATGGCATGGATGCAGTCGAGGTGGTTCCGGACCCCCTTCCGGTCCTGCATGTGGACCTCGCCGTACCCTGGGCGAAGCACCGTCACGTACGCGTTGACCGTTCCCGAGTAGGGCGCCATCCGGCCGATGAGCTTGCTGAAGACCAGCTTCCCGCCCGGCAGGCCCGAGAGGAGATGCCAGGCGTCCCGGATGAGGTTCCGGCTGCCGTCAGGCCGGCCTCCGGGAAGAAGCTTCGCGAGAGCTGGCGTCAGGCGATCAGCGAGTGACATCCGAGCCACCGTATCAGATAGGATGCGCTCGGGCATGAAGACTTGGATCTGCACGGCGGCAGTGCTGGCGGCGACGACGAGTTGCGGCAGCCCGGCCAAGAAGAAGCTGACGCTGCAAGAGATGATCGCGGCGGATCCGCTGCCGCTCGCGAAGGGCGCGAAGTGGTCCTACAACGTGACGCTCACGAAGTTCGACGTCGCGACGAACAAGGAGATCACGTCGACCATGCAGTGGACGACCGAGGTGATCGACGCGAAGGAACAGAACGGCGTCACCGCGTATCGCGTGAAGGGATGGCCGACCGACCTCGCGGATGCGACCGAAGGCACGCCCGTCGCGAGCGAGCGCACGATCCTCCGCAGCGGTAACAACATCATGTTCGGTGGCCCGAACGACTGGGCGGGCGAGCCGTCGCTCGATGGCGCCGAAGGCTGGTTCTCGTGGCCGGTGATCGATGGCCAGAAGATCTGCCCGAGTGCCGAGATGGTCTACTGCTGGCAAGTCTCGGCGGTCGACAGCGGCTATCGCCTGACCTTCTACACGGGCCCCGACGAGCAGGCCTTCGACATCGAGCCGGCCACGGGCATCGCGCGCTTCTACTACGCGCACCACGGTACGACCAACGAGGTCGAGGCCGTGCTGTCCGAGTACAGCGCACCGAAGCGCTGAGCGTCAGTTAACGCCGCGCAGGAGCATCGACAGCCGCGCGAAGACGGAGCCCTGTGAGGCGTCGGGCGCCACCGAGATGATCTCGTCGGGTGTCACCACCATCGCATCGCCGGGCGGAAAGGCGAGCGGCGACCACGCGGTCCCGTCCCAGCGGTGGACGAAGTTATCGCCGAGCACGTCGGCGTAGAGCTCGTTCTCACCGGCCGCGACGAGGCGCACGACGGGGGAGCCTGGCTGCGGCATGTCGACAAAGTCGCTGGCGCCCGGAGGACGCATCGCCCCTCCGTCGGGCAACGTGACAAAGACGGTCTTGTCCGGGGCCACCGCGAGCACGCTCACGTCGCCAGCGAAGACCCGCGTCCACTCGTTGGCCTCGAGGGCGTAGACCCCACCGTTCGCTCCGGGGCAGCTCGCGAGCGGCGTATCGGCGACGGCCACCCGAGTCGCAGTGCACGGGAGCGCGGGCAGCGGCGTCCAGATGCCGATCGGGGAGCGTCGCAGGATCGCGGTCGCTGTGCGCGCCACGATCGTTGCCCCCGCAGCGGCGAGCTCCTCGATGCCGGGCCCCGAGTACTCGTTGCCGGGCGTCAGGTCTGGGCTGATCTGGTAGATGGCGTCGGTGAGGTCGGTGCGCCGAACCACGAACACGGCGCCGCCCTCGGTCGCCAGGGCCGAGCCGCACTGGGCACGGGGCAGCGGCACGAGTGCGGTCATGTCTCCCCGAGCGATGAACACTTCATCGCTACAGAGCACCAGCGCACCGTCCGCGGTGACCGCAGCTCGCGCGAGACCAGGGCTCTCGATCTTCAAGTCCCACTTGCGCGTGCCACGCACCATCGAGCGGGCTACGAACACTCCGTCGTCGGAGAGTAGAAGCAAGCGGCCGTCACGCGCGACGACGGGAGCGCGGGCACGAGCACTGGGAAGCTCGAGTCCCTCGGAGCGCCCCGAGGACCCACGTACGAGGGCGCCCGACTGCAGGACGGCGTAGGCCGCACCATCCTTGACCGTGGACGCGATGGTACCTCCGAAGGTCCCCACGACGACACGCGTCTCGCGAGAGTCTCCTGTGTCGGTGACGGTCTCGCGCACGATCTGCGGTGGCGAGGTTTCCAGGAAGTACGCGTAGAGCTCGCTGCCCGCGGACTCCACACCGACGAGCTGTCCGAGCCGCAACCGCGTGAACGTGATGTCGCCGGCCGTACGCAGCCAGTGCAGCCCGCCATCGACCCCGACCACCGCGTCTCCGCCGTTCAGCAAGAACAACGAGCGGCAGTTGGAGGGCACCTGGACGCCCTGCCACAAGTCACGAACCACGTGCAGCAGCGAGCAGCTCGACCCCGTATTCGTCAGGGCGTACGGCGTCCCATCGGCCGCGAGCTTCGCTGCGATCACATTCGCGATGTCGGGCAGCACCCTCGGCGTGTTCGTGGCGTCGTAGAGCCGTACGCCGTTGAACCGCGCAACGAGCACGGTCTCCCCGAGGACATCGACGGCCTGCAAGCCGGTATCGAAGAACACCTGCCGCTCCGAGCCCCGTACGATCGTGAAGCGGGTCCCGCCACCGACGACATAGGTGGTTCCGTCGGCGGCGACTTGATCTCCGGTCGCTGCGTCGACCTGCCTCCAGCCAAAGCGTTCGCAGGTCTCGAGCAGGTCTCCCACGCAGCGCTCGGTGCACCCGAGCACGCCATGGTCGAAGCCCTGGTCGACACACGTGAATGCCGGCGGACCGCCATCACACTCCTCGCCGAACGCCGCCTGCACCATGCCGTCACCGCACCGCCCCGTGCACCCCTCGGGCGTGTAGCGACACTGGCTCCCGCACACGACCGTCCCCTCGTAGAAACCGAACGCCTCGCAGGTCGTCTCGTCGGTGGCGGGGTCCCCCGGCTCGCACTGTTCGAATCCGTCGACCGTGCCATCGCCGCAGCGGGGCAGCGTGCAGTCAGCGCGACAGTCATCGCCGTCGGCGGTGTTCCCGTCGTCGCACGCCTCGCCCGTCGCGCCGTCGGTGATCCCGTTGCCACACGATTCGTCGGAGAGGCAGTCGGCGGAGCACCCGTCGCCGTTGACGTTGTCACCGTCGTCGCAGACCTCGTCGGGGGTCCGGATGTCGTTGCCGCAGATCTTCGGCTGGCACACGCCCATCATGCAGACGCCGGCGCCCACCCCGAGCTCGCAGTCCTCGCGCTCGTCGAGCCCGAGGCATGCCGCGAGTTGATCCTCGGCGATACACCCACCGCTCGGGCCACATGCGGTGCCGATCGGACACAGCGTCTCGTCGCATGGCACCAGGGACGGTTCGATACAGCCCGCCAGCGCGACGACCAGGCAGAGGGTGCGCACCAGGCCAGGATAGCCCGGATGCCCTCCGCTCAGGGCGTCGCGCGTTTGCGCTCGACGGCGAGGAGCCCCTTGGCGGCGCTCGCACGGACGGTGGCCGACCGATCGCCGGCCGCCGCCTGGAACAGCCCCTCGGCGCGGTCGACATCCGATGGCAGGACGAGCCAGCCGAGCATCGCCCGGGCCTCGCCCGTCCGCGGCGACTTCGCATAGCGCTTGATGAACTTCTCGAGCGCTCCGATCGCATCGGCAGACTTCAGCCGGACGAGAGCGCTCGCGTTCCAGAACCACGCATCCTCGGCGAGCGGGTCGGAGGGATCCGACTTCGCGGCCGCTTCGAACGCCTCGGCCGCGGCGGCGGCATCACCGGCGGAGAGCGCGGACCAACCTTGATCGAGCAGCACCTCGATCGGCCGGCGCGCGACGGGCGGCGGCGTCGCCGAGCCCGTGCTGATGGCGGGGGCGGTGGGAGGACGTGGACTCGGCGTCGACGATCCGGACGACGGCGATCCAGATGACGGCGATCCAGATGACGGCGATCCAGACGACGGCGTACCGCGCGGACGGGAGGGAGCGTCGGTGCGGCCCGTCACCACCGGACCGGTCGGTTCCTCGGTCGTGACCGTCGTGCGGGTCGGAGCCACCGGAGCGACGGCTTCCGCGACCGTCGGAGCCACCGGCTGCGCGTCCGCCAGAGCGACCGTCGGAGCCACCGGCTGCGTGTCCGCCGGAGCGACCGGTGGGGCCTCCGGCTGCGCGACCGCTTGAGCGACGACGCTCCCCGGTGCCGGCGCGGGGTCCTCCGCGGCGAGCCGGAGATCCCAGCGCTCGCCCGCGACCAGGATCTGAGGCGCAGCGCCCGCGGCGCGTACCTCGACGCGACCGTGGATCACGCGCACGCTGCGCAGGCGATCCTCGACCGCTTCGACCTCGAACTCGGTGCCGCGAACCTCGACCTCGCCATCCGCCGTGACCACGCGGAAGCGCTCACCGCTGGCGAGCGGCGACACGCGGACGGTCAGGACTCCCGACGACAAGCGCACGACCTCGTCCGGTGCGCCGCTCGTGCGGCGGAACGTCGTGCCGTCGGCGCTCGCGGTGACGGTGCCGCGATAGGTCGCGTCCTCGCGCAACGTGCCCACGAGCACGAAGGTCAGCACCGCGGCCAGCGCCAGTGCGGGCACGCCCAGCGCGAGCCACCGCCGCCAGGGCGAGGTCGCGGGGACGTGATCGCGACGCGCCGCCGCCGCCGCCGTCAGCAGCGCACCGCGCGCTCGCTGCGCCGTCTCCGCGTCTGGCACCACGAGGGGAAGATTCGCGCGCGTCAGGGCCGCGAGCTGGCGGTGCTGCTCGACCTCGGCGGCGCACTGCGGGCACCCCGCGAGATGCTCGTCATATGCACGGCCACCGCCGACGGCCACGCTTCGCGACAGTTCGATCTTGTGTGGGCAACTCATGCCTCCCTCCCTTCGAGCGCGGCGCGCAGCGCGACGCGGGCCTGATAGAGCAGCCGCCAGACCGTGCCCTCGCGCAGGTCCAGCACGCGGGCAACCTCGACTCCGGGTAACTCCTGGAGCTCGCACATCACGTAGACCACCCGCTGCTTCTCGGGCAGCGCATCGACCGCGGCGCGCACCCGCTGGACGAGCTGATCACGCTCGACGATGGCGCCGGGTTCCGTGGCCGGCCGCCGCGGTACCGAGGCGAGCTTCGTCGTGAAGGTCTTGCGCCGGACCTCCGACCGCACGTGATGTCGCACGACGTTCGATGCGATGCCGCAGAGCCAGGTCGTCACCGCCGCATCGCCGCGAAACTTCTTCGCTGCGCGCAATGCCTGGAGAAACGTGGCCTGGACCAGATCCTCGAGGTCACGTTCGTCGGTGCCGGCCAGGCGAGAGAGGAAGCCGTAGACCATCCGATGGTGGCGATCGAACAGCACGCCGAGGGCCGTGTGCTCGCCCAGCGCGCAGGCGGCGACGAGCGCCTCGTCCGACACGGACGGTGGATCGGTCACGGGGAGTGGGTCACGTGGCGGCGCGGGGGCGCGGCGCAGCGGCACGACATTGCTGATGCTCACGGCACCCCGACATGAAGGCCGACGTCGAAGCGCACGTAGCCGGTCGGTTCGTTGTTCGTGCGAGAGCCCTGGTCACCGATCACGACCGGTGCGCTGGGCGAGCCGCCCACCGCGGCGCCGAGCTGAAACGCCACCTGACGAGTGATCCTGAGGGCGATCGCCGCGCGCCCTTCGAGCCGAAGGCCGAGGGTCGTCTCGTCGAGGACCGGGCTGCCCTCGACGACGCGCACGCTGGTGAACCAGCCGACGCCAGCACCCGCGGCCACGATCGCATCGACGCGGGGATGCAACGCGAACGGCACTTCGATCGCCGCGAGCACATCAACGCTCCGCGCATCGTTCGTGAGGTAGCGCGCGGATGCGCCGATGCACGGACGGCCGAACCTCACGCACGCGCCGCCGCGGGCCCCGAGCCACGTGCTGCCCTCGAACGCCACCGCGGACTCGAAGGCCGCCGTCAGTTGCACCCGCGGTCGGGCCGGCCGGGTTGCCGGCGCCGGGTCCATCCGGTCCACGCGCACGGGCGCCTCGGCCACCGCGGCCTCCGGCATCCAGCCGGCGAGCGCAGACTCGTTGAGATCACGTCGCACCCACGATTCGATCAGGGCGGCCGTGGCACTCGCATCACCGAGCACGCGCTCGCTCTGGCGACCGTCGGCGTCGACGATCGTCACCGCGATCGACGGTCCTCGACGCGCGATCGTCACCCTCGCCCGCGGACAGTCGGCCGCAGGGCTGGTCACGATTCCCCGCGCGCGCAGCCGCTCGTCGACCGCATCGACGAGGGGGGCATCGCCTTCGAGCACGGCAGCCGACGCGCATGGCTCGGCGTGCGCGAGCACCGGCATCATGCCGAGTGCTGCGCAGACCGCGCCGAGTGGGAGGGCCGCGCGCATGGGGACGCTAGGCGTCGCCGCCGCCGCCGCCGCCCGTGTCCTGCCCG
>JALHPV010000143.1 GCA_022842285.1 Kofleriaceae bacterium
CCGCCGCGTCCGCCCATCTCGGGGCGCGCCTCGTCACGCCGGCGCTCGTCGCCGCCCTCGCCGACCCGAACGGCCTCGTCCGCGTCCACGCCGCCGCGACCCTCGCCGAGCTCGTCGACGACTGATCCGCGATCGTCGCCCGCTCAGGGCAGGGTGATCGGGAAGAACACGGGCTCGTCGTCGAGCTTGCCTTTGCCCCAGGTCGCGATCCACGCCTGGGTCTCCGGGCTGCGCATGAATGCCGCGAGGTCCCTCGCCCCTTGCTTGGCGTTGGGGGCGACCTCGACGAGGTACGGCCGGCGGAGGCGCGGATCCCCCTGCACCATCAGCGCGATGCCGTCGGCGCGCAGCTTGCCGGTCTTGAACGGGATGCGGCCGACGATCGTGTACGCCCCCTCGGCCGCTGCACGCGCGAGGACGCCCCGCTGGTTCTCCTCGAGGAAGACGATGGTGGTCGCGGGATCGAGCGTCACGCCCGCGGCCTCCTGGAGGTCGTGCAGCACGCCGTCGGCGCCGAAGCTGGCGTGGATGACGAGCTTGGACTTCGTGGCGACGATCTTCTGCAGCGCCACGCCGGCGTCGCGCTCCCCCTTGATGCCCGCGGGGTCGGCCAGCGGCCCGACGATGATGAGGTCATTGCGGAGCCACGGCTGCGGATCGACGGCGAGCCCATCGGCCACGAGGTTCACCATCGCGTCGCTGGCGTGCACGGTGATGAGATCGATGCCGCCGGCGCGAAACGCCGCCACGACGCGCGGCTTCGGGCCCGTGATCTCGACCTCGACGGTGTCGCCGCTCGCATGCTCGTAGCGCTCCTCGAGGGCTTGCCAGAAGCCGGTGTCGGTCATGCCGCCCACGATCGCGACCTTGATCGTCTCGGGCTGGCGCTTCGGCGTCTCCTCGGCCTTCCAGCAGCCCGCGAGCAGCGCGAGCAGCGCGAGCTTCATTCCCAGGTGCCCTGGAGGATGAGGGAGACCACCCGGCCAATGGGCACGAAGTCGGCGCGGGTGATGGGCCGCTCGTCGAGCGCGTCCTCGATCCGCAGGACGGCCAGATAGCTCTTCGAGAGCGGCGCCGTCAGCGTACCCTCGAGGAGCAGGTAGTCGGGGAGCACGGTCGAGGACTCGGTCTGCTCGCCGACGTACCGCACGCGGGCGAGGGCGGCGAGCTGGCGCAGCGCGAACACCTGCACCCAGGCATCGGCGCGATGGTTCGGCAGCCGATCGAGCGAGTTGCCGCGCGTGTCGCTCTTCGCGCGGATGTAGTTGTACGAGCCACCGACCTCGACCTTGGGATGCACGGTGTAGCGGCCCTGGAAGTCGACGCCGTAGAAGTCGAGCTCGCCGAGGTTCTGCAGCATGCCGTCGATCAGGCGCGTGGTGCCGCGGGTGCGCCGGTAGAACGGCGCGACCTCGAGGCGGAGGCGGTCGCGCGTCTCGATCGCGCGAAGCTCGGCGTGGACCGCCTTCTCGGGCCCGAGATCCGGGTTGCCGTCTCTCGCGTCGAAGCGCTCGCGCAGCGTCGGAACGCGCCCCTTGTAGCCGACGGTGCCCGTGAGCTCGAGCTGCCAGAGCGGCTTGTACTTGGCGACGACCTTGGCCTCCGGCCACGGATCCGCGTCGACGCCGAACGGCACGGCCACGCCGCCCGCCGCATCGAGCCGGAAGCGAGAGCGCTCGTACTGCAGCGCGGCCGCGCCCTGGAGGAGCATCACCTCCCCCTGACTGACACGACCGGCCTCGGTGACCTTCGCGTCCTGATAGTCGAACGTGGCCGACGTGACCCAGCGGAAGTCGCGCTTGAAGGGCTTGGTCGCGAGCATCAGGCCCCCGAAGCGCGACGATCTCAGGATCTCGGCCGTCAGCTCCCTCCCGAGATCGGCGCTGTCGAAGTTGCGCGAATCGCGCTGGAGCGAGAAGGCCCACGCTTGCCCCTGGAGCTGGAGGGCCCCGATCTTGTCGTCCACCTTGGCCGTGGCGCGGACCGTCGTCTCCTTGTCGATCAGCTGGAAGTTGGTCCCCGACTCCAGGGGCGGCGTCAGGTAGCTACGGTCATCGAGGCTCGCGTCGAGCACGGCGCGGCGATCGCCGCGCCGGTACTCGAGGCGCATGGAGCCGGTCGCGGACCGCCGGCCCTCGTCGACGCTCACGTTCATGGGCAGCTCGTAGTCCCTCATGCCTACCAGTCCCGACGCCGAGACGCGAAGCGCGAGGTGCTCGGCGAGCGCGACGCGCGCCGTGCCCGTCATGCCAAACGCCTGGAGCGTGCTGCTCGTCAGGCGTGCGATCACGACCTGCGGCCCGACCGCGTCGCGCGTGATCACTTCGACGACGCCGCTGGTACCGCCCGGTCCATCGATCGGCGACTGCGGCGTGGTCGCGACGCGGATCTGCACGATGTCGGTGATCGGAATCGTCGAGACATCGAACGTGCCGTAGTACGGGTCGCTGACGGACACGCCGTCGATCATCACGATGACCGCGCTGCGCCGCCCGCCGCGAATATCCAGGTTGAAGCCGCCGCGGCCCGCGTCGCGCACCGAGATGTCGGGCAAGAGCGCGAGCGCGGTCCCGAGGTCGACGGCGCCGCGCGCCGCGAGCTGCTCCCCCGTCAGCCGGATCTCGGTGTCGCGATCGAACGGCTTGTCGGGGCGCTCGTCGAAGATCTCGACGGTCTCACCGGCATCGATGATCGCCTGGAGCTGCTCCTCCTCGGTGAGCTCCGTGGGGGCCGTCGGCTGGGTGGTGATGGGCTTCGTCACGACCGGCTCGTCAGCGCGGGCGCGTCCGCCGAGCACGGCGACGATTGCGATCGCGACCGAGGACCTCAAGGCGTGCAAGCAGCGAGGGCGGACGGACGACACTGAGCCTGCGTGCGATTGCACGTGACCTCGGCGCCCTGCGGGTGGGCGGGACAGGTGGAGTCGTCCCCGGGCGTGCAGGCGGTCGTGCAGGCCGAGAAGCCGAGCGCCATGTACTCGCGGCAGATGCCCGAGGCGCACTCCGTGTTCGTCGTGCACTCCTCGTAGAGGGCGCCGGAGCAGGTGACGGTTGCACCATCGGCGTCGACATCGGTCATGGCGTCGGCGTCGGCGTCGGCGTCGGTCGTGTCGTCCTGGACGTCGTCGGTGGGACCATCATCCCCGCTGTTGCAGGCCGCCAGCAGCAGGCCCGCGAGGACGAGACTTCTCATCCTTCGACGATAGAGAGCCGGATCGGACGGTCTCGTGACAGCGCTGTTACACATCGTTCACCAGGGTGCGAGAGAGCACGTCCGAGTCCATCGCGCGCAGGTACTGCGACCGCCGTGCCGCGCCTAACTTGCTTCGGGCCGACGACATCTCGATGACACCGGGGTGCGCGCTGGGGCCCCTGGCCACCGTCGGGTGGGGGTGGTCTCAGTTGTCGAGCGGGCGGATCTGCAGCTTGTCGGGCACCCCGGCCGTGGTGCTGTGCTCGATGAAGAAGATGCGGTCATTGACGTCGTCGAACGCCATGCCGCGCACCTGCTCGGCGTCCGCGATGAGCGTGGTCACGACGCCGGCGGGGGTGATGCGGTAGAGGTCATCGCCGCCACCCAGCAGATCACCGTTCGGCATGAGAGCGAGGAGGTCCGCCGACGGCACCGTCGCGAGCTCGGACACCACGTTGCCGGGGCGCGTGATCCGGTAGATTTTCCTGTCGGTCTGGTCGGACACGTAGACCGCGTCGTTCGTCGCGACGAGGCCGACGACCTGCTTGAAGCCCGCCGTGGTCGTCGAGCCCGCGATCTCGGTCTCCGCCGCCGAGACGTTGTTCGTGATCACCACCGTGGAGACACCGCCGACCTGCGGATTGCCGCCGCCACCGGTGGAGTACGCGACGTAGATCGTACCGTCGGGTGCGACGGAGAGGCCGATGCGCTGCCGCACCGGATCGAGGCCCGTGAGGTTCGTGGCCTGCGTGGTCTGGCCGTTCAAGCGAAAGATCGAACCGCCCTGACCGAAGCCGACGTTGGCGACGAGATAGCCGCCCATCATGCCGCCCCCGCCGCCCCCACCACCGCCGCGCTTGGCGATGTCACCGAGGCTCGCGCCACCGGTCGTGGTGGGGAGCGCGATCACGGTCTCGACCCCGCCGGCATCCGTGTACTTCATCAGCGAGTTGGTGTTGCTGTCGGTGAAGAACAGCGTCGAGGAGGTCGCATCCCAGTACAAGCTGTTCGCCTCCCCGGCGAGCTCGATCGTCGTCGGGCCGCGCACATCGGGCGCGTCGATGGTCAGGGGCGCATCGATCGTCGGGGGCGCATCGATCGTCGGGGGCGCGTCGATCGTCGGGGCGTCGATGGTCGAGATCGGGGCGTCGATCGGCGTCGACTCGCCGTCATCGCCGCACGCGGCGATTGCGAGCAATCCAACAAGGAGATGAACGTGGCGCATAGGTCCCGTGGTTCATGTTCGCCCGAAACCCAGCGGCGGACGAGGTCTCGATGCTCCACGCGAGGGGCGAAGTCCTCATCGCACAGCGTGATCGATCGGCGCTCGTCATCGAGGTGTTACTTCGAACGAGCGCGCGTTACCGGCGTGTAACCGATTTCATCGGCGGTTGTTACAGCGTGTTGGTTCGAGGGCCACGGCGCGTGTCTTGCTGTGGAGGAGAACCGCATGACTCGACTACGACTCCTGCTGCTCGCAGGGGGGGCGTCCCTGCTTGCCCCCCAGGTGGCCGCCGCCGCCCCATGCAACTTCACCGATCCCATGGTCGTCGCCCAGGTCGGTGACACCCAGAACAACCTGATGAAGCGGCTCGGTCGCGCGCTGCGCGACAACGATGCCAAGCCGCTCGTCCTCGTGTGGCGCACGAGCGGCTCGTGCACGAACATCAACCAGATCTACCAGCAGACGCCGATCGCGGCGGCCACGGTGATGAGCTACGTCCCGTCGGTCGCCGAGGATGCGGGCTGGACGCCGTCGTCCCCGGTGCTCACGTGCGAGCTCCCCGCGGCGAAGGTCCCGGACATCTCGAACTCGGCGCTCTTCAACAGCGCGTGTCCCGGTGGAGATGCGCCGCCCGCCAACGTGCGCCTCGCGCAGGGCCCGGTGCAGGCCTACGTGCTCGCGGTACCCGAGGCGTCGCCCGAGACGTACATCACGTACGAGGAGGCGTACTTCGTCTTCGGCTTCGGCGCGGCGGGCATGATCATGCCGTGGATCGACGAGGCTCAGGTCTTCATCCGCACGATCACCAAGAGCACGCAGCTCGCGTGGGCCGCGAACATCTCGGTGCCCGCGTCGCAGTGGCGCGGCGTTCCGAACGAAGGTTCGCCGATGGTCGTGTCCGCGCTCAAGACGACCCCCACGCCGGCGAAGGCGATCGGCATCCTCGGCGCCGAGGTCTATGACGCCGAGCGCGCGAGCCTGAACATCCTCGCGTTCCGCGCCCTCGGTCAGTACGCGGCGTACTACCCGGACTCGACGTCGACGGCCACGGACAAGCAGAACGTCCGCGATGGTCACTACACGGTCTGGTCGCCGACCGTCTGGATGGAGACCGTCACCGGCACGACGCCGCTGAGCCCCGACGCCCGCTACGTCATCGACCTCATCACCAACAAGAGCGTCACGCCGAGGCAGGACTTCGACGTGGAGCAGATCATCGCCGCCGTCGGGCTCATCCCCGACTGTGCCATGACCGTCACCCGGTCCTTCGAGGGTGGCCTGCTCTCCCCCTACGCGGCGGCCGAGAGCTGCGTGTGTCACTACGAGAGTCTCGTCAGTGACGAAGACTCCACCTGCCAGACCTGTACGGACACCTGCGCGTCGGGCGTGTGCCGCAACGGCTTCTGCGAGGTGCAGTGATGAAGACGCTTTTCCTTGGCCTCGCGTTGGTGTTTGCCGCGGCGTGCGGCGACGATGGCAATGCCGCATCGATCGACGCTCCTCCGGGCAACCCGGACGCGGGGACCGATGGCGCTTCCGGTCCTGACGCGAGCTGCTTCGAGAACCCCACGACCCACACCGAGATCATCAACGCGTGCACAGACGCACAGAAGATCTACGCGACCCGCCCCGCGCCTCCGCTCACGCTGCCCGACGGTGGGCTGCCGGCGTTGCCGCCGCCCTGAGCGTGGTCGCGAGCCCGGCGCTCGCCGATGACGAGCCGGCCAAGCCGGCGGTGGTCCGCCATGGCTGGCAGCTCGACCTGACGGGCTGGGTCCAGGTCGACTCGATCGCGTGGAGCGAGGAGTCGCTCGACGAGCTCGCGCCCGACGGAACGAGCTCGCTGCTGAACGAGGAGCGGTTCCTGATCCGGCGCGGTCGGATCAGGACCGAAGCGCATCGCGGACCGATCGCGATGGGCTTCGAGCTCGATGGCAACACCATCGACGAGCCGACCGCGCGCATCCTCGCCGCGAGCGTCACGTACACGGCGGCCGGGCCGCGCGAGCAGCCGATCGCGGCCCTCACCGCGGGGCTGTTTCGCACCCCGTTCGGGATGGAGGTCCCGATGGCCGAGCGCATCAAGCCGTTCCTCGAGCCACCGACGCAGGCGCGGGCGCTGTTCCCCGGCAACTACGACGCGGGCGTGAAGGCCGAGGGGGCGTACGCGGCGTTGCGCTGGGTGGTGGCGGTCATGAACGGCGCGCCCGCGTTCGATCAGCAGTGGCAGGGGCGCGATCCGTCGTCGAGCGTCGACGTCGTCGGCCGCATCGGCGCCGCGATCGACGGGCCGCGGCACTTCAAGCTCGAGGCCGGCGTCTCCGGGCTCGTCGGCAAGGGCTTCTCGCCCGGCGTCGCCCCGACGAAGGACGAGATCGAGTGGATCGACGACAACGGCGACGGCATCATCGGCGTCGGCGAGATCAAGGTCATCCCGGGGACCGTCGGGCTGCCGTCGTCGACGTTCGACCACGACGCCCTCGGCGCTGACATCCAGGCGAGCTGGTGCACGCTCATTGGCTCCGGCTGGGCGTTCTTCGAGGCCACGCTCGCGACGAACCTGGATCGGGGCGTCGTGTACGCCGATCCGGTGCGGGCCTCGCGCGATCTGCGGCAGAGCGGGTTCGCCATCGGCGCCGTGCAGGGCATCACCGAGTACGCGCGCATCGGCGTGCGCTACGACCGCTACGATGGCGATCGCGATGCGATCGAGCAGCAGGGTGTGACGGCCGTTGGCATCGACAAGACGTTCTCGACGCTGTCGGTGATGGCGACCGGGACCTGGAAGGAATCGCGACTGCTCGTCCAGTACGACCACGAGCGCAATCCCTTCGGGCGCGGGCTCGATGGGATGCCCACGACGCGCGAGGCGGATCGCTTGACCATCCGGGCCCAGGTGGGCTTCTGATGCGGGCGGCGCTCGTGCTCGTGGTCGTCGCGGCCTGCGACGCCGCCTCGAGCGAGCTCGGCCTCGAGGCGCTGCTGCAGGTGGAGGGCGCGCAGTTCGTGCCCGGGCCGTTTCCGGCGTCCACCGGGGGCCCGGCCGGCGTGCAGGTGACGGTACAGCCGCGCGCCATCGTCGAGATCGGGCGCACGAACAGCAGCGTTCGCGGTGTCCTCGAGCGCGAGGCGCGCTCGGCCCTCCTCGGCGTCGAGGGCTACGAGGGCGCGTGGCTCGTCCCCGCCGGTCCGCCGGATCTCGACACGCCGGACCTCGCGAGTGCGTCCGCGAGTATCGCGCTCGCCGACGCGTTTCCGCCCGGTCCGTTCACGCTGCTCCTCGCCGGGGTCGACGAGCGTGGCGTCGGCGAGACCACCAGCACACTGGCGATGGCGGAGCTCGAACCGCCGGCGGAGGGCTTGCTCGTCGTCGTGCTGGAGTGGCCGGGCGCGGCGGACCTCGATCTTCACGTCGTCGATCCGAACGGCGGCGAGGCGTGGTCTGACAAGCCGAACACCTACGAGCCCCCGGGGCCTGGCGAGCCGCCGGTCGATCCACGCACGTACCTCATCGGCGGTCGTCTCGATCGCGATGCGAACCGTGCGTGCCGCCGCGATGGCCGACCGCGCGAGCAGGTCATCTGGACGATCGAGCTGCAGGCCGATGGCATGACGCCGATCTTCCCGATGGACGTCCCCCCGCCGAGCGGGACGTACACCGTCCGCGTCGATGCGCGGTCGATGTGCGGAGATGCGAGCGCACCGTGGCATGCCGCGGCCTACGCCAACGGTCAGCTGATCACGGCCGCGCGCGGCATCGCGCTGCCCGACGACGTCCTGCAGCCGCACGGCGCTGGCGCCGGCGTGCTCGCGTTCCGGTTCGACCTGTGAGGGTCGCGGCGTGCCCGCGGGCCGAAGCGCCGCCGAAGGGCGGTGCGAGTCAATGAGGGTCGCGGCGTGCCCGCGGGCCGAAGCGCCGCCGAAGGGCGGTGCGAGTCAATGAGGCTCGCCGCGCTCGTCATCCTGCTCGCCGCGACTGGCACCGCGCAGGCGCAAGCGGTGATGGCAGTGCGCGGCACGATCGTCGACCGCGCGACCAAGGAGCCCATCGGTGGGGCGATCATCACCGCGGGGGGGGAGTTTGCCGCCAGCGAGGACGACGGCACGTTCGTGATCGCGCTCCCCGTCGGGACGACGACGCTCGAGATCACGGCGGCATGGCTGGTGACGAAGCGCGTGCCGGTGACCGTGCCCGCCGGGGCGACAGCGGTGCCCGACCTCGTGATCGAGGTCGAACCGTCCGAGAGCGGCGGCGAGACGATCGAGGTCGTCGACATCGCCCCCGAGCCCCCGGGCACGATCAAGATCGATGCGGGCACGGCGCGCGCCGTCCCCGGCGGTGGCGATGCAGCGAAGGTCGTCCACTCGCTGCCCGCCGTCGCGCGCCCGCCGGCGGGCTCGGCGGAGATCGTGGTGTGGGGCGCCGCCCCGCGCGACACGCGGGTGTTCGTCGACGGCGTGCCGGTCCCGTCGCTCTATCACCTCGGGGGGTATCGTGCCGCGGTCGGCAATGACCTCGTCGGAGACATCCGCCTCGCGCCCGCCGCGTTCGGTCCGGATCGCGGACGCGCGATCGGCGGCGTGATCGACATCGGCTACGGCGATCCGAAGGAGGCTCCGCAGTGGCGCGTGCAGGCCGACGTCCTCGACGCGAGCGGCGCGGGCCGGATCGATCTAGGCAAGGTCACCATCGCCCTCGCCGCCCGGCAGAGCTGGCTCGATCGCGCCATCGATCTCGTGGCCGATCCGGAGACGCTCGCCCCGAACGCCCCCCTGCCCCGCTGGTCCGATGGCCAGCTCGTGATCCGCGCCGAGCTCGCGGAGCACCTCGAGCTGTCGGGCTGGGTGATCGGCGCGCTCGATCGCCTCGACCGCACCCTCGCCTCGGATGATCCGGCCACCGAGACCACCCAGCGCATCGATCGCAAGATGGTGCGCGGTCAGGTCACCCTCGTGCATCGGCGCCCCGGCAGCGGCAGCGAACGCATCACCCTCTGGGGCGGTCGTGATCGCGCGAGCGACTCCTTGCTCGTCGGGCTCACGCCGGCGGCCGCGGAGTCCGCCGCGTGGGTGGCCGGGGCGCGCGCGATCCAGGAGCGACGCCTCCACGATGCGGTGTCGCTCATCGTCGGCCTCGATCTCGACGGCGAGCGCATGCACCTCGTGCGCTCCGGCTCGCTGTCGATCCCGGCGCGCGAGGGCGATCCCCAGATCTTCGGCCAACCGCCCGGCGACGACGTCAACGCCGACGACTGGTACGCGACGACGATCGATGCCGCCGCCTACGCCACGACGGATCTCCGCCTCGGACGCCTCACCTTCACCGGCGGCCTGCGGCTCGACGGCTGGGTGCTCGGCGCGAGCCGGCTCACGCCGCGCGTCGGCACCACCCCCGAGATCGCGACCCAGCAGATCACGTTCAGCCTCGACCCACGCGGCGCGGTGCAGGTGCGGCTCACCGACGAGGCCGTCGCGCGGATCGATGGGGGGCGGTACCACCAGGCGCGCGCCGCCAGCGACACGTCGGCGGTGTTCGGCACGCCGGACCTCGGCCTCGAGCAAGCGTGGCACGTGACCGCGGGCGGGCAGTGGAAGCGCGGCGTCGTCGCCGTGGAGGCGGTCGGCTATGCGCGCTGGCTCGACGATCTCGTCGCCCGCGATCTGGCACTGACACCGCTCCTCGCGAATTCGCTCACGCAGGCCGGCACGGGCACCGTGTTCGGGGCGCAGCTCACCGCGCGGGTCGTCGGATGGCAGGGGCTGTCGGGCTGGCTCAGCTACGGCCTGTCGCGCAGTCGCCGCCAGGATGCAGAGCTCGCCCCCGAGCGCTTCTTCGATCGCGACCAGACGCATGGCTTCATCGCCGTCGGGGGCTGGCGGCATGGGCCGTGGTCCCTCGGAGCCCGCGTCCGCATCGCGACCGGCGAGCCGCGCACCGGCGTCGTCGGCTCGTTCTTCGACAGCCGATCGGGTCGCTTCCAGCCGATCCGCGGCCCGCAGAACGGCGTGCGCCTGCCGACGTTCTTCGCCGCCGACCTGCGTGCCGAGCGTCGCTTCCCGCATGGTGCAGTCTATGTCGAGGTGCAGAACCTGACGGGGCGCGCGAACGCCGAGGAGCTCATCTACAGCGCCGACTTCTCGCAGCAGAACTACCTCACCGGCCTCCCGCTGCTCGCGATCGCGGGCCTGAGGATCGAAGGATGAAGCGCGCCGTCGTCATCCTCGCCCTCGCCGGGTGCAATGACCTGCTCGATCAGCGGCTCGCGATCGTCGACGAGCCACGTGTGCTCGCGGTGATCGCCGAGCCCCCGGAGGCCGTGCCCGGCACGTCGGTGGACTACGCGATCGTCGTCGCCGGTCCCGACGGCCCGATCCCCGCTGCGCCCGCATGGGCGTACTGCGCGGCCCCGAAGGCGCCGACCGAGGACAACGTCGTCTCGCCCGCGTGCCTCGGCGACGAGCTGGTCGTTCCCCTGGGAGATGGTCCCGTCGTGCGTGGCCCCATCCCGATGGAGGCGTGCCTGAACTTCGGCGGTGACACGAAGCCGGGCGGCTTCCGGCCGCGCGATCCCGATCCCACGGGCGGCTTCTATCAGCCGGTGCGGGCCCTCCTCGAGGATGCGGTCGCGTTTGGCCTCACGCGCATCCAGTGCAAGCTGCCCAACGTCGCGCCGGAGATCTCGGTCAGCTACGACCGCACGTACTCCCGCAACACGAATCCCACGCTCGAGCCCCTCGCGCTCGCGACCGTCCCCGCTGACAGCGACGTCGAGCTCCGGGCGCGGTGGCCGGTCGGGACGGCGGAGTCGTACGTGTTCTACGATCGCGCGTCGCAGCAGCTCGTCGTCCGCCGCGAGAGCTTGCGACTCTCGTGGTTCGCGACCGGCGGCACGCTTCCCGTCGACGCGACGGCGGTCGCGGAGTCCGATCCCGCGACCGAGGTCCGCACCACCTGGCGCACACCGGCGGCCGGACCGGCCTGGGTGTACCTCGTGCTGCGCGACTCGCGCGGTGGGATCGCCGTGCAGACCACGGCCGTCACCGTGCAGTGACGGCGCGGCGGGTTACTGCCAGCGGCCTTCGATCCAGACGTAGTAGCTGCCCTGGAGCTCCCAGCGGCCCGGCACCCAGGTCTTGCGCGCCTTCTGGCGCTCCCAGTGACCGGCGAGCCACTGCCACTGGCCGTTCTGCCAGTCCCAGTGACCGCTGACCCAGATGTAGCCGGCCTTCGTGGCGACGGGCTCGTTCTGCGGCGGCGGGGGCGGCGCCGTCGGGTACTGCGAGTTGACCGGCGGCGGGTTCGTCGGCCCCGGGTTGTCGCGGTGATCACGGACGATCGGGCCGTCGGGCTGGCCGCCGCCGCCGCCATTGCGGTGATCGCGGATGATCGGGCCACCACCGCCACCACCACCACCCGCGCTCACGATCCAGGTGCCCTCGATCCAGTGCCACTGATTGCCGCGGCGCTCCCAGCGGCCCTCCTGCCAGGCGTAGCCACCACGCTCACGCTCCCAGCGGCCGCCCATCCAGGTCCACTGGTTGTTGGTCCACTGCCAGCGACCACGGACCCAGACGTAGCCGGAGCGAGGGCGAACGTCTTCGAACTGGGGAGCCGGCGGCTCCTGGTAGGCAACGGACGTATCGGTCGTGACGCGGCCGCGCGCGCGGATCACGCAGCCCGGAGCGACGGCGGAGGCCGCGAGGCCCAACGCGATAACAAGATGACGAGTGCGGGTCATATAGGAGTCTCCTTGGCCTGTTTGACGGCCATCTATGCGGATCTCTTCAAACTCGGAAGTATCCCGATCTACTGGGTTCCGTCAACGCGCGGGGGGCAGCCGTCTTACGGCCAGACGCCACCCACCGGGTGGCAAACCGTGGCCGCGACGTGCAAATCGCACCGATGTCAGCGGCCACGATGCATTTACGATCGAAATCGGGAGGCCGATCGGGTCTGATGCGCGCATGCGGACCTGGGGACTCGCGTGTGTGCTCGTCGCCACCCTCGCCGGCTGCGGCGATGACAAGCCCAACAATGGCGATGTCACGCCGGATGCGCCTGATGTCGAGGAGCCCGATGCCGCCGAGCCCGATGCAGCCCCGGCGCCGCCCCTGCGCAACGCGGTTGCCCTCGAGGACGCCGCCCTCGCGGTCGAAGCGCTCAGGGTCATGGGCGGGCCGGTCGCCAACAGCGCGGAGAACAGCTGCCGCAACTGCCACAGCCTGACGCGGCAGCAGCTCTCGTACTGGCGCGCGCTGTCGGATACGGCGCTCGCGAGCTGTCTCACCGACCTGGCCGTCGGCTCGAAGGACTCCGCGCTCACGATGCTCGGGTGCCTGCGCGCGAAGAACACGCCGACGTCCGACTTCCAGACGCAGAAGCTCGGCATCTACTCCGCCGCCGCCCACCTCCCGTGGTTCCAGCACACGTTCCAGATCGCGTACGGCGACACCGCCGCGACCGAGCTCGCGCGCTTCGGCGCCGAGGTCGGGATGCCGCGCGAGGGCCTGCCGCTCCTGACGCAGGAGCAGTTCGACATCATCGCCGAGTGGTTCGCCCGCGGTCTGCCATATCTCGAGGACACGCTCCCCGACGATCCCCCGCCGCAGACGTGCCAGCCGGGCGTGTCGGCCGCGGTCGGAGCGCACGTCGCCGCGATGGAGACCCAGGGCTGGCGCGCCCTGAACCGCATGAACCAGATGGCGATGTTCGGGTGCGGCGCCGAGACCGATCCGAAGAACTGCCTACAGACCCAGGTGATCGTCGACGGCCAGGAGTTCGGCGAGGGCTGGGACATGCCCGGCCTCGGTCACTGGCGACAGCTCGCGAACGTCGAGTACGAGACCGCGTTCTGGACGCGTAGCTCGCCCGATGGCCGCTTCGTCGGCCACGGCGTGCGCGACATGAACGTGGCCGGCTCGCTCATCCTCGATCTGCAGCGCGGCGCCCACCGCGTGGTCATCGAGGCGCAGTACGATCCGAACTGGTTCCCCGACAACTCGGGCTTCGTCTTCCAGGGCGGCAACAGGAACGTATGCGGCCAGAGCGTGCTCACGTCGAATCCCGACGTCATCACCACCAACGAGGCCGCCTGTGCGCGCATCTCCTCGGTCGGTCTCTACGAGCACGTCGGGCGTGCGCTCGACGGCGGTGACTACTTCTCGATCGACGGCGAGTTCATCTCCGACGATGGCGGCCACAGTCCGACGCACCACGACCCCTTCGCGAGCTTCGGCAGCAACGCGCGCCTCTTGTTCACGCCGCTCTTGTGGACCGGCACGAGGTACGCCGCCCGCACGCCGATCCAGCTCGCCACGCCGTTCGAGGGCGACTCGGTGCTCTCCCCGTCGGCCCGCCTCGTGATCTCGCGCGTCGAAGGTCCCGGCGCCGAGCAACTCGGCTTCGTGCTCCGCAAGGTCAACGCGACGCCCACCGGCATGACCTACGACATCGACATCCCCGAGGTGGCGCGCTACTGCATCTCCGGTGGCAAGCCGGCGTTCTCGTACGACGAGCGCTGGGTCGTCTTCCATCGCTACGTCACGAACGCCGACGCCATCGACCTCGGCTTCACCGGTCCGAACGATCCGGGCTTCCTGCCGTACCGCGAGCAGGGCGCGGCGAACGTGTTCCTCATGGAGCTCGCGACCGGCGAGATCACGCGCATCTCGAACGTGCATCCTGGCCAGTACGCGCTCTTCCCGCACTTCCGGTCGGACGGCTGGATCTACGCCGACGTCCGCGACCCCGGGGCAGGCCGCGAGTACATGGTTGCCAGTGACGCCGCGCTGCTCCTCGAATAGGCTGGCACCATGATGCGTCTCTCTGGCTTCGTCGTATTCGCTCTGCTCGCCGTCGCGGGGTGCGGTGGCAAGAGCACCACCAGCAACACCACCGCCAATGCCGGCAGCGCCGCCACCGACAACCGCCCCCTGTTCGAGCGCCTCGGCGGCCAGGAAGCGATCAACGCGGTCGTGCATCTGTTCGTCGAGAAGACGGGCAAGGATCCGCGCATCGCCGACTTCTTCATCAACGTCGACACGGCCAAGCTCGAGGCGTCGATGGACCAGCACATCTGCTCCATCACCGGCGGGCCGTGCACGTACACGGGCAAGTCGATGAAGGAGTCGCACACCGGGATGAAGGTCCGGCCGGAGCACTTCGAGGCGTTCATGGAGATTCTCGAGGCGACGCTCGTGGAGGCGGGCGTGGCCGAGCGCGAAAAGGGCGAGGTCCTCGCGGCATTCCGCAGCATGGAAGCCGACGTCGTCGAGCCCGCGGAGTAGGTCGCTTCGGTTCGGGCGCGGGTCAGCGGGGTTTGACCGCGATCTCGAGGCCACTGCGGGGAAGTGGGCCGAGGCCCCCTCCACCGGGCGTGACGTCTTGCGCCGGGAACACCAGGTCGTAGTGCTTCGCGAACCAGCCGAGAAAGGCGGGCATGAAGAGCTGGATGAGCGCTTCGCCGGCACAGCGGTGACCATCGCGCGGTCCGCCGCCCTGGGGGACGAAGGCGTTGGCGGGCAGGTGGTTGAAGGTCTCGTCGCGTAGCCGATCGCCGTCGAACGCCGTCGGATCCTTGAAGGTCGAGCCGTCCTGGAGCGTCGCCCAGATGGCCCCCGCCCCCTTCCAGCCGGCCTTGATCGCATAGCCGGCGTGCTCGAGATCCTTCTTCGCGACGCCGATGAACGTGACCGGCGCGATCGGAAATGCGCGCAGGACCTCGCGCGAGACACTGCGGGCGAGGTCCAGCTTGCGGGCTTCGCCGAGGGTCGGTGGGCCAGCGCCGAGCACGGCATCGGCCTCGGCGCGCAGCTTCGCGGCCATGCCCGGGTTCTGCCCGAGCACGACGAGGAGCCAGGCCAGAGCGGCGGTGAGACCACCGTGGGCCGCAAAGAAGAAGTGGAGCAGCTCGATCTCGAGCTCGTGCTGCGGCAGCGACTCGCCGTCCGGGCCCCGCGCGGCCTTCAGGACGCCGAGGGCGGTGCCCTGGCCGTCGCGCGACGAGACCTGCTCGTGGATGTACTTCCGGAGCCGATCGCGTGCGCGTACCGCCTTGCCGTACGCGGTGAACGGCAGGTTGATCGGAGGCGAAAACGCCCCGCGATTCATGATCGAGAAGTCGGCCGCGGTCTCCCGGTTCGACGTCGACGGATCGCTCGCCGCGAACAGGAAGTCGGCGATGTCGAAGCCGAGCTGAACGAGATCCGCGGCCACCGCGCGCGCGCCGCCGTGGGTCCAGCTCGCCACTGTCCGCTGGAAGATCTGGAACGTGCCCGGCAGGTAGCTGTCGAGGGCCTGATCCGTGAACGCCTGCAGCAGGAGACGCTTGCGCGTCTTGAAGCGCGGGCCATCCAGGAAGGGGACCGCGTCGGGGTGCAGGAGGTTCTGGAGGAACTTCGGTGAGCCGTTCTCACGCGTGAAGTTCTGCTCGTCCATGAAGAACGTGAAGGCCTCGGGGCCCGCGAAGAAGACGATCGGGTCGCCCAGGATCTTCGTTTTCCAGACGTTGCCGTGCTTCCGCGTGCGCGACAGCGCGAAATCGAAGGGGTCCTTCAGGAACTTCAGCGCCTCACCGACGAACGGGACTCCCATCGAGCCGGGGGGAAGCTGAGTCATCGCGCCCATGATATAGCCCCCTGCGACGTGACCACCGAGGCCAACCAAGAAACCTGGCGGACGTGGGCCAATCTCGTGACGGGGATCCGGCTCGTGGCGGGCATGGCGATCTTCTCGTACGCAGCCGTCGACAGGAACGAGACCTGGAACTTCGTGGGCCTCGGCGTCTACTGGGTGCTGGATGTGGTGGACGGCTTCCTCGCCCGTACGCTCAACCAGGAGACGCGGATCGGCGCCCAGATGGACATTCTCGCGGACCGGCTGCTGGTCGCGTTCTTCTATCTCAACTACGTGATGCTGTACCCGCAGCTCATCGTGCCGGTCGCCCTGTTCCTGTTCCAGTTCATGGGCATCGATCACTACCTGTCGAACCAGTTCATGCGCTGGCCGATCAAGAGCCCGAACTACTTCGCCCAGGTCGACAAGACCATCTACGACTGGAACTGGTCGCCGATCGGCAAGCTCGTGAACAGCGCCGTCGTCACCGCCACCCTCGTGTTCACGAAGAACGCGATCCTCGGCTCGCTGGTCTGCGGCGCGATCCTCGGCATGAAGATCTGGACAGCGGTGCGCATGAGCCGCCTCCCGCCGCCCGAGGCGAATTGGAGCCTCGCGCTGCCCGGGGGCCAGGCGCCGCCGCAGGGCGGAGCGGCCGGATCGAGCCCCCCCTGATATGTGGGATGCGCTCACCTCGACCGTAGGCATCTACGGCGCCACGCTCGTCGTGGCCGCGCTGTCGGGAATCATCCCGATCATCAACGCCGAGGTGTACCTGGTGGCCGTCGCGCTCCTCACGCGCTCGGTTCCCCTCGCCATCGTGCTCGGCCTCATCGTGGCCGCCGGCCAGATGATCGCGAAGATCGGCATCTACAAGGCCTTCGCCCTGGGCGCCGACAAGGCGGCCACGAAGCCGAAGTACGCGGCCAAGCTCGAGAAGGCCCAGAAGCTGATGGAGAAGTGGAAGGACAAGCCCCTCGTGCTGACCTTCATCTCCGCCTCCGTTGGCCTGCCCCCGTTCTTCATCGTGTCCGCGCTCGCCGGCATGCTGAAGATCAACTTCAAGGCCTTCATGCTGCTCGGCTTCCTCGGCCGCTCGATCCGCTTCTGCGTGATCGCCGTCCTCGCCGTCCTGGCGCAGTCCGCCACCTGACGCGCCCCTCGCGGTCGTGCACCCTCGCGTTCGGGCCCCTCGCGGTCGCGCCGCTCGCGTTCGCGCCCCTCGCGTTCGTGCCCCTCGCGTTCGGGCCCCTCGCGTTCGGGCCCCTCGCGGTCGCGCCCGGAATTTTCAACGCCAAGACGCCATAGACGCCAAGGGATTTTTTTTGAGAACCCCACGACGATGCCCGTAATGAGGCGATCGCGCATGCGCGCGAACTTGAATCGGCACCATCGCGGACGTCCGGCCCGAAGGGCCTTCGAACCCTCTTACCTTGGCGTCTATGGCGTC
>JALHPV010000144.1 GCA_022842285.1 Kofleriaceae bacterium
CCGATCGTGCAGCCGGCCGCCCGGTGCGTTGCGCCACCCTCGGGAGGCGCCTACAGTCGTGGGTAGACATGAAGACGCCTGCGATGAGCTATCTCATTCCGACGGTCATCGAGCAGACCCACCGCGGCGAGCGCGGCTGGGACATCTTCTCGCGGCTCCTGAAGGACCGGATCATCTTCCTCGGGACGGCCATCAATGATGACGTCGCGAACGTCGTCATCGCCCAGCTCCTGTTCCTCGATAGCGAGGAGCCGGAGAAGGACATCATGCTGTACATCAACTCGCCGGGCGGTCACGTCTCGGCGGGCCTCGCGATCTACGACACGATGCAGTACCTGCACTGCGACGTGGCCACGATCTGCATGGGCCAGGCGGCGAGCATGGGCTCGTTCCTGCTGGCGGCCGGGACGAAGGGCAAGCGGTACGCGCTGCCGCACTCGCGGGTCATGATTCACCAGCCCCTCGCGGGCTTCCAGGGGCAGGCGACGGACATCGAGATCCACACCAAGGAGATCTTGAAGACGCGCGACACCCTGAACGAGCTGTACTCGAAGCACACGGGGCAGCCGGTCGAGAAGATCAAGAACGACACCGACCGCGACAACTTCATGTCGGCGTCGAATGCGAAGGAGTACGGCCTCATCGACGAGGTGCTGATCACGGCGAAGAAGAAGCCGGACGAGAAGCCCGAGAAGAAGTAGGCTTTCGGGGATGCCGATCGAGAAGCGTGATGGCGCGTCGTTGACCTGTTCGTTCTGCGGCAAGGCGCAGAAGGAGGTCAAGAAGCTCATCGCCGGGCCGACCGTCTACATCTGCGACGAGTGCATCGGCCTCTGCAACGACATCATTGCGGAGGAGATCGAGAAGGAGGACCAGGCGTACGGCGCCTCGTCGATCCCGAAACCGGCGCAGATCAAGAAGGTGCTCGACGAGTACGTGATCGGACAGGACCGCGCGAAGAAGATCCTCGCGGTCGCGGTCCACAACCACTACAAGCGCATCGATCACAAGAACCCGCAGGCCGCGCTCGGGCAGCCTCCGCTCGAGAACGAGGATGTCGAGCTCCAGAAGTCGAACATCCTGCTGCTCGGGCCCACGGGCTCGGGCAAGACGCTGCTCGCGCAGACGCTGGCGCGCATCCTCAACGTTCCGTTCGCGATCGCCGATGCCACCAACCTCACCGAGGCGGGCTACGTCGGCGAGGACGTCGAGAACATCATCGTCTCGCTGCTGCAGAACGCCGACCACGACATCGAGCGGGCGCAGCGCGGCATCGTCTACATCGACGAGATCGACAAGATCGCGCGGAAGAGTGACAACCCGTCGATCACGAGGGACGTCTCGGGTGAAGGCGTTCAGCAGGCGCTGCTGAAGATCATCGAAGGGACGACGGCGAGCGTGCCGCCCAAGGGTGGTCGCAAGCATCCGCAGCAGGAGTTCCTGCAGGTCGACACGACGAACATCCTGTTCATCTGCGGCGGTGCGTTCACCGGCCTCGAGGAGATCATCGAGAACCGGATCGGCCAGAAGATGATCGGCTTCGGCGCCGGGATGAACAAGAAGGTCGAGCGCTCGCAGTGGGAGCTCATCCAGGAGGTCGAGCCCGAGGATCTCCTGAAGTACGGCATGATCCCCGAGTTCATCGGGCGGCTGCCGGTCATCGCGCCGCTGCACGAGCTGTCGGAGGACGCGCTCGTGCAGATCCTCACGCAGCCGAAGAACGCGCTCGTGAAGCAGTACCAGAAGCTGTTCGAGATGGACGGCGTGAAGCTGAAGTTCGGGAAGGCCGCGCTGACGAAGGTCGCGTCGATGGCCGCCGATCAGAAGTCAGGCGCGCGTGGCCTGCGCGCCATCCTCGAGAGCGCGTTGCTCGACATCATGTACAACGCGCCGGGGCAGAGCGTGTCCGAGGTCCACGTCAACGAGGACGTGATCGAGAAGCACGCGACGCCGCTCATCACGTACAACAAAGACAAAGACGCGAAGCCCGCCGACGCCTGATCGGGGCTCGGGCCTCGATGGAGCCGCCACGTGCAACGCGTGGTCATCGCTCGAGCGGACGGCCGTCCTTGTTTGATGACTCGATGGTGATCTCGAACGTCCCGCCTACCCCTGCATTGTTCCAGCGCCCAACGTCGAGCCCACGTACGACGGCGACCAGGCATGTAAAGAGCCTGGCGGGGAGCTCGACCGGCGGCTGGAACTGCCACCATCGCTTACCTTTGAAGGCCGAGACGGCCCCCTCGGCATCGATGTGGAACGCGAGCTCGTCGTTCTGGTAAGCCCCAGCGATGGCTTCGCCGCGGTAGCAGCGGGCGAAGTCCAGCTCCCGGAGGACCGCCGCGAGCGCCAGCCGCTTGGAGTCTTGTACTTCCTCGTCGAACTGCCACCTATGAATCATGACCGTGATGCCCTTCACGCGAGGCACTTTCGGGGTGGGGCTCGGTCGCGGCGATTCTCTCGGCTGTGCGTCCGCGATCACGCCGGGCGCGTCGGGACCTGGCTCGACGAGCGCGTCGAGCATCGCCACCGCGTCGCCACGCGGCATCGCGTCGCCGCTCGGCATCGCGTCGGTCGTCACGCGAGCGACCACGTGGTCCTGGACTCGCGGGCCACGACACTTCGCGAGGCCCACGCCTGCGCCGACAGCGCCGACCGCGACGACGGCCATCACGAGTCCGAGATGCGGGCGCGACGGAGGTGGTGCCAGGGCCCGCGGGCTCGACCGAACGGTGGGCGCCTCGCCGAGGACCACCTCGGGCTCCGGTTGCGGGTCGCCGGCCCGCACGGCGTCGATCGCGGAGAGCAGCATCGTGCCATCGCGCAACCGTCGCTCGGGGTCGCGCACGAGACAGCGCGCGAGCAGGGCGACGACCGCGGCGGGGATGACAACCCCACGCGCTGCGGCTCGCTCCTCGATCGGCACCAGCGTGCTCATCTCGAGCCCGACCAGGATCGACTGGACGGTGTCGCCCCGATGAGGGAGGGCGTCCGCGAGCATCTGGTACAGCACCACGCCCAGCGAGAAGACATCCGATGCGGGCGTGATGGCGCTAGCCGTCGCCTGCTCGGGCGACATGTACGCGATCGTGCCCACGATCTGATGGGAGGTCGTGAGCGAGACCTCGCCCGTTCGTTTCGCGATCCCGAAGTCCAGCACCTTCACGAAGTCTGTCTTCGACGAGCTCGTCACGAGGAACACGTTCTCGGGCTTGATGTCCCGGTGCACGATCCCGGCCCGATGCGCTGCTCCGAGCGCGTCGGCGATCTGCGCGGCGATGTCGAGTGCTCGCGAGACCGGGAAGGCACCCTCACGGCGCAGCGCAGAGGCGAGGCTCTCGCCCTGCAAGAGCTCCATCACGATCAGCGCGGGCTCGCCCTCCGTGGCCAGCGCGTAGTCGAGGACCTGCGCGATGTGCGGATGGGCGAGCCCCCCCGCGGCCCGGGCTTCTCGGCGAAACCGCTCGATGGCGAACTGGTCTGACTCCTCGACGATGAGCTTGATGGCGACCTGGCGCCCGAGGTGGAGGTCCTCCGCCGCGTAGACCGCGCCCATGCCGCCACGACCGAGCTGCGCTCCGAGCCGGTACCGGCCGCGCAACACGCGCTCCGGCGCAGCGGGGAGGTCGGCGCCCATCGCTCGCAGTGTCGCATGGCCACGGGCCTCCGCGCGTGGAGCAACCTTCGGGTGTCTCCTGCGCGCGACGGCGGCGTTTACCCGCGGGGGTCGATCGCGTAGCGCTTGAGCAGGTCGCTGAGGTGATTACGGTCCATGCGGACCGCGCGCGCCGCGGATGAGACGTTGCCTCGATGCTGGGCGACGAGGGCGCGGAGGTAACTGATTTCCCAGCCCGCGATCGCGGCGTCCTTGGCTTCCCGGAACGACCGCGTCGGATCGATCTCGGTCGGAGCGGCCGGGATACTGGCGTCGACCTGACTCGGGTCGATCTCGTCGAGGATGAGGGCACGTTCGACCGCGGCTCGGAGCTCGCGCACGTTGCCCGGCCAGGCGCGCGCAGAGAAGGCCGCGGTCAGCTCCTCGGGCGCAGCCGTCCCGGTCAGCTCGCGATGAAAGTGATCGGTGAGGATGGCGATGTCGCGCGGGCGTTCGCGGAGCGCAGGGACGCGCAGGCTGACGACATCGAGGCGGTAGAACAAGTCGCTCCGGAACTGCCCGGCGTTCACGCGTTCGCGCAGGTCGCGATGGGTGGCGGCGAGGATCCGGACATCCAGTGGGAACGAGCGATCCTCGCCGACCGGGGTGACCTCTCGCTCCTCGAGCGCGCGGAGGAGCTTCGGCTGCAGGTCGAGCGGAAGCTCCCCGACCTCCTCGAGCAACACCGTACCCCCGGCGGCCGCCCGGAAGGCTCCAAGGCGATCGCGATGGGCCCCCGTGAACGCGCCCTGAACGTGGCCGAACAGCTCGCTCTCGATCAGCGAAGGTGGGATCGCGCCGCAGTCGATCACCACGAACGGGCCGGTCCGCCGGGGACTCGCATCGTGAATGGCGCGCGCGATGAGGCTCTTGCCCGTGCCGGTCTCGCCCGTGAGCATCACCGTGGCATCCGCGGCCGCCACCTTGGGCAGCTTGGTGAACAGGCGACGCATGGCGGAGCTCGTGCCGAGGACGGCGGAGAACGAGCTCTCTTCCGACAGCGCGTCGGTGGTCACGCCCGCGTCATGGACCAGGAGGGTCGTATCACCCAGCGTGATCGTCGCTCCGGCGTGGAGGCTCGCGTCGAAGATCTGGGTGCCGTCGACCCGCGTACCGTTCGTACTTCCGAGGTCGCGAATGCGCGGGCTGCGGTTCAGGAACGAGATCGCGAAGTGATGGCGCGAGACCGCCAGATCCGTCAGGACGAGGCTGTTGCCCGGAGCCGTCCCCACGGAGAGCTCGGTGTCCTCGGGCTCGCAGGCCCGCCCTCGATCAGGCCCGCTGGTGACCACCAGCCGCAGGCGAGCGATCGGCGTGGTGCGCGCGTGGTGAGTAACCGGATGGGTCTTCACGGAGGCCGGCTCGAAGAGCGAAGACGGTAGCATCGATCGTCGATGCTCCGAGAGCCTCGTGGCGCAGGCGGCGCCTCAGCGCTTCTCGGGGGATGCCCATGTCGCCGTCGAGCAGCACGCCGACGAGGATCACGTCGAGCATCGTGCGATCGAGGACACTCGCGCCAGCGGAACTGCTTGTGCGCGCTGCCCTCGACCAGGCGGTGGAGCCCGTGCACCCGCGTGATAACCTCGTCCCGTGCTTCGGATGTGGTCGGTTGCCGTCGGGCTTTCGGTTGCAACGGCCTGTGGCCTGCCGGCCCTCGAGTTCGAGTGTGAACAGTCGGGCCAGTGCGGCCCCGGCGGCACCTGCGAGGCCGACACGGGCCGGTGCAGCGTCGACGACGACACCTGCGACGGTGGGCTCCGCACTGGCGGGCGTCGGTATGGCGACGCGGCCGGGGAGGCCCTGGCGGGACAGTGCGTCGCCTTCACGTGCGAGGCGTGGGCGGACTGCGGGGGCGGCGGTGCCTGCGAGCCCGACGGCGGCTGTAGCGAGCCCGACGCGTCCTGCGAGGGTGGTCGGCGTTATCACCCTGACGCCCCGATGCTGGCGGGGGAGTGCGTGCCGCTGGTGGCGGGTGGCGATATCGGGGCGCTGTGCGCCAGCGACGAGGACTGCCGGATCGAGGGCTACTGCGCCTCGGATCGTTGCATCACGCTCGATGAGTTGGCGGTCTCGACAACGGTGTTCGCGACGCACTGCCTGGGCTCGTCCACCAAGCAGGGCCTGCCGATCGTGTTTGGCGACGTACCCTTCGTTACGAGCCTGGTCACGAAACTGGACTTCATCAACTTCGACACTCTGCCGGCGTGCACCAACTGTGGCGATGCGTGTCCCGCGTATTGTGCCGGGCCCATGACGACGCGCGCGGTGGCCGTGGGGAATCAGCACGTGTGCTGGGCGGCTGGCGGCACGGGGTGCATCGGGCTAGGGGTCGAGGGCGAGCAGATCGCAGACACGGTGGGGAATGCCCCGGGGTTGATCACGCAGACGGCCATCGTTCATGACCTGATCGCGGGAGGGCCCAAGCACACCTGCGGCTACGGTGGCCTGGGGACCTTCGTCCAGTGCTGGGGCGACAACACCGCCGGCCAGCTCGACGGGGTGGTGCCAAGCGCGCCGCCGCTGTTCTCGGCGGAGCCGCGGCCGCGCACGGTGTCGTTCGTGCCGGATTTTCTCGCCCTCGCCGCTGGCCTGTCGTGTGCGGCCTCCAACGCCGCGGTCGAGTGCTGGGGCACCGTGCCCTGGGGGGCGGGCCTCGTCCCCGGGCTCACCGGCATCATCACGGCGTTCGACGTCGGCCCGCGTCACGGGTGCGTGGTCGCCGCCGGCGAGGTGCGCTGCTGGGGCGACAACGCCGACCGCGCCGTGGATCCGGCGCAGGGGAGCGGCATGCTGACGGTGTCGTCCCCGTTGCCCGGCATCACCGTCCGCGACGTCGACGTCGGCTACCGCCACAGCTGCGCCGTCTCCGTCGACGACGAGGTGTGGTGCTGGGGCGCCAACGATCGCGATCAGCTCGACGGCCCAGCGCCCGGGCCGGTGCGCGCCGCCGTCGATCATCCGCCGGTGGTCGGTCCCCTCGCGGCGGGGCAAGACGTGACGTGTGCGGTGCACGCCGACGCGGTCACGCGCTGCTGGGGCGACGTCCTCCGGGTAAATGGCGTGGCCGTAGACGAGTTGGCGCTGTGTCTCCCGGACCCATAGGCGCTCGCGACGCTTCGTTCGCTCGCCTCGCATAGCGGTTCCTGAACGCAGGTGAGCCTGCGGAGACGCTGGGCTCGCAGTGTGGACATCGGGTCCACAACGGCGCCGAGCGACTGGGGTTTGCCGGCCACGCGGCAGCGCTACCAGCACCTCCACGCGGGCTGCGCGGAGGCCAGGTGGTCTCGGAAACCAGCACTTGCAACCCAGACCCGAACACCCGCACATGGCGCGGGGGCTGCACTACGCAGGGGCGGAGGCACATGATGAAGACCCTATTCAAGGTTGCCCTGGCACTCGTTTCGTCGCAGTTCCTCGCGTGTACGGTCGTCGATGGTCTAGGCGACGGACTGCCCAGCGGCGAGTTCGAGCTCTTCGTCGACTTCGAGCTCGAGTCCTCGAGTGCCAGGAACGTCGTTCCCGTCGACGGCGACCACATCCGCATGACCGTGCGGGAGCGCAGCGCCGCCGAGGGGGCCACCTCGCTCATCGCGCCCCAAGAGACCAGCATCACCCTCCCCAACCTCGCATCGGGGACCTACGAGCTTTCGTTCCAGTACCTGAACGACCGTGGCCTCCCGGAGAGCCAGATCGCAGAGTGGGTGCTGGTCGGCGAGTCCGACGTACAGACGGTGACGATCGCGGGAGCCGACGAGGAGATCGAGGTGGACATCGTCGTCAACCAGGGCTTCTGGAAGGTCACGATGGCGTTCGAAGACGCAAGCGGCAACCCGGCCTCGTGCGCAGACTTTCCGACCGCGGTCGGGGTCCAGCTCGACTTCAGCGCATGGGACACGATACCGGGCGTGACCCCCGACGAGGGGAGCTACGTCTTCCCGTGCGCCGAGGTCGAGTACCCGAACTTCGCGTTCTCGCCGCCGACGAACATCTCCTACTACAACATCACGACCCGGCTCGTTGACGCCAGCGGCCAGACGCTGGCGACCGAGATGGAATTCACGTCGGGCGAGCCGGGGATCCTGAACCTGCCGTGGGGCAACGTCTACACGCCGACGGTGTACCTCGGGGTCGACACCCAGCCCTTCGTCCTCACGGCAACGCCGTAGCCGCGCACGGCGATCGGGCGGCCGTCCACCGGCCTGACAACGCCCTACCTAGCGGCGCTTCGGCTTGCGCTTCGGGAGACCCTTGTCGCCGTCGCGCAGGACGCCGACGAGCATCACGTCGAGCATCGTGCGATCGAGGACGCTGCGCTCGCGCCAGCGGAACTGCTTGTGCGCGCCGAGCACGATCTGCAGCGAGACCATGCCGTGCACGCAGCCCCAGATTGTCTGCGTGACCGCGTTGACGTCGGTGTGCTCGGGGCGGAAGCGGCCCGTCTCGATGCACTCCGTGACCGTCGCGAGGAGCACGCGGTAGCCCCCGATCTGCATCGGCGACTCGTGCGGAGGCTTCTCGTGCGTGCTCGCCGGGGTCAAGAAGAGCAGCTGGTAGTGATGGGGCATCCCCAGCGCGAACTCGACGTAGGCGTGGTGGAGCTGGACGAGGCGCTCGACGGGGTCGGGGATGCTCGCCGCCGCTTCGAGTCCCTTCGAGAACGCGGCGAAGTCCTCGGTGAGCATGGCCTCGATGAGCGCGGCCTTGTCGGCGAACTGCACGTAGATCGCGGTGGTCGAGTACTCGATGCGCTGCGCGATCTCGCGGAGCGTGACCGCTTCGAACCCTCGCTCGACGAACAACTCGCGCGCGGCCTCGAGGATGCGCGCGCGCTTTTGCTGGCGCTCACGTTCGATGCGGTCGGCAGTTCCCATGAGGAATTCGCAGGGTAGCGGGGTTCGAAAGCGGCCGATTGACAGGGTGACTGTATCATGGTTACTTCACGTAACAGTGTTACGTAGAACAATGGCGTTATGGTTGATGTGCACCGGGGTCGCGTTCGCGGACACCGAGGCCATCCGGGGTCGGGTCCTCGACGACGCCACCGGGCAGCCGCTGCCGGGGGTGACGGTCTACGGCGAGAGCGACGAGGCCGCGGTCACCGACGAGAGTGGGGAGTTCGTCCTCCCGGGCACGCCGCTCGCCGTCACCGTGATCGAGGGCAGCTACGAGCCGGTCGTGGTGCCCGTGACCGGTCGGCTCGAGATCCGGTTGGTCGCCCGGCCCGAAGGTGCGGAGGTGATCGAGATCGTCGGCGAGAGCCGCGCGGCGACGCCGGGCGCCGTGACCATCGACCGCCAGCAGCTCACGACGATTCCCGGCGCGCGCGGCGACGTGCTGTCGGGCATCAAGAACCTGCCGGGCATCGCCAACAACGGCTCGCTCACGCCGCTGTCGTCGGGCCTCATCATCCGCGGCGCGTCGCCGGAGAGCTCGCGCATCCTCGTCGATGGCTTCGAGATCCCGATCCTCTATCACTTCCTCGGCGTGCAGTCGGTGCTGCCCACGGAGATGCTCGGCAACGTCGAGTACCTGCCGGGAACGTTCGGCACGTCGTACGGGCGCGCGAGCGCCGGCATCGTGGCCGCGACGTCGCGCGAGACGCCGACCGAGACGAGCGCGTTCGCGGAGCTGTCGTTCATCAACGTCGCCGGCCTCGTGCAGGGGCCGATCGGGAAGCGCGCCGGCTATGCGGTGGCGGCCCGCCGGTCCGTCATCGACGCGATCCTGCCGGCGGTCATCCCCTCCGACAGCGGGCTCAACTTCACCGCCTATCCCCGGTACTACGACTACCAGGGCAAGGCGACCTACCAGCCCACCGACCGCTGGTCGCTCCAGGCCTTCGTGTTCGGCAGCGACGACGGCGTGGAGCTCGTCACCGACCGGGACAACGCGGCCGATCCGGTCGCGACGGGCTCGTTCGTGAACACCGCCAGCTTCACCCGTGGCATCGCCTCCGCGCGGTATCGGCGACCGGGGCTCGACATGAAGCACGCCATCTCGGCGTACACGGACACCAATCACTTCACCGTCGGGCGCGAGCGCTACCTGCTGCTCGACCGGCTCGGCATCGCCACGCGCTCGGAGACCATCTGGGACCCGACCGGCTGGCTCCGGCTCACCGTCGGGGCCGAGTCCGATCTCACGCGCACCGACTTCGACATCAAGTTCACGCGACCGCCGCGCGAGGGCGATCCGCGCGGGCCGAACTTCACGAACGATGCCCTGATCGTCGCGACGGGGGCGGCCACATCCCGGGACCTCGCGGGCTGGGCCTCTGCGACGGCGTACCCGATCCCCAGCCTCGAGATCACCGCGGGCGCGCGCGTCGACGCGTATCTACGCAACGACGTCGTCGAGGTCCAGCCGCGCGGGCAGGCGGCGTTCACCGTGACGGACGGCTCCACCATTCGCGCGGCCGCCGGGACCTATACGCGCCCGGCGCAGAACCTCGATCAGGGGCTGCAGGCGGACCTCCGGCCCGAGACCGCGCATCAGTTCTCCGTCGGCGTCGAGCAACGCCTCCTGTCGAGCGTCACCTTCCGGGGCACGGCCTTCTACAACCGGCTGTCGGATCTGATCGTCCTCCCCGCGGACCGGCGTGATCCGACGTCGCTCGGCGGGTACGAGAACCTCGGCAGCGGATCCGTGCGTGGCGTGGAGATGCTGCTGCAGGCTCGCACGGAGAAGGTGTTCGGCTGGCTCGCCTACACCGGGGCGATCGCCACGCGCCGCGACGCGGACGGCATGCCCGAGCGCCGCTTCGACTACGACCAGACGCACAACCTGATCGCCGTCGCGTCGGTGCAGATCGATCCGCGCTGGCGCGTGGGCGGGCGCTTCCAGCTCACCACGGGCCGCCCCTACACGCCGGTGATGGGCGCGGTGTACCAGTCGGACATCGACAGCTACCTGCCGATGTACGGCGCGCCGAACTCGCAGCGCGTCGACGTGCAGCACCAGCTCGACCTGCGCGTCGATCGCACGTGGACCTTCGATCGCTGGAAGCTCGCCGCGTACCTCGACATCAGCAACGTGTACGTGAACGCGGCGGCGATCGACTACCAGTACAACTTCGACTACTCGCAGCGCACGGCCCTGACGTCGCTGCCGATCCTGCCGTCCTTCGGCGTACGGGGTGAGCTATGAAGCGCATCGTCCTGGTCTTCGGTCTCGTCGGGTGTGCCGACGTCCCTCAACCGTTCGAGCTCGAGCACGCGCGCGTGATGGCGGTGCGCACGGAGCCGCCGGCTCTCGCCCCCGACGCCGTCGGGCGCATCGACGTGCTCGTCACCGATGCCGAGCGCGGCCCGCGACTCGCCGAGCCCTCCGCGATCGTGGTCACGGCGCCGGCCGGGATCGAGGTCACGCAGACGGCCGCCGGCTGGGAGGTCCAGTCACCGAGTGCGGACGAGCTCGCGGGGGTGCGCGCGTCGCTTGGCTTTCCGGCGGACGCCGACGTCATCGTGCCGCTCGCGATCACGGTCGAGTCGAGCGAGGGCGCGCTCGCGGCGCAGAAGACGATCGCGTTCGGCACGGCCGCCGCCAATCCATCGGCCCCCACGCTCCTCGTCGATGGCGCGCCCATGGGAGACCGCGTAGAGGCGCGCGCCGACAGCTCCGTCGCGGTGGCCGCGCCGGTCGCCGAGCTCTCGTACCGCTGGTTCTCGTCGGTGGGCGACCTGATCGGTTACACGACGAGCGCCGTCCGCTTCGACGATCCGTCGGCGGGTGAAGGCCTCCTCGGCGTGGTGGTGCGCGATCAGGCGGGTGGCGTCGCATGGATGATCACCCCCGCGGAGGTGGCCCCGTGACGGCCTCGCGCTCGTGGGCCGTCGTGACGGGGGCCTCGGATGGCATCGGACGCGCCGTCGCGTGGGAGCTCGCCCGCCAGGGCTACGACCTCGTGCTGGTGGCCCGCCGCGAAGCGACGCTGCTCGAGATCGCCACCGAGATCGCACAGACCCACGGACGGGCCTGTCAGGTGATCGCGCTGGATCTGGGCATCGGCGGGACCAGCGAAGAGCTGGCCGCTCGCACGTCCGGGCTCGACGTGAGCCTGATCGTGGCGGCCGCGGGCTTCGGCACCTCCGGGGCGTTCGTCGAGATCCCGATCGCCGACGAGCTCGCGATGGTGGACGTCAACTGCCGCGCCGTCGTCGAGCTCGTGCACGCGTTCACCCCCCGCTTCGTCGCGCAGCGCAGTGGGGGCTTCGTGCTGCTGAGCTCGCTGGTGGCGTTCCAGGGCGTGCCGCGAGCGGCGACCTACGCGGCCACGAAGGCCTTCATCCAGACATTCGCGGAGGGCCTCCGCCACGAGCTCGCGCCGCACGGGATCGATGTTCTCGCCGTCGCCCCCGGCCCCGTGCGCAGCGGCTTCGCGGCGCGGGCGCGCATGACCATGACGATGGCGCAGACGCCCGCCGACGTGGCGACGGTGATCGGCAAGGCGGTGCGGCGGCGCACGCGGGGCACCGTGCGGCCGGGCTTCCTCTCGAAGTTCCTCGAGGCCTCGCTCGCCTTGCTGCCTCGCTTCGGGCGCGTCCGCATGATGCGGCGGGTGATGGCCGGGATGACGCCGCCGCCCGCCTAGGCGAGCGCGGCGCGCCCCGCGAGGGCCTGCGCGAGCGTGCCGACGGCGAGCGCCGTCCATCCCACGCCCCCGATGATCAAGAGCGCCCATCGTGCACGGTCCCCGAGCGGGAGCTGGAGCAGCGCCAGCGCGAGGAGCGGCAGCGCCTGCAGGCCATGCAACGCAAAGAAGTGCGGCACGCGGAGGTCTCCGCTGCCAACCGAGTGGCTCCCGCGGCCACCCATCGCGAACCCCGACACGGCGACGAGCAAGAGGAGCCAGAGCCCCACGCGCACCGCGAGCCCGACGAGCGGGTGGAAGGCGAGGGGCCGCGTCGAAGCGAGGATCGCGAGCGCGACCAGAGCCAGCAACGCGACAACGATCGCCATGACCATCATGTTCCACAGCGCGGCGTCGAGGGCGGTGCTGGTGTTGAAGTGCGAGGTGCGTCCGCGCATCGCCTGGCCGACGATCGCGACGGTCTCGACGAGCATCGTGAGGCTCAGCGTCCAGCCGATCGCGGCGCGGGCCGCGGACGGTGCATCCAGGGCGCGCAGCACGAGCGCGACGCTGCCGAGGAAAATCGCGATCGAGAGCGCGAACCTGAGCGGCTTCACCGCCGGATGCGCGCCGCCGATCGGCTCCGCCGCGACGAACAGGGCCAGCCCGCAGACGAGCGCGAGGACCAGGTGCAACCCCGCCGTGACCGTCAGGACGTTGAGGAACCGCATGGGTGTATCAGTGTTATGTCATGTAACACTGTTACGCGCAGCTGAAAACGAGCTCGATCCGGGGGACGGGTGGCCTCGTTCGCGCGCCGGTCAGGTCTGGAGGAGCGTTCGCTGGCTCGCCACGCGAAATCCAGCGCCATCGGGCTCGAGCCTGTACTCGATCTCGATGGCCCGGCCGCCGCCCCGGTGAGCTCCGCCGCCCTTCATCTTCATGCCCGTGTCGTCGCGCTCGAGTGGACCCACGTCGAACATCACGGCGGGCTCGCCGTTGGGGCCCACGACCGGGGCCATGCCACCGCCGGTGCACCGTCCGCCATCGATGGCCGTCGGGGAGGTCTTCGCGACCTCGGCGATGATCGGGCCCGGATCGTCGCCCCCTCGCACCCGGATGCAGACCACCTCGGTGGCCTGGACGCCTCCGGCCGCGGTCTCGTGCCGGAGCACGGCGACGAAGGCCGCGCGGTCGCTCGGTGGGGACGACTCCATGCCCGTCGAATCGGCTGGCCGGGTGGTCGTGCTGCCGTTGCCACTGCAGGCGGCAAGGAGCGCGACGCAGGCGAGCTTCACTAGAACCAGTTCACGCCGATGCCGATGCTCCCTGCCGAGACGTTGTTGTCCGTCTGGTCGTAGGAGCCATTGATGATGCGAGCCTGGAGATCGACGGAGAAGCGCGGCGCGCTGAAGAGCTCGTAACCGACGGCGCCCATCATCGCGAGGCCGTTCTCGGGGACCTCGTTCACCTCGTCGACGATGCCGTCACCGTAGTAGCTGCGCTCGGTGCGGAGGTTGGAGATGCCAATGCCACCCTTGATCCAGAGCTGCGGGGTGAGCCAGTACTGGGCGGCGAACAAGGCCGCGCCCTGGACGAGCGTCGTGGTGTCGCCCGTGAAGCGGTCCGACGACAGGGTCTGGAAGTTGCCCTGGAGCTCGCCCATCAGCGCGAGGCGCGGACCGACGAAGCCACCGATGTGGCCGGCGACCTGGAGGGAGAGCGTCCCGTAGTTGCAGTCGGCACAGTCGAGGTCCTGGCCGTTGAGCGACATGCCGCCGAGGCCGACGTTGCCGCCGAAGATGATGCGACCACCGCGGCGGTGGAACCCGCCGGGCAGCGACTGTGGCGCGGCGTTGTAGCCGGGCTGGGGGGCGTAGTAGCCGCCAGGCTGCGCCGAGGCGACATCCACGAGGGCAGCAAGGACACCGAAGGCAACGACCGTCTGGATAGTCTTCATGGTGGGCTGGGCGCCATCATCGCAAGTCCGGGGCCACTTCGCGAATCTGTAACTAGCCGGAGTTACGTGCCCAGCCGCAGGAAAATGAGGGGGAAACCGGGCCGATCAACCACGCTGTGAACGGGCGTCCTCGCCGACGCTGAGGAGCTTGTCGACCATCACACGGGCGCGTCTTACATCACCATGCATGGTGACGCAGGGGACGTTGCGGGCGGAGAAGAGTGATTCGACCCACGTGGCCGACTGGCCGGGCGCCAGCCACGCCGCGTCGATCAGGGCCGCATCGACCGGCCGCGGCTCCGTGGAGGCGAGCTGCACGAGGGCGCCGGGATCGGTCGCACCCGTGACGGCATAGCCCGAGCCGGCGAGGGTGTTCTGGATCTCCGCGAGGCGTGTTGGCGACGCGCCGATCAGGACGCGCTTCTCGGTGCGGCGCTCCACACGCATGAGGAACTCGAGCCAGCGGACGCGGTCCGCTTCGCCCATGTCGACGAGCTTGAGGCCGTAGCCCGCGACGAGCCCGCAGGCCTGAGCGTTCACGGCCGTCACGTGGCGCACGACCTTCGCCCGCCCCGAGAGCGGAGCCTGGCCATCGTCGATCACGCACGAGAAGTTCACGTTCGCATCGAGGGAGAGCGCGTGGATCGGACGCACGAACATGCCGTCGCGCGAGATGTCGAGTGCTTCGGCGCGCACGGCTCCCCGCATCGTGCCGAGGCACACCGGCCACTCGACAGGAAAGCGGCGAGCGAGGCGCGGGGGCGGCGGCTTGATGGTGACGTTCGTGTTGCGCGCGGCGGTGAGGAGGGCGACGAGCTGCCGGCGCGAGGCGTCGTCGAGCTCGAACTTCACCGAGAACGTTGCCGTGCCGGTCGTCGACGTCTCCTCGGCGGTCGAGACCTTGCTGACCGGGCCGCGGACCAGCGCGCGGTGATCGCCATACGTGAGGGCGATGTCGACGTGATCGTTCGTGCGCGGCAACGCCCCCGAGAGCAAGGCCGCGCCCTTCAGCGAGAGCGCCCCGATGCGCACCGGCACCCAGCGACCGCTGCGCAGGTAGCGGGCGTAGATCATGCCCGGCGGCAGGGGCCCATTCGTCGTCGGGAGATACGGCTCGGTATCGAGCTCGCGGGCGCGCCCGGCAGGAGGGGCCGCGATCGACGACCGCCGAGCCTGGAGCTCCTCGACTCTGCCGCCACCATCGAGCGCCACCGCCGGTGCGCGACCGTGGCGCGCGCTCTGCGCGGCCAGGCGCTGGGCCTCGAGTGGAGGCATGTCGACCGTCTGGGCGCGCTCGGCTCGCGTGTGCTGGCGACCTTGCGCATACGGCTGGCTCACCCGCGGAGCAGCCGGCTGCGGCGTCAGATCATCGCGGGTGCCCTTCGACGTCACGGGCGGTGCCACCGGCACCTCGCCGCTCGGTGTGAGCGACGCGCGCGCCGACTTCGGCGGAATCTTCACCACCGACTGCTGGGTGCGGATGGGATTCGGGCGCTGGTCACGCAGGTACCGGACGAGCTCCGTCAACGCGCCGACGGCCGTCCGCTGCGCGGTCACGTGAATGGTGCAGCGCTGCAGGCGCTCGCCGAGGAACCGCTTGCGATCACCCTCGGTCAGCTCGAGCGGCTGGATCATCCCGATCTCCGCGAGCAGGGCGATCTCGACGACGAAGCCGAGCTTCTGCTCCCCCAGCGCCAGCTCGTCGTAGCGGACCCCGACCAGGGCCTGGTCCAGTTGCGGGTCGTAGTAGGCAGTGACGGCCGCCAGCGCCGGCGCGCGCGGGTCGTCCAGAGGTGCGAGAGCCTGCGACCAGTGGCTGAGCCGCTGACGTGGCTGGTCGACGATCAGGTACGCGTCGACGAGGGGCGGATACGGGCTCTGCATCGGGACGTCGGGCGTACGAGCCAGAGCGATGCCGAGGGGATCCAATGCAACGGCGCTTACGCCCGTACCTGGATCGTCCTGCGATCGTTTGGAGTCCCCGGCTACCCGGGAGCTACCCGTCGTGGCAAATCTGCCATGAGTCATGCGGCATCAGGACCACGGGCGTAACTAGCCGTAGGTCCAGGGTGGAATGTTGGCGCAAGTTTCGTCGAGGACTACAGTACCGGCCATGAGCGCTGGGTACCGCCTTCCGCTGTTGCCGTTGCGGGACATCATCGTGTTTCCGCACATGGTGGTCCCGCTGTTCGTGGGCCGCGACAAGTCCTTGTCGGCGCTCGAAGAGGCGATGGCGGGCGACAAGCAGCTGCTGCTCGCGGCGCAGCGGCGGGCGAAGACGGATGATCCCGACTCCGAGGACATCTTCGCGATCGGCACCGTCGGTCACATCATCCAGCTGCTGCGGTTCCCCAAGGGACCGGTGAAGGTCCTCGTCGAGGGCCGGTCGCGCGCGCGCATTCGGGGGTTCACGCAGATCGATCCGTTCTTCACGTGCGAGGTCGAGGACGTCGACGAGACGGACGACGAAGGCGTCGAGATCCAGGCCCTCATGCGGTCGGTGCAGGACGTGTTCGAGGACTACGTGAAGCTGAACACGCGCATCCCGCCCGAGATGCTGGTCAGCGTGCGCACCATCGAAGATCCGGGACGGCTCGCCGACACGATCGTCGCGCACGTCGCGCTCAAGCTGAAGGACAAGCAAGAGCTGCTGGAGACGCCCGCGCCGAGCAAGCGACTCGAGCGGCTCGGCGAGCTCATGCAGGGCGAGATCGAGATCCGCCAGGTCGAGAAGAAGCTGCGCTCCCGCGTCAAGAAGCAGATGGAGAAGCAGCAGAAGGAGTTCTACCTAAACGAGCAGATGCAGGCCATCCAGAAGGAGCTGGGTGGCGAGCGCGACGAGTTCAAGAACGAGCTCGCCGAGCTGGAGCAGAAGATCAAGACGAAGAAGATGAGCAAGGAGGCGAAGGAGCGCTGCCTCAAGGAGCTCAAGAAGCTGAAGCAGATGTCGCCGATGTCGGCCGAGGCGACGGTCGTCCGCAACTACCTCGACTGGGTGATCGCCCTGCCGTGGGAGGACAAGACCGAGGATCGCCACGACATCAACGACGCCGAGCGCATCCTCGACGCCGAGCACTACGGCCTCAAGAAGGTGAAGGAGCGCATCCTCGAGTACCTCGCCGTGCAGGCGCTCGTGCCGCGCCAGCGCGGACCGATCCTGTGCCTCGTTGGCCCCCCGGGCGTCGGCAAGACGTCCCTCGCACGGTCGATCGCGCATGCCACGGGCCGCAAGTTCGTGCGGCAATCACTCGGTGGCGTGCGCGACGAAGCGGAGATTCGC
>JALHPV010000145.1 GCA_022842285.1 Kofleriaceae bacterium
TCGCGTGGCAGCCCACGCACGCACCGTGGCCGGTGCCGCGCGTCGACGCGGTCTCCGCCTGATGGCAGCGCGCGCACAGCGCCCCCGCGAGCACCGGCGTCGCCCCATGCGGCTCGTGGCAGTCGCGGCAGCGCGCGGTCGCGTGATGGGGCTTGTCGTGACAGGACTCGCAGGCCACCGCGCGTTGGCCTGCCGCGAGGGTGTGTGGCGGATGACACGTCGTGCATGCCGTGGGGTGCGCGACGCGCTCCTCGTGGCACGTGGTGCAGGCGCGTGGCGCCGCGCCCGCGTGCTGCTGATGACAGCTCGTGCAGGTCTTGTGGTCGGCGGCGGCGAGGACGCGCGTCTGCGGATGGCACTCGGCGCAGGGCCGCACCGCCGCCGCGGTGAACGAGTGCGGCGGATGGCAGCTCGTGCACGACGGATGGCCCGCGGTCGTCGCCGCCGCCGTGACGCGGAGCGCGCGCGGCTGCTTCGCATGACAGTCGACGCACGCGGTCGCTGCCACCTGGGTGTCCTCGTGCATCGAATGGCAGTCGAGACAGCCCCGCCGGCCAGCATGTTCGGTCGCGTGGTCGTCGTGACATCCCGTGCAGGGCGTCGGATCGAGCGACTGCATCGCGTGGGCGCGATGGCACTCACCGCACGGCTGATCGCCGTGGCGCTCGCGCTCGTGGCAGCGAGCACAGTTGTCGGGACGCACGGCGCCGTCGGCCCCGAAGCCGTGACAGCTCTGGCAGGCGACCGGCGCGGCGTCGGTGGCGTGAAGGGGGACGGGCTTGGTGCCGTGACACTTCTCGCAGACATCCGCGGCCGGCGGAGCGAAGGCCCCATCGCCGTGGCAATCACGGCAGGCCACGCCATGCGTCGCGACGTGAACCGTGTGCCCTGCGCTCTCGCGGACCGAATCCCAGATCGCGGGCACGACATCCGGCGGACGCGACGGCCGACCGCCGCTGCACGCGACCAGGAACATGACCACGAGCCACCTCATCGCGACCCGACGGGATGGCAGAGCCGGCACGGCATCGCGCTCAGCGGCTGTGGGCTCGACCAGCCGGGAGGATGAGGGCTACCGCCGACGCCACCGACGGCATGACAGCGCACGCACATCGCCTCGCCGGCCCCGCCGTGACAGCTCGCGCACGCCGACGGATCACGCCGGGCTTCGCGGCCGTGCAGGTTCTCGCTCTGCGTGAGCCCGACCCAGCCGCGCGGATGCGGGCTACCCGCGCTCTCCCCGGCGACGCCACGCTCCTCGTGGCAAGCGAGGCAGCGCGCGGCTTGATGGCAGGTCGTACACAGGCCTGGATCGGCCTTCGCCTCGAGCGAGTGCCGCGCCGCGAACCCGGCGCGGTGCACGCTCGCATCGAACGGGCTCGTCGGCCTCCGGTCTGCCGTGAGCGCGGGCGCCGTCTGCCCGTGACAGGTCGCGCAGAACGAATCGCGGTGGCACGTCTCGCAGAGATCGCCCGACGACGCCGCACGTGTTCCGTGCTCGCGGATCCAGTCGCCCTCGTGCGCGAGGTGGCTCTGCGGCAAGGTCCCGGACTCCTCGAGATCGACGTGGCACGAGTCGCACTGCCGCGCGTCCTGCTCGTCACCGTGGCACTTGAAGCACGTCGCCATCGTCGGGCGCATGGTGGTGTCGCCGTCGGCGATGCCCGTGTGGCACCGCATGCAGTTGCCACGCGCCGGCCCATCGAGATGCCGGCCGTGGTCGAAGCGAAGGTGGGCCTTGGCCTCCTCGAGCTGGGCGACCGCCCCCGCCGGGGTGTGACAGCCGATGCAGGGCCGCGTGTCGTGGGGCTTGGTGTGACAGGTCGTGCACGTGGCGTCGGTGGGGAGGTGCAGCGCTCCGTCGTCTCGCTCCATGGCGGGGTGACAGCTCGTGCAGCTCACGCCCGCGACGACGTGGCGCCGATGCGGGAAGGTCTCGACGCTCGCCCGCCGAAGTCCGAGCACGCCCGCACAGGCGGCGAGCGCGATCAGGCACGCGAGCGCGAGGCGCTTCACTTCACGCTCCAGCGGCGGGCGAGCTGGAAGATCGCGTCGACGCGATACGTGTATTCCGGCGATGCACTGGCCTCCACGGCGACGGCCAGCTGCCAGTCCGCACGCTCCCAGCTCACCCCCACGAGGCCCCACGGCCAGAGGGCCCCGCGCTCGTGATTGTCGGGGCGGACCAGCTCGAGCTCGGTGGCGAGGGCGATCGCGTGGGGCAAGGCGACCCGTCCGGCGACGCGCGCCCCCGTCCAGCCGCCAGCTCCCGAGCGCCGCAGCTCCGCGGTGACGGCGTTCTTGCGCGTGTCATCCAGGTCGAGGCGCGCGCGCCCGACGAGCTCCTCGCCGAGCTCCGCGTCGATGCGGCGTAGCGCGAGGTCGCCGGTGATCGTCAGTCGCGGTGCCGCTCGCCACGTCAGCACGGATCCCGCTCGTTGCGATGGCACGTCACCGAGCACCGAGAACAGCGATGTCGCCGGCACGAGGTGGGAGGTCGCGCGATGCAGCGCGTAGACCTCGGCGCGGAGCGACCCCATGCGTCGGGTCGCGGTGACGCTCGCCTCGGCGATGCCGGGGTTCGCGAGGTCGTACGCGATCCGGGCTCCGAGGTCGCTGCGCTTGCCCAGCACGAGCCCCGCGTCTGCGCCGACCTCCTTCATCGCGAGCCGCCCCGCATCGCGCTGCTCGGCGAACGCGAGTCCGACGGACCCGTAGTCGCCGAACCGCCGGGCGACGCGACCGCCCACAAACCAGTCCCAGGCGCGGCCCGCGACGAGGCTCGCGGGAAGCACGGGGATGCCGGCCGTCGCTTCGACGTCGATCCGATGCGGCAACCGCACCCGCGCCCCCGCACCATCGACATGCACGGGCCGGATGGCGCCGAGCATCGCGACGAAGCGACCGACCTTGCCGTGCACGCGGCCATCGAGGGCGGCCCCCCGGACCGCGACCACCAGCACGTCCGCGGTCTCGTCACCGAGCCAGACGACGGCTTCCGCGGACAGTCCCGTTCGCACCGTGCCCGCGGCTTCGAGGACGAGCAGCCCGGCGGGCGCGGCCGTCGCGGCGCGAGCATCGGCACGCAGGCGCAAGGGATCGGCCCGCGCCGTCGAGGCGACGAGGAGGCTCGCGAGGACGAATCGCTTCACGGTGGGGGGCTCTTGCCGCGCAGGTCTTGCACGACGGTCCACACGAACAGCCCGAAGGCGAGCGTGCCGAGCCCCTGCCCCACCGTCATCGCCAGCATCACCGGCAGCGGCGTCGGCGCGAGGATCGACCACACCATCAGCCCCAGCGCGATGATCGTGAGCACGCAGGCGACGCGGAGCCGGCGATTCACTTCGCCACCTCCGCCGGGTGGTGGATCGCGTGACTGAAGGGATGCGCGGCGCCGTGACAGCCCACGCTCGCGCAGCTCGTGCGGTTCGCGCGAATCTCGTCGAGCGTGCTGACGTGATCACCGACGCGAAGCCACAGCGGATTCTTCGTCGAATGGCAGCGGATGCACGTGCTGTTCGGAAACGGCTGCCGGATGTGGATCTTCGGCAGCGCCTCCTCGAGCGACAGCTGACGAAAGTTGAACGTGTACTCGTACGCGTGACGCAGCCCGCCGAGCTTCGTCGTGACGGTGCCGAACATCCCGTAGTCGGAGTGGCACGTGTAGCAGTTCTCGTCGCCGAAGGCTTCGTTGCGCGCGTGCCGCGCCGCGAGCCCCTCGCTGGCCAGGTCCGCGGAGTCGAGCGCGTACGGCGTCATCACGTGGCACGAGCCGCAGAAGCGCCGCGTCTTCATCGCCTCGTAGCCTGCGACGTTGCCGGTGGTGGCAGTGGTGAGCGGCAGGATGCCGATCCCCGCCAGCAGCGCCACCTTCGTGGTGCGCGTCAACGCCGGTCGACGCACGAGGAACCACACCATGACGAGCACGGCGGCCCCCGCCGCACTGATGGCCACGAGCGCGAGTGGGCTAGCGGACATCGACGACTCCGTTCACGTGATCGACGAAGTCGGCGGGGTGACAGGTCGCGCAGCTCGCGAGCGTCGTGGCGGTCGCGTGCACGGTCGTGGCGGGTGGGATTGCATGGCACGTTCCGCACACCGCTCCGCCCGACTCGGTCCAGCGCGGCCGCGCATCGCCGTGACACCACGCATTCGTGCAGGTCCCGCCATCCCAGCCCAGGGCCGGCGTCACCTCGACCGGCAGCGGTGAGTCGATGTGCCCGGCGTCGGCGATAGCGCTGGGGACGCGATGACACGTGGCACATGGCACGGGCTCGGAGAACCCCCACGGCGCCTCGAGGTGAGCGCGGTGCGCGCCGCTCGTCGGAGGGTCACCATGACAACCGCCGCAGCCGGGCATCGAGCCGATCTGCGTCACGCCATCGATGTGGGGAGCCGCTTGCGGATGACACGTCGCACAGGCCGCTTGCGCGTGGCTCGGCGGCGGCGCGCCGTGGCACGAGCCGCACGTCGCGGGTGCATCCGTCCACCCGGGCTCGGTGGCGGTCCCCCCGGGTGCGTGCAGCGCGTCGCCATGGCAGTAGACGTTCTGGCAGGTCCCGTCCGCGAAGCGCGGCGGTCCCTCGCGATCCGCGGCCACGGGCGTGAGCGCGGCTCGTGCCCCGAACACCACCTCCGCGGGCGGGACATCGTCGACGATGTGACCGGGGGCATCCCAGCGATCCGGCGTGACATGGCACTCGGCACACGCGACCTCGGCGACGCGATGCGCGGCATGAGCCCCCGACTGATCCTCGTGGCACGTCACGCATGCGGTCGGTCCGTCGGTGTGGCAGTTGGTGCAGCTGACGCCTGACGATCCGCCACGAAAGTCCGCGCCGTGGCACGTCGCACAGGTCGCGAAGTCCCAGTTACGTCGAGCGAGCTCGACCCCATGAAAGTCCGGGCTCGTCTCGTCGAGGATCCCCTCGGGATGCACTCCGCTGCAGTCGGCGCATGCGGCGTCTCGATCGCGTTCCGCCGAGCAGCTCATGACCGCTACCAGCACGAGCGCGCGGATCACGGATGGCCGTGGAATCGTGCCACGTCCCACTCCTTGCCTTCACCATGGCAAGTCGCGCACGACTCCGCACCCAGCACCGTCGTGTTCACGAGCGCGTGGGCGGCCACGTACGGTTGGTCGTGGCAGCTCGTGCACACCGACGACTGCGGGGCCGTCTTCACGGTCGCGTTCGTCACCCAGAACGGCGCATCGCAGTACAGGTTGGTGTCGTTGTCCGCGGGCTCCGTGCACGTCAACTCGAGCGCGGTGCTCGGCAGGTAGGCGGTGGAGCGAGACATCGGGAGCGTCCAGCTCCGCTCGGTGTGGCACGCCGCGCAGTCCGTCCGCGAGCGCGGGTAGCGCACCTCGCCGAAGTCCGTCGGCGTACCAGCCGGGTTGGTGGTCGTGGGCGAGGGATTGCCGCCCAGCACGTACGGCTGGCTCAGCTCCTCGCCCATGTGGATCTTGTGGATCATCACGCGGAAGTCGACGGGCTCCGCGAGGACGGTCGAGCCCTCGAAGCGAGAGACGCGTTGATCGTTCGCCTTGTTCGGGTTGTGACAGGTGACGCAGTAGTTCGGGTTCTTGCGGCCGCCGCCGTGGAACGACAGGTCCTGGTGGCAGCCGTTACAGGCCTCGGCGTCGACGATCTGCCGGCGGGGCACGACCGTGGGATCCGTGACCGCGAAGGCGAACACCGGCGACAGCGGCGCGAACCGCGGCGAGCTCGTGGCCGGCGGGACGATCGGCGGATTGAACGACGCCTCGATGCCGACCGTGTAGCTCCCCGTGGCGGTGAGCGGGATGACCGCACTCGCGGGGAACGTGTACGCGAAGATGCCCGCGGCAGCATCGACGGCCGTGAGCGTCCCGACCGCCCCCGTCCCCTGAATGCGCGCCTGCCAGAACGTCGCGTAGTCGGTGTTGGGACCCGCGATCGTGGCCGTGATGCTGGTCATCGGGGTGGTGAGCAGATTCCGCGGCGCACCGTTCGCCGTGGCCCGGAACGTCATGACCGGAATCTGCCCCGGGGCCGTGTTCGTCATGCTCACGATGTCGAACGCGAACTTCGGAGCGTCGGGCGCGAGCAGGCCCTGCGCATGCCGCAGGTCGACGGGCGCGATCACGGACACGGACGAGTGGCACGTGGGGCAACTCTCCTCGTTGACGTTCGGTCCCGTACCGCCCGAGTGCGCGACCTGCGGCGGAACCGGCGTGCCGTCGAAGATGGTGGTGTCATGGCAGGCCGTGCAGGCCGCGATCGACATCTTCGTCTTCCAGCGATCGCCCTGCGCTCCGGCGTGACACGACTCGCACCGCGCGATGTTCTGCGGGAAGGCGACGGTCGAGAAGTCGTGGACCGTGGCGCCGAACCCGATCACCTGGTACGGCGTTCCCGCGATCACCGACGGGAGGTTCTTCCCACGGTGGATCTTGTGAATCATGACCTTGAAGTCGACGGTCGTGCCCGCGACGTCGGCGGATTGCGGCTGATGGCAGAGCACGCACTCGTCGACGTCCTTCCAGCGACCACCGTGCGCATTCAGATCGCCGTGACAGCTGTCGCAGCGGGCATCGGTCACTTCCTCGCGCTCCGGAGGCGTCCCACCGCCGGGCATGACGGTGGCGGTGGCCCGCGCGATCACGCGCTCGTCGCCGACACTGCGTACCGCGAGCGCGCCCACCGTCTGCGCCTTCGTCGCATCGAAGCCCGTGAGCGCGGCCGCGAACCGGTACTCGTAGGAGCCCGTCGCGACATCGAGCGTCGTGAGGGTCCCCGTCGACTCGGCCGCGACCTTGGTGCCGTCGGCGCTGAGGGTGTACGCGGTGTACTGGCCGGGAGTCCCGTCAGTGAGGGTGCCGAGCTGAGCGAGCACGAAGCTCGTCGCGACCGTGCCTTCGGTCAGCGTGCCGGTACGGTCGAGCGGCTTGCCGTCCGCATCGGCCAGGTGGAACCGAACAGTCGCAGCATCCGCCGCCACCACGAGCTGATCGATCGTGATCTGGACGCCTTCACCGACGAGCCACGGCCCGGTCCCGGGCTCGCCCGGCTCGCCCGGCTCGCCCGGCTCACCTGGCTCGCCGTCGACGCCGGGTCCTCCCGGGGGACCGGCTGGCCCCTCCGGGCCCGCGGGTCCTTCGCATCCAGCCAGCACCACGAGGAGCACGCAAAGTCGCATGGCAGCTCGCTACTCACGTCTCGTGCCAGCAAACGTCGCAGCGGCACCGACGAGAACGCGCAGATCATGCACGCGGATTGGCGGGCTCGTGCAGAACCTGCGGCGTCACCAGGTAGCGCTCCTCCGCATCGAGGTGGGCGCGAAGGGTCTCGACGACCTCCCGCAGCGCCGACGTCGCGGGGCTCCCGAGCTTCGCGCGGATCGCGGCGTGCTCGTGGACATGATCATCGACCATGCGCTCGACGCGGATCCCGGCGTGGGGGTCGCGGGCCGCGAGTATTGGCTTCAGGAGCTCCTCTTCGAACTTGTTGTGAACCTCGAAGGCGAGCCGGAGCTTCGCGAGCGCCCGGGAGAGCGGCCCCGGATCACCGTCGGGATGGGCATCGAGCTCATCCGCGAGGTCCTCGCAGTGATCCATCAACTGGCGAAGTCCGTCGTGCTGCGAGACAAGCTCCGCGAGGGCGTGACTGGCGGCGATCTTCACCGCAGTGAGAACAGCAAGGCGCGCGCCCACGCGAGACCCGACGAAACGCGCAGGAGTTGCGCGGCGATTGCCGAGCAACGCCCGAGTTTGCGCGCTGTCCTACGGACATGAAGTCCACCACGCTCGTGTGCTCGTTGTTGCTGACCGGGTGTCTCACCAACGAGTCCGGAAATCTCTCGGCCACGACATCCGGAGATTCGACTCACCCGGCCGAGCGTGGCTCGCCCCTCGCCGAGCTCCGAGCCGCGTGCGGGGCGCAGGGCGCGCTCTTGCCCACGGCCACCGCGGTGCATCGGGCTCCGTATCTCCAGCAGCTGACGACTCACTCGACGCTCATCGGGTGGGTGACCACCGAGCCGGCCGGGGAGTCCGTCGAGATCACCCGTCCTGATGGCGAGGTGCTCACGACGGCGGGGGCGGAACGGAGGCAGTCGGCCGTCCGGACCGCGGACGAGAATCAGATGTGGACGACGGTCGATGGCCTGGAGCCCGACACCATCTATTGCTATCGCGTGCTCCAGGACGGTCAGCCGCTCACCGAGCGGATCGGGTTCCGGACCGCACCGGGGGCCGATAGCGTCCGACCGGTGCGGGTGCTGGCCTTCGGAGACTCGGGCGGCGGCGGCAGCGACCAGCTCGCGCTCGCCGCCGAGATGTTAGACGTCCCGTTCGAGCTGATCATCCACACCGGGGACGTCGCCTACGACAACGGGACCATCGCGCAGTTCGAGGACAACGTCTTCGGCGTCTACACGGAGCTCTTCCGCCACCTTCCGTTCTATCCCGCGGCGGGCAACCACGACTACGAGACCATGCGAGGCGCACCGTTCCGCGACGTGTTCGCGTTGCCGGGCACGGAGCAGTGGTACTCGTACGACTGGGGCCCCGTGCACTTCGCGGCGCTCGACACCGAGAGCCCCATCGGCCCACAGGTCGAATGGCTCGCCGCCGACCTCGCCGCATCGTCGCTGCCCTGGAAGATCGTCTACCTGCACAAGCCGCCCTACTCCTCGGGCGAGCACGGGTCCGACCTCGGCCTGCGCACGGCCCTCGCGCCGCTCTTCGCGCGCCACGGCGTCCAGCTCGTCCTGTCCGGTCATGACCACGACTACGAGCGCATCACCCCGCAGGACGGCGTCGCGTACATCGTGACCGGAGGCGGCGGGCGCGGCACGCGGCCCGTCGGGACGTCTCCGTTCACCGCCTTCGCGACGGACGTGATCCACTACGTGTACTTCGAGGTCAGCGGTGACCAGCTCGTGCTTCACGCGATCGATGCGACGGGGGCCGAGTTCGACTCCGTGGTCGTTCCCCGCGCGTGAGGACACTCCCCGGCCGCTGTCCTCGGTAGACGCCGTACCAGCCACCGAGGACCAGGAGCATCGCGAGATCGGGATACCGGAGACCGACCACGATGATCGTGAGGGCTACGACCCCGGCCGCCGCCCAGAGCCACGGCGAGGGTCGCGTCTCTGCCCACCGCGATGGGCGCAGCCCCGGCGGGTCCACGAGCGTGATGATCGCTCGAGCGCCCGCGAGCACCGCACCATCGACGTCGTGCGAGAGCAGGCGCGGCCGCATGACGACGTGCACGACGCGCCAGCTGGCCCCCGGGGACAGGGGTGACGCGAGGGCACGCCCGATGTGTAGGTCGACCGCGGCCTCGTCGAGAATCACCTCCATCACGACCGTGTACTCGTCCGCCACCGGCGGCGCGGGCGGGACCCGGGCGGATCGGACGATCACGATCAGGCGGTAGCCCGTAGCCTCGCGCCAAACGTACAGCTGGTTCGCGAGAGCGATGCGAGCGCTCGGGGCCAATGCGGCCTCCCGATCGACCACCGCGGCCTCGACCTTCGCGGTCGCGGGCGTCGCCGCGACCGTCAGCGCGACGACGATCAGGGCGGCGAACGCCATGGCGTACCGTCGTCGCCGAGAATCCGGTGTTGAGGAGTGTCGAGATCGTCCAGCTGGCCGCTCCGCACGACCCAGACGAAGGCGCCGACGGCGCCGAGCACGATGAGTAACGCCAGGGGGAGAACGATCAGCAGCACACTCATGGCAGCCTCCGGAACGCACGTGACCGCAGGGAGTTGGCGAGCACGGCGAGCGAGCTCGCGGGCATCGCCACCGCGGCGAGCAAGGGGTGAATCAGGCCCGTCACGGCGAGCGCGCCGGCCAGGCAGTTGTAGACGAGCGAGAACCGCAGGCTGCGCCGGATGGTCGCGAGGGTCGCGCGCGCGCCGGCCACCGTGTCCGCGATGGCCGTGATCGAAGGCTCGCGCAGGTAGACGTCGGCGGCTTCGATCGCGATCTCGGCCGCGCCCGAGACGGCGATGCCGCAGGTGGCCGCGGTCATGGCCGCGGCGTCATTCACGCCGTCACCGACCATGACCACCGGCCCGCGTTCACTGGCGGCGCGAATGCGGGCCAGCTTCTCCTCTGGCGAGGCGCCGCCCTCGCAGTGGTCGGGCGAGATCCCGAGCTGCGCGCCGACCCGCTCGACGACGCCTTGGGCGTCGCCCGACAGAATCGCGACGTTCCAGCCAAGTTGCTGCAGGGCCGCGATCGCGGCGCGGGCGTCGGGCCGGATCGCATCCGTCAAGCCGGCCACGGCGACCACGAAGCCATCGATGGCCACGGCGATGGGCGTCTCGCCCCGGGCCACCGTGCCCGCGATCCAGGTCTCGGCGTCGCGACCGAGGGCCGCGTGCTTCCGCACCCACGGCGGGGCACCGACGATCACCTGCTTCCAGCCGACCCGTCCGATGGTGCCGAAGCCGAGCTCCTCGCGCGCCTCGTCGGCGATCGGCGCGAGGCCAGCATGAGCCACCAGCGCCCGCGCGATCGGGTGGTTGCTGCCGGCCTCCACCGCGGCCGCGAGCTGGATGGCATCCCGGCTGCCCTCCCACGTCACGACGCTGATCTGGCCGCGGGTCAACGTGCCCGTCTTGTCGACGAACATCGTGCCCTCGGAGGCGAGGCGCTCGAGGGCGTCCGCACCCTTGATCAAGATGCCCTGGCGAGCGGCACGTCCGAGGGCCACCGTGACCGCGAGCGGCGTGGCGAGAGCCAGGGCACACGGACACGTCACGACGAGGAGCGCCATCGCCTGCTCCATGCCCTGCCCGGCCGAGCCGGCGATCCACCAGCCGACGAGCGTGAGCAGGGCGACCGATGTCACGATGGTCACGAAGCGACCAGCGATCCGGTCGACGTAGCGCTCGATCGGCGCCTTGCGCTGGGACAGGGCCTCGATGCCCGCGACCAGCGCCCCCACGCGGGTCTCTTCGCCGACCGCGGTGACGCGCACGTCCAGCTCGGCCGCGACGTTCACGGTCCCGGCGTGGACGGCCATGCCCGGCTCGACGTCCACTGGCCTCGACTCGCCGCTCAGGAGACCGGCATCGATGGCGGACCGGCCACGCGTGATCACGCCATCGACGGGGATCGTCTCGCCGACGCGCACGGCCACGAGATCGCCCGGTACGAGCGCGGCAATGGGCACCTCGACCGGCCCACTCGCCTCGATGCGGCGCGCCCGACTCGGCGTCAGCGCGAGGAGCAGCTCGGCGGCACTGGACGCCCTGCGCTGATGACGCAGCACGATCCAGCGCGACACGAGCAGGAGGAACGTGAGCATCGCCAGCGAGTCGAAGTAGATCTCGCCGACGCCCCGGATCACGTTGGCCGAGCCCCAGAGGAGTCCGACGACGATGCCGATCGAGAGCGGGAGATCGAGGTGCAGCCGACGGGCGCGCAGCGCCGCGATCGCGGTGGTGAAGAACGGCGTCGCCGCGAAGCCGAGGCCCGGCACGGCGATCAGCATCGAGGCCCAGCGGAACACCGCCGTGTCGGTCCGGCTCATGCCGCCGAACAGGCCGGCGTAGAGAGCGATCGCGAGGAGCATGAGGTTGCCCATCGCCGCCCCCGCGACCCCCAGCTTCACGAGGAGGGCGCGGTCCTCGCGGCGCCGCTGCTTGTCGCGATCGAGGCCGCGGTACGGGTGCACGGTGTGCCCGAGGCGATCGAAGTGCCGCGCGATCGTCGAGAGCGAGCAGGCATCGCGGTCCCAGGTCACGTCCGCGCGTCCGCGCCCGAGATCCACGCGCACGGCCACGAGACCGGGGATGCAACGCGGCGCCGCCTCCACCAGCCACGCGCACGCACCGCATCGGAGATCCTCGAGGTACAGCGCCGAGCTCGCGTGGCCGGCTGCGTCCGTGCGCACGTGGACGCGCCCGAAGGCGTCGTCGTCGAGCTCGTTGTACTCGCGCGACGTGGTGCGTGCCGGCGCGGGTGTGGACCGCAAGGCGTAGAACTCGCCGAGGCCGTGCTCGCGAATCGCGAGCGCGACGACCTCGCAGCCCGCACAACAGAACGCGCTGGCGCGGCCGGACGGAATCGCGAGACCGCAATGCTCGCAATCCGCGGCGGCGGCAACGGCGAGAGCGAGGACGGTCACGGCTGCTTCTCGCAATGGCAGGTCGGCGTGCCGGCGTGATTCCACCGCATCGCGAGCGTGGCGCTCCCCACCGCGATGAGGAGGACGGCGGTGATCACGGGCATCCGGGCGCGGAGCATGTCGAGGAGCGGGCCCGCGGCGCGGAGGAGACCGACCATCACCGGCACGGTGCCGACCCAGAACACCGCCATCACGACCGCCCCCGACAGGGGACTGCCAGTGCCGGCCGCGGAGATGACGAACGCCCACAGCCATCCGCAGGGCAAGAGCCCGGTGAGCATGCCGGCGAGCAGCGCGCGCGGGGCGGGCTTCTTCGAGCGGATCTGCGCGAGTCCCTGCCCGAAGCGGCCGAGGCGGGGCGTGCTGGCCGAGCGAAACCAGCCGAGGGCGGTGCCGAGGTGCCACACGCCCCACGCGATGATGAAGGCGCCCGAGGCCACGGTCGCGATGCGCTGGGCCGGTCCGAGGCGCGCCGCGAGGTCGAGCCCGCGGCCGAGGGTGCCCGCGAGCGCTCCCAGCACGACGTAGGTCACGAGCCGGCCGACGGCATGAGACGCCGCGAGGCGGACCGAGCGTGTGCTGCCGTGCATGCTCGCGAGCGGGCCGCACATGGCGAGGCAGTGCAGGCTACCGACGAGGCTCGAGACGAGGACGACGGGAAGCAACGGTGTCATCGGTGCGCCTTGGGCTGCTTCAGCTCCTCCCGGTAGCCGGGCAGCACCTGCTCGCGGTCATGACGGGTGGCGGCGATCAAGATCGCCATCGCGAGGATGTTTCCGACGAGGAGACCGATGACGATCAGGATCCATCGGGTGCCGCCGCGCGCTGGCGTCGGAGCTGGAGTCATGGGGCCACCCACTTCAACCGCCGTGCCCGGTGCCCGCCTGTCTCCCCGGCCCCGCGCACCTGGGTTCGCGCAGGGTTTGCGCGGCCCGGGGCCGAGCCGGCAACAGTTGCGTCAGGACGGACCGAGCAGGGTGACGTCGAGGACGCGGCGGAACCCGGCGTCATCGGTCACGAGGAGCGAGATCGAGCGCTTGCCGCCCGAGAAGCTGGTGCGCGGAACATCGACGAACAGCGGGAGCGTCTGGGTGTGCCGCGCGCGCACCTCCCACTGGTCCTGCGGGGTCCGCAGCGTCGCTTCCGGGGCGTTCATCACCTGCACGCGGTAGATGCGCGGCGCATCCGACTCGTTCTCGATCTCGATGCGTACCGCCGAGGCGATCAGCCCGGAGGGGAGCTCGACGAAGCTCGGGCCCGAGGTGCGGGTCACCGCCACGCGCGTCGCCGAGCGGCCGGCCACCGCGACGACGAGGAGCGTCGCGCAGATCGCCAGGAGCAGCGGGTAGACGATCGTGCGGGCGCGGAGCAGGTGGCGCTTGCCGCCGGCGAGGATGTTCTGGGACGTGTACGCGATCAGCCCGCGCTTGCGGCCCAGCTTGTCCATGATCGGGTCGCACACATCGATGCACTGGGCGCAGCCGACGCACTCCATCTGTAACCCATCTCGGATATCGATCCCCGTCGGGCAGACGGCCACGCACGCCCCGCAATCGACGCAGTCTCCCGGGGCCGATGCCAGCACCGGCAACGAGCGCTTCGCCTTGCCGCGGGGCTCGCCGCGCTTCGCGTCGTACCCGATGATCAGCGACTGCTTGTCGAGCAACACGCTCTGCAGGCGACCGTACGGGCACGTGACCATGCACATCTGTTCGCGGAAGTAGCCAAAGTCGAACAGCATGAGGCCGGCCACGCCGACGACGAGCGCGAATCCGCCGGGGTGGGCAGCCGGAGACCCGATGACCCAGGTCTCGAGGCGCTTCACACCGACGAAGTACGCGAGAAACACGTTGGAGAGCGCGAACGCGAGCGCCGCATAGATGAGCCACTTCGCCGCCGACCGCGCGCGCGTCTTGTGCTGCCCGTGCACGCCCTCGAGCATCTGCTCGATCGGACGGAACACCATCTCGAGGTACACGGTCTGCGGACAGGCCCAGCCGCACCAGGCGCGCCCCACCAGGGCCGTGACCAGGAACACGGTGAGCGCGATCGAGATGCCCAGGAGCATCAGGAGGAAGCCGTCCGTCGGGCGGAACACGAGCCCGAACAGGGAGAGCTCGCGCGTGACGAGATCGAGCAGGAGCGCAGGGCGTCCCCCGATCTCGATGAAGGGCAGCGAGACGAACAGCGCGATCAGCGCGTATCCGACGATCCGGCGGGCGCGGAGGAAGCGACCGGGTGCCGGACGCGGGTTGATCTTCCGCCGGCTCCCGTCCGCGTTCAGCGTCGAGAGCACTCGATCCGGGACCAGGGGTGGTGACATCACATATCCTTCTTGAACCGTTCGACCTTGCGCCCCTGCGGCTCCTTGCCCTTCACGTTCTTGTGGCGCATCGTGACGACGAACGCCGTCACGGCGACGAGGTCGGGGGCCGACATCTGTTCGGACCACGCGATCATCGCTGTACCCGGAACGCCGCTGCGCACCGTCTTCAGGAGGTCCATGCGCGTCGAGCCATGGAGCTGATAGGCGTCGGTGAGGTTCGGACCGATCACACCCTGGCCCTCCTTCTCGTGGCAGCTCGCACAGCGCGACGCGAAGATCGCGCTGCCCTTCTCGAGCACGGCCGGATCGGCAGCGCTGGCGGCCAGCGACTCTTCGCTGGTGCTCGCGGCCTCGGCCGCCTCCCGCTGCTCGCGCTTGCCGTCGTACTCCGCGAGGCCCGCGACGTACACCTGCTCCTTGGTCGAGCCCCAGCGGACCACGTGGTAGTAGGTGCCGTAGCCGATCGCGAAGACGATCGACCCCCAAAACAGCGCTTTCCACCAGCCCGGCAACGGGTTGTCGTACTCGCGAATGCCGTCATAGGCGTGGTCGAGGATCCGGGCCTCGGGCTCGGCCTCTCCCTCGGCAGACGCGGCGTTGTCGGCGGTTGCTTCGAGCGTGGTCACGGGGCCTCGTCGTTGGCGAGAGGGAGCTGAGCGCACGCGGCATGCTCGACGGCGCGACGCTTGGTGCCATGCCGCCAGGCGACGGCGACGAACACGGCGACGAACAACACGAGCGCGAGCTCGGTGAACTGGGTCGGCGAGAGCGCCGAGACAACTTCTGAGAAGCGAGTCACTGGGTACCTCCTGCGATGTCGCGGCCGAGCCGCTGCATGTAGGCAATGAGCGCGATCACATCCTTGTCGGCCATGCCGCGGGGACCGCCCTGCGTCTCGAGCTTGGCGGCGAGCTCGGCGGCCTGCGCCCGAGCGACGGCCGCACCGTGGTCGAGCGTCTGCATGTCGTACGGCACGCCGAGCATCGACATGGCCTCGAGCCGGCCCGGGATGACGTCCCAGTCGATCTCGTTGCGCAAGAGATGCGGGTACGGCGGCATGACGGAGCCGGGGGACGTGGACACCGGCTCCTCGAAGTGGCGCAGCAACCACAGCTCGTCGCGCCGACCACCCTCACGCGCGAGGTCCGGCCCGGTGCGCTTGCTGCCCCACTGGAACGGGTGGTCGTAGATGAACTCGCCCGCGCGCGAGTACTCGGCCGGCTTGCCGCCCTGGCCGTACCGCACGGTCTCGTCCACGAAGGGACGGATCATCTGCGAGTGACAGTTGTAGCAACCCTCGGCGATGTAGATGTCACGACCGTAGAGCTCGAGCGGCGTGTACGGCTTCACGTTCGCGATGCGCGGCACGTTGTCTCCGATGAGGAACGTGGGGATGACCTCGAAGGCAGACGCGACGAGCACGGCGATGATGGTCAACGCGGTGAACAGCGTCGGAGCGCCTTCCCACGCGCGGTGCCAGTGCACCGGAGCCTGGGCGTGCCGCTCGAGCGAGCGCTCCTCCCGCTTCGCCTGCTTCGCGGCACGCACCATCGGCGGCACCTCGACCTCGATGTCCGTGTACGTCGCCGGACGCATCTGCCACGTACGAACGATGTTGTAGACACCGATGCCCAGGCCCGCGATGTACAGCACACCGCCGAGCGCGCGGACCCAGTACATCGGCAAGAGGCGCGTCACCGTCTCGAGGAAGTCGGGATACTGGAGGCGACCGGTCTCGTCGAAGGCGCGCCACATGAGGCCCTGCGTGATGCCGGCGGCCCACATCGAGATGACGTAGAGAACGATGCCGACCGTCGCCACCCAGAAGTGGGCCGTGGCGAGCCCCTTCGAGTAGAGCTGCGTCTGGAACAGCCGCGGCACCAGCCAGTACGTCATGCCGAAGATCATGAAACCGACCCAGCCGAGGGCGCCGCCGTGGACATGGGCGATGTTCCAGTCGGTGTAGTGCGACAGCGCGTTGACCGCCTTCACCGAGAGCATCGGGCCCTCGAAGGTCGACATGCCGTAGAACGTGATGGCGACGACAAAGAACTTGAGCACCGGCTCTTCCGCGACGCGGTTCCACGCGCCCCGCAGCGTGAGCAAGCCGTTGATCATGCCGCCCCAGGACGGCATCCACAGCATGACGCTGAAGATCATGCCCAGCGTCGACGCCCACTCGGGGAGCGCCGTGTAGTGGAGGTGGTGCGGTCCCGCCCAGATGTAGATGAAGACCAGCGACCAGAAGTGAAGGATAGACAGGCGGTAGCTGAAGACCGGCCGTCCCGCTGCCTTCGGGAGGAAGTAGTACATGAGGCCGAGGAACGGCGTCGTGAGCACGAACGCGACGGCGTTGTGCCCGTACCACCACTGCATGAAGGCGTCCTGAACGCCGGCGTAGAGGGAGTAGCTCTTGAGGATCCCGGTCGGGATCACGAGGTTGTTGAAGATATGGAGGATCGCGACGGTGACGATCGACGCGATGTAGAACCACAACGCGACGTACAGATGCTGCTCGCGGCGATTCCGGACCATCGCGAAGAAGTTCACCGCGAAGCCGACCCACACGACGGCGATCGCGAGGTCGATGGGCCACTCGAGCTCGGCGTACTCCTTGCCCTGCGTGAAGCCGAGGGGCAACGTGATCGCCGCCGCCACGATGATGAGCTGCCAGCCCCAGAAGTGGAACTTCGACAGCCACGCGATCGGCCGCGCCTTCAGCAACCGCTGCGACGAGTAGTAGACCGCGGCGAAGATGCCGTTCCCCGCGAACGCGAAGATGACGGCGTTCGTGTGCAGCGGGCGGAGCCGGCCGAAGGTGAAGTACTCGCCGATGTTCAGCGCCGGCACGGCGAGCTGGAGGGCGATCCAGAGCCCCACCAGCATCCCGACAGCGCCCCAGACCAACGTGGCAGTGATGAACAGATCGGAAGAGCG
>JALHPV010000146.1 GCA_022842285.1 Kofleriaceae bacterium
CGCCGATGCGCACCGCTTCATCGAGTCGCGGGCCAGCACCGGCTCCACGATTCTCACGCCGTCGCCGTAGCAGATCCCGGTGTCGCAGGGGTCCGACCCCTGCGACACCAGATCCCGGTGTCGCAGGGGTCCGACCCCTGCGACACCAGATCCCGGATCAGCGCAGGATGCGCGGGGACTCGGACCGCTCGGGTTCCGGATCGGGTGCGCGCGAGGATACGGGCTTCACCGCCGGTGCCGGCACGGCCAGGGCCCTGGCGACGGGAAGGATCGCGCGCGGACGGACGGAGAGGACGAGGGAGGCGGCGAGGTTGAAGCGGCGGTAGGCGTTGAAGGGCACGCCGGCGGCCATGAGTCCGAAGACCGCGAGCATGTACCAGGGGGCGTTGGCGAGGAACCCGATGGCGAGGAAGGCGAGGAAGGCGAGCGTGCCGAGGGCGTTGAGGCCGATGAACCGGGCGAGCTCGCGGCGCGAGCGGTGGTGGCAGTGGGCGCAGCGGACGAGGGACATCGTCAGCTTGGCCTGGTGGACCGTGTCTTTCTTGGCGACCTCGAGGGCCTGCTCCTGGGCGTAGCCACGATCCAAGCCGAAGAAGCTGGCCGCGGAGCCGGTGCCGCGGGACTTCACCCGTGCGGTGCTGCCGCGGTGACAGCGCGGGCACTCGGTGTCCACTTCGACGATGTCTTCGAAGACAGCGTGGAAGTCCGTCATCGGGCTAGGGAATGAGCTCTTGGAGGAAGGTCATGCCGTCGGCGTTCTTCGTGATGAGGCCGAGGGTGAGCTTCGCGAGGTGGCGGGCCATCGGGGCGTCGGAGGCCTTGGCGAGCTTGGCGAGGGTGGACTCGCTGGCGGAGCGGCCGGAGTCGGTGCGCGCGAGGGTGACGAAGGCGGCGGCGGCCACGATGCGGCGCATCGCGTTGCCTTCGGAGTCGCGCATGATGGACGCGAGCTTCTCGTGGTCGTTGGTCTTCGCGTAGGCGGCGGCCAGAGCGGGAAGCATCGCGACGCGGACGTCGTGGGAGGGATCGGAGATCAGCGGATCGAGGAGCTCGACGCCGAGCGCGGGCTCGCGCTCGACGAGGCCGATCGCGGAGGACGCGGCCTGGGCGCGGACGGATTCGTGGCGCGACGACAACGACCGGGACATGCGCGCGACGACGGCTTCTTTGGGAGCGACGCGGGCGGTGGTGGTCATGGCGAGCTGGGCGAGCTCGGGGTTGGGGTCGCGGACGGCGAGGGCGAGGTTGCGATCGAGCTCGGCGGGCGCGAGCTTGTCCTTCTGGGAGGTGAGGCGCTCGAGGGCCGCCTTGCGGACGGAAGGGTCGCTGTCGGCGAGGGCGGCGGACATGGTCTCGCTGGCCCGGAGGCCGGTGGCGAGGGCCGCATCGACGGCTTCGACCCGAACGCGCGGCGAGGAGTCGGCGATGGCGATGGTGATGAGGTCGGCGGCGCCGATCGCGCGGGCGGTGCGGAGGAGCGCGAGCTTCTCGGCTTCGTCGGCGCGCTCGAAGAGCCGGCCCATCGTCGCGGGGGCGGCCTTGGGAGCGGCGGCGCCGAGGCCGGCGATGGCGCGGATCGCGACGAGGCGGACGTCACGGTCGGGGTCGTCGAGGAGGGCCACGAGGCCCCCGGCGACGACGTCGGAGATCTTGCCGTTGGCGGCCTTGGCGGCGGCGAGGGCGAGGACGCGGGCCGCGCCCGCGCGGATCTCGGCGTCCGCATCGCGCACTAGCTTGGCCGCGATGGCGACGCCGTGCTTGGCGGGTTCGGGGCCATCGGCGACGCAGTTCATGACGAGGCGGCGGACCTCGACGGCCGGATCGTCGACGGAGCCGGAGAGCATCGAGCGGGCGGGGTTGCTGCCGGCGAGCGCTGCGTTGCAGAGGCCTTCGACGCCGATCGGGTGGAGCGAGGAGTCGTCGGTGGCGCGCGCGGCGGCGCGGAGGAACTCGAGGACGGGGCCCGGCCTCTTCTTGGCGGCGGTGGCGAAGACCTTCGCGGCCTCGCGGCGCGGCCGGCCCTTTTCCTTCCAGAGAATGAGGATGCCCCCGACGGCGGTCGCCGTGGCGGTGCCGTTCTCGATGGCGGCGCCGAGACCCTTCGCCGCCCCGACGCGGACGGTGTTGTTCTCGATCTTGACCATCTTCACGAGCTTCTCGATGTAGGTCTTGCCGACCTTGCCCGCGGCCTGCGCGGCGGCCGCGCGGACCTCCTCGTTCTCGCTCTTCAGCATGCGCTCGAGTGCCCCCTCGGCGGCCTGCTGGTCTTGCTTCGCGACCTCGCCCCACGCAAGGGCGGCGGCGACGCGCAGCGGTGCGTCGAGCTTGGTGTCGTCGAGCATGTTGGCGAGCTCGCCACCCGCGCGCACGGGATCGAGCGCGGCGAACAAGGGCAGCGCCGCGGCGCGCACGCCGGTGGAGCGCGACCCGAAGGCGGCGCGGACCGCGTCCGTGACGGCGGCATCGGTGGGGAGCGGCACGAGCGCGTAGACGGATTCGATGGCGAACACCCGCGCCTCGACGGGCGCACGCTCTTGCGAGATCAGGCCCGCGAGGGCCACCGCAGCCGGACCGGGCTCGCGGGCCAGCGCCGTCTTCACTTCTTGCTTCGCGCGATCGCGGAGTGGCGGCGTCGATGTCGGATCGGCGAGCACCGCGACGGCCCCCGCCACCGACGGACCGTCATCGGTCGCGACGGTCACCGACACCTCGCCCGCCAGCTCGCGCCGCGCGACCGGGTCGGACGCCCGCTGGAGCGCGGCCTCGAACAAGGGCTTGCCGCGATCGCCGAGCGCGCGGACCGACGCCACACCGATGCGGCGCAGCTCCGTGTCGGACGACATCAGCGCCGTGATCAAGACCTCCGGTGGCATGTCGGGATGCCGCAGCGCCGCGGCACCAGCGAGGGCGATCGCCGCGCGCTGCACCGACGGAGCAACCGGCGTCGCGCCCTTCGAGAGCAGGCTCGTCACGAGCTCGAGCTCCTGCTCGTTGCCGCGTGCGATCGGCCGCAGCTCGATCAGCAGCTCGGCGAGGTCCTCGGGGTCGGTCGAGGCCTGCGCCGCCTTCAGCAGCGGCCCGAGGGCGGCGTCGTTGCCCGCCGCGTAGTCGACGAGCCCCGCGAGGCGTGGGGCCATGAGCTGCGCCAGCATCGCGTCCCAGTCGTCGTCGCTCGCGCCGAGATCGTGCGAGTCGATCTTCTTCCACTGCTCGGGCGCCACCATGGAGCGCGTGAGGCCAGTGTCTGCGATCTGTTCGCCGAACGCGCCGGGCAGCCAGAAGAAGCCGGACAGTCCCGAGCGGCCGTAGCGCACCACGACGTGCTCGCCGCCCGTGCTCTGCGTCAGGTCGAAGTAGACATGTCCGCGCAGCGACATCCAGATGATGATGAGGATCAGCACCGGCACCGCCGCGATCGCACCGACGATGGCGAGGTAGTAGCGCTTCGACCGGGAGACGACGTCGATCTCGGCCGGCGTCACGGGCGCGATGCCCTCGGTGCGGAGGGCGCGGAGCTCGGAGAGCTTCAGGCGCTCCTTGCTCGCGGTCTTGCTGCCGAGCAGATCGAACGCCCGGCGCGCCGCCGCCCGCGTCGGAGCCGTCAGCTCCTTCACGCGATTCGTCAGCACCTCGTGGCGCAACATCCACGTGTGGCCGTCCGGGTCGCCACGCGTGATCACGCCGCGCTGCTCGAGGACGTTGAACGCATGATTCGCGTAGGCGTTGTCGAGGTTGATGCGGCGGACGATCACGTCGCCCGGGTGCGGTCCCTGGCCGGCCTGGGCGAGCTCGGCGCAGAGGCGCATCGCGGAGCGTTCGTTGCCCGTCGTCTTGCAGGCCCCCTGGAGCCAGGCCTCCTCGAGCTCCGTCGGTCCGCCGGCCTTCGACAGCGCCGAGGCGTTGGTGATCTTGAGATCGCGCATGGCCATGCCGGCGATCTGCAGATCGGCCGGGAGCACGGGCTGGCCACCGCGGCTGATGCCCTGCACGACGGCGTCGGCGAGGGCCGGATCGGCCGCGACGCCCGAGAACGCGAGGATGCGATCGAGGATCTTGCCGGCGGCGGGCACCGCGAGGCGCGTCAGCTCGAAGCGGGTCGACGGCGGAAACAACGACCCCGTGCGGCGCTCGAGGCCACCGAGCAGGTGCAGCCGCTCGCTCGCACAGACGAAGAGGAACCGGGCGCGGCCGCTGCTGCGCGAGATGACGCGCTGGTAGAGGTCGGAGAGCTCGGCGACCACTCGCTCGTCGGAGCACAGCAGGTCGACGTCATCCACCACGAAGACGAACTGCTGACCGGCGACGGCGTTGGCGACCGCCCGCTGGACGAAGATCGCCGGGGCCTCGTTGGTGCCGGGCTGGATGCCGAAGGCCGAGAGCCCGGCAGCGAAGCTCTGGGCCGGCTGGGTGAGATCCTCGCAGGCGAGGGCGACGACGCCGTGATCGCGCAGATAGGGAATCAGCCCCGCGCGCACGAGGGAGGTCTTCCCCACTCCTGGTTCTCCGAAGATAAGCCCGGCGCGGAAGCCGTCCTTCGTGACCATCGCCGCCAGCTCGTCGCGCTCCGCCTCACGGCCCTGCCAGACGTCGCGCTCGGCCTCACCAAACGGATCCAGCCCCCGCAACGGCGACACTGTACCCGGATAGGTCGCAGCCACCACGGCGGAACTATACACATAGACAGAAGGTGCTCGCCTCTTTGGCATCGTATGCTTGCCGCCATGGGGCGCTGGTACGCAGGGTTTGCTCTCGTCGGAATCGCCGTGGCAACGGGGTTCGCCGTCGCTGATGGCGGTAGCACCGTCAAGAAGACGCAGCTGACCATCTGGTCCAACAACCAGACTTCGACCGCGTATTACGACCCCTACGCCGGCTACGGGCGCGGTGGGATCGGTGGAGCCAGCTACGGGGGTGGCGCCTCGGCGGCGGCGCAGATCGTCGAGGAGCGCGAGGCCACGGTCAGCGCGAACGGTGAGGTCCGCTTCGATAACGTGGCCACCACGGTCGACGCGAGCTCGGTGCAGCTCGTCGATCTCACCGAGCCAAGCGCCCCCATTGGCGAGCAGCGGTACCAGAAGGGCGCCAAGACGCCGTCGGAGATCCTGCTGCGCAGCGTCGGCGACACGGTCACCGTCGTCGCCACCAAGGGTGAGATCACTGGCATCCTCCGCGCGGTCGACGAGGCGATGATCGCCGTCGAGATCGGGACCGGCGACCAGAAGCGCCTCACCGTGATCCAGCGCGCGCAGATCCAGGACGTGCGCCTCCCGAGCACGGCGAGCACGACGCCGACCTTCACGTGGCGCGTCGGGGTGAAGACCCCCGGCAAGCACACCCTCCAGATGTCGTACCGCGCGACCGGCCTCGTCTGGTCGGCGGACTACCTCGCCGTCCTCGACGAGAGCGGCACCAAGATGGACTTCTCCGCCTGGGCCACGGTCCGCAACGACAGCGGCGTGAAGTTCGAGAACGCGCAGGTCACCCTCGTCGACGGTGGAGGCTCGGCCCCGGCCGCGAACCCCTACGCGCCCCGCGCGCGCAGCGCGCCCGCCGTCACCACGAAGTTCCCGATCGCCCGCCCCGTCACCGTCGGTGATGGGGAGAGCGTGCAGGTCGAGCTCGCCCCCGCCCAGAAGGGCCTGAAGGCGAAGTCGGTCGTCGTGTACGAATCGATGCTCGACGCCTCGGGGAGCTTCACCTCGTATCCGAGCGCCGACTGCTCGCACTATGCGAGCGGCCAGATGGGCCCCGGCACGGCGCAGCTCGCGCTCGAGGCCGACTTCGGGGGCAAGACGCCGCTGCCCGCCGGCCGGGTCCGCCTGCGCCGCCGCAACGGCGATCAGATCGAGGTCGTGAACGACGAGGATATCGGCGCGACGAAGGGCGTGGCCCGCGTGAACATCTCCCCCATGCCCGACATCTCGGGCGAGCGCATCACCCAGGGCTGCAACGTCGACGAGAACGCGCGCACGATCGACGAGAAGCTCGAGATCAAGGTCACCAACAAGAGCGGCAAGGCCGTCGAGGTCGTGCTGAAGGAGTACGCGTGGCGGTGGGCCACGTTCAAGGTGGTCTCCGAGTCGGTGAAGGGCGAGCAGGTCACCCCGCAGACGCGCGAGTACCGCCTCTCCATCCCCGCGAAGGGCTCGAAGTCGGTCACGTACGCGCTCCGCTACTCATGGTGAGTCGCTCGCTCCGCTACTCATGGTGAGTCGCTCGCTCCTGCTTGCTGCGCTCGTCGCGTGTGGCGGCGCGGGCGCGGGCCCGGCCCACCTGGCCTCGGGCGCGACGCGCACCGATGTCAGCTTCGTGACGCTGTACCGCGACGCGGCCGTCGTGCGGCAGCGCGTGGAGGTGACGGTCCCCGCGAGCGGCTCGCTCGTGCTGCCCGTCGCCGTGCCCGTCGGGCTCGATGGGACGAAGCTCTATGTCGCCGACACCGGGCCCTTCCAGGGCATCGACGTCCGCACGCTCGCCGAGCCGGGCACGCTCGAGGTGACCGTCACCGGATCCGGATCGGGCGCGTTCTATCTCGGCTATCAGACGGACCGGCTGACCTGGAAGGCCGAATACACGCTGACGACAACGGGCGCCCGCGATCGGTCGGTCCTGCGGGGGGCCCTCGCCGTGCGCAACACGACGGGCATCGAGCTGAAGCGCGCCCGCATACGTGTGGTCGATAGCCCTCTCGCCGCCGCCGCGAACCGCAAGGCCGAGCTTCTCCGCGAGGAGTACGCGGGCATCAAGCCCGGCACGTCGCCGGTGGCGCAGCCCCGCGAGATCGGCGTGGCCAACCTCGCCGCGGGAGAGACGCGCATCGATCTCCTGGGCGCCGGCGCCCCCCGGCCCATGGTGTCCACGCTCGTCTACGATCCGATCGGCAGCGACCTCGACCACGCGGGGGACCAGCCCGACGATGATCCTCTGATGGGCGTCCTCGAGGAGCCGCGGCCGCGGGTGAGCGAGAGCCTCGAGCTCTCGCGCGATCCGGTGATGGTGGGCCTCCCGGGGGGCGCGGTGCGCCTGTTCGAGCGGCGCAAGGACGGTTCACTCGTCGTGCTGGGGGAGGCGCGCATGTTCGACACCGCGACGCGCGCGGCCACGACGGACACGGTCGCAGTCGGGACGGCCGCGGGCGTGACCGGCAAGCGCGAGCAGCGCGACTTCGCCGACGATGACGACCGGCACCGTCTCACCGAGGAGATTCGCGTGACGCTCACGAACGAGCGCGACTATCCCGTCGAGGTCGTGGTGCGCGAGCACCTGTACCGGATGGAGACGTGGAACATCGCGTTCGCCTCGCACGCGACGAAGAAGGAAGGCCCGCAGCAGATCGCGATGCGGGTGACGGTTCCGGCGCACGGCACGGCGAGCGCGACGTACGTCGTGGTGTATCCCTGGAAGCAGAAGTGAAAGCATCGGTTCGCGGACTCACCATCCAGTACGGCAAGCGCACGGCCGTCGACGACCTCTCCTTCGAGCTCGAGGCCGGCGAGATCGTCCTGTTGCTCGGTCCGAACGGCGCGGGCAAGAGCACCACGCTCGCGTGCATGGCCGGCGCGCTGATGCCGTCGGCGGGCACGATCAGCGTCGACGGCGAGGACCTCGCGAAGGCGCCGCGATCGGCGCGCGGCAAGGTGGGCTTCGCGGATCAACCGCCCGCACTCTACGAGTTCTTCACCGTCATCGAGCACGTCACCTTCGTCGCCGAGGCGCGCGGCAGCACGCGGGCCGCGGCGGAGGCGGTGCTCGCCTCACTGGGCCTCTCCGCGATCGCGCCCCGGCCCTGCCGCGAGCTGTCGTTCGGCATGCGACAGCGCGTGGGCCTGGCGGCAGCGCTCGTCGGTCCGATCGAGGTCGCGCTGCTCGACGAGACGTTGAACGGACTCGATCCGCATGCGTCGCGATCCGCGCGGGCGGCCCTGCGGGCGACGGCCGATCGCGGTGCGGCCGTGTTGATGTCGACGCACCTGCTGGGCGTGGCCGAGCGGATGTGCGACCGCATCCTCGTGATGAACAAGGGCAAGCTCGTCGAGGACAAGCGCGGCAAGGACCTCGCGAAGCTCCTCGCGAGTGGCCCGTCCGCCGTCGAGGACCTGTACGTCTCGCTGATCCCCGACGAGGGCCCTACATGACGGCGCGCGACCTGCTGCTCTGGAGCGCGCTGCATGCGCAGCGAGAGCGCAGTGCGCACTGGTGGAGGACGCCCGGCCTCGGCATCGCGATCGCCGCCGCGTGTGCCGTCGGCTGGGTGCTCTGGCGCGATCAGCTGGCCAGCGATCCCCGCCTCACGAGCCGCGCATGGCTGCTCGCCGCACTCGCGATCTACGGCGTGAACTTCCTGCGCGTGCCGTTCGAGATCTACTGGCGGCGCGACTCGGCGTTGCTCGCGCAGCTGCCGATTCCGTCGGCCGCCCTCGTCGACGTGGCGCTGATCCGATGTGCCCGGGCGGCGTTTGGATCGACGGTGGTGGCGGTGATCGCGGCGACGCCCCTGCTTCCGTACGACCTGTTTGAGCGCCACCTCGCGATCATCGGCCTGTTCGCGGTCGCCTCGGCCGCCTTCGTCCCCGCTGTCGTGATCTGGGCCGCCTCCATCGTCGCCATGGACGAGACGCAGACGAAGGGCCACGCCGGCGCGATGCTCGGCGGCATCCCGGGCGGCCTCGGCGCGATCATCATCGTCGTCGTCCTCCTCGCCGCGCCGTGGCTGACCGGCGGCGAGCCCGCACTCCCCATCATCGGGATCGCGGCCGGCATCGTCGCCGGCAGTGCCATCGCTCTGGTCGCCGCGCGCAAGCTCGGGGGCCGCGCGATGAGCCAGATCCTCCGCGAGACCGCCGCTCTCGATCGCCAGCGCCTCGCCGCCCTCGAGATCCGCGAGCCCACCGCGCTCGAGAAGCTCTTCGCCACGCTCGCCGGTGCCGGCGCGCTCGTCTACCGCAAGGACGCGCAGCTCGTCCGTCGCCGCTATCCACTCGCCTTCGCTCTCGGTGCGCTCGCGTTCCTCGCGCTGATCATCATCGGCTTCGTCGGCCCCGAGGACTCGCTGCTCTACATCGCGATCGCCGTCGGCATCCCCACCACCTACGCCGGCATCATGGCCAGCCGCCTGAACCGTCCGCCCATCGAGCTCCCGCGTCTCCTCGCCACGCTGCCGATCGCGCCGGCCGCCGCCACCCGCGCCCGCATCGTCTGGCTCGTCGGCTACTGGTCCGTGTTCGTCGGCGCGCCGGCGGCGCTCGCGCTCGTCGTCCGGTAGCAAGCCCGGACGCCACACGTACGACCCTCGAGCGTGGGTCGTCGGCTCGATGGGTGCTGTCAGCTCGGACGATAGGTGGCAGCGCCGGACGCCAGCTGTCCGGGGTGCGGACAAAGGGCAGCGTAAGTCGCTGCGATCGCGGGCACCTCGTGCCGGTCTGATCCGTGCTGCGTGGGCAGGCATGGAGGCGTACGATGATGAACGTGACACCCGATCAGACCGAAGTGCTGCAGGCTGGGCCCGTCCGGAAGTTCAAGCGCTCGGAGTTCGACCAGATGGTGCGGGAGGGCTGGTTCCAGGACGAACGGGTCGAACTGCTACTCGGAACGCTGTTTGAAATGGCGCCGATCGACCCGGCGCATTGCGTGAGTGCCGATCTTCTGAGGCGCGTCTTCGAACGGGGGATCGGAGATCGGGCGTTCATCATGAGCGGAAATCCGTTTGCGGCTTCAGAGGACTCGGAGCCGCAACCCGACCTGACCATCGTGCCCAACGGCGACTACTGGAAGGAACATCCGTCGCGGGCACTGCTGGTCATCGAGGTGTCTCGCACGTCACTCAAGTACGACCGCGGACTGAAAAGCCTGGTGTATTGCACTGCCAAAGTCGATGAGTACTGGATCGTCAACCACGTCGACCGGTGCGTGGAGATCCATCGCGAGTCGGGGCCGGACGGCTGGCAGATCAAGCTGCGCGCATATCCCGGCGAGACGATCGCGCCCCTCGCGTTCCCCGACGTCACCATCGAGGTGAGCGCCATCCTCCCGCCCTGAGACGCGCCTACGTCGCGAAGACGTGGAGCGAGCGGACGCGCGACGGCGAGGGGCGCACGCCGCGGGCGAGGGAGAACAGGCAGACCACCTCGGTGCGCTGGCCGGGCGTCACGTTGACGACGAGCGAGGCGACATTCGCGAGGACGAGATAGAGGCCGAGGCCGGCGCCATTGCCGGAGGGAGACGTCGGCTTCGGGCGGCCCTTCTCGCCCTTCGCGCGCTGGACGTGCAAGATCACGTCGCGCTGGCTGAGGGCGCCCCGGGCATCGCCGACCGAGATGGCGAGGGTCTGCTCGTCGGCGGCCCAGCGGAGGCAGGCGTGCCGGGACCCGGCGCCGAGCGCGTTCATGAGGAGCTCGTCGACGACGTTGGCGACGCGATGGACGGTCGCGGTGCGGGCGCCGCTGGACTCGGCCCAGGCGCAGACCTCGGCGCGGGCCTGGACGCGGGCGGCCTCGTCGGCGACGGCGCGCTCGTACACCGGTGCGGTCGGGGCGACGTACTTCTCGAGGCCAAAGTGGTCGCCGGAGGCGAGCTTCGCGGAGGTGATGGCCACGTCGCGGTCGGCCGGGTCCTCGACGAGGTGGCTGACGGGAGCGTCGAGCATGAGGGCGATGAGGCCGTCGTCGTCGAGGGAGTCACCGACGACCACCACCGGGACCCGGGCGGACCGGAGCGAGTCGCCCGCGGCCTTGCGGGCAGCCGCGTCGACGACGATGAGCGCCACGCCGTCGGTGGTCGGCGGGACGACGCGGGTGTGCTCGACGACGAGGCCGGCTGACGCGAGCGCGGCGGCGACAGTGTCGCCGACGGTCGTGTCGTGGCACACGCAGAGCGCGCGGCGGGCCTGACTCATCCGGGTCCGAGGGTATCAGGGCCGCGCGCCAAATGGCCTGGGGAAGCGTGAGGGGGTACGATTAACGACCCCGATGGCGCAGCGGCCACCGCCGATACCGATTCCGCGCCTGCCGGTCGCGCCGCCGGCCGCGTCCACGGAAGTCGGGGAGCCGCCGCCCAGCACCGAGCAAGGCGCGGGAGCGACGCATAGCTGGCGACCCGAGACGGACCTCGCGGAGGACACGAAGAACCTCGAGGCGCCCGACGCGGCGATGCTCGTCGAGGCGATGCTCGAGCTCGTCGCCACGGAGGCCGAGGCGTTGCTCGAAGGCACCGGCTCCGACGAGGCGCTCGCGGAGCTGAACGTCCGGACGGCGCTCGCGAGCTGGGATGCGCTCCACCAGACCGACGAGGCGCTGCGCTTCCTCGAGCTCGCCGAGGGGCATCCGCTCGCCCCACGCCTGCGGTTCGCGGCCGCCCTCGCCGCGGGCGATGTCGCCACGCTCGAGGCGTTCGAAAAGAAGCTGATCGGCTCCGAGCGGACGCTCGACTCCCCCGCGCTCGCCCTCGAGCTGGCGGAGGCGTGGCTGTGGCGGCACGGGCGCGCGGACAAGGCGGTGCCGATCGTCGAGCAGCTCGTCGACGCGGAGCTTCCGGCCCCGTGGCGCGCCCATGCCGTCGAGCTGGCGGCCCTGGGGCACGCCGCACGCGGGGCGTGGGCCAAGGTGACGGAGCTCCGGCGGCGCGGGCTCGACGAGGACAGCGAACCCGAGGAGGTCGCGGCCGCCGCGGCGCTCCAGCTCGACCGCGTCAACGATCCGGCGGCGGCGCTGGCGACGTGCTGGTCGAAGCTCGAGCACTACCCGGGCCCGGCGGGCGCGAAGGGCAAGGCGCTCGGCTGGCTCCGCACGTTCGATGTGGCGATCGATGCAGCCACGATGCTCGATGACGTTCGTCGGTACGACCTGCTCGACAAGCGCGCGGAGCTGGTGACGGTGCTGCCCGGCGGGGCGCTCGAAGCCCTGGCGACGCGCCACGCGATGGCGTCGGAGCTGGATCGGGATGCCCAGCCCGCCGAGGCAGCTACGTTGTGGACGGCCCTCGCCGAGGACCCCGCAGCGCAGCTGGCGGGCGCGGCGCGGCGCATCGCTCTCTTGCGCGCGGCGTGGTCCGCGATCGGATCGGCACCGGCCAAGGCCCTCGCGGCGCATCGCGCCCTTGCCGATAGCGAATGCACGGCCGTCGCCGCGACGCATGCGTGGCGGGCTCTCGAGCTGGCCGCCGCGCAGAACGAGGCGACGCTGCCCCAGCTCGCCCGCACCGTGGCCGACGTGACCTCGAGTCCGATCGCGGAGCGCTGGCTCGATCAGCTCGAGCTCGCGGAGCCGACGGATGCGACGGCGTCGCGCTTCGAGACGCGGGGGGGACTCGGGCTCCGCTGGGCGGCGGCGATCGCGGAGCGCCGGGGCGACCGGGCCCGGGCCGTCGGCCTGTGGAAGCGCGCCGCGGCGGATCCGATTCTCGGCACGACCCGCGATCACGTGGTGCGTCTCCTGCGCGGCGATGGCGTGGCCGACGCGGAGACGTACAGCGACGGTGACGATCTGGCGGCGGCGTACGCGCGCTGGGCGGGGGCGGAGCCGGATCAGCGCACGGCGGCGGCGCTGTGGTGTGCGCGCGGCATCGTCGATCTCGCGCGCGGCGACTTCGTCGAGGCCGAAGAATCGCTCCTGCGCGCGGCTCATCTCGCGCCGTCGGATCCGTTCTCCCGCGCGGCGCTGGCGGCGGTGTACCGCGCCGGACGTCGCCACGACCTGCTCGCGAAGACCCTCGGCGAGCTGGCGCGTTCGCTCACGAGCCCCGATGCCCGGGCCGCGGCTGCGCGTGAACGGGCGGTGCTGCTCGACGAGGTTCTCGGCGATCCCTCCGGCGCTCGCACCACCCTCGAGGGGCTCGTCGCCGAGCGGCCGCAGGATCTGGACGCCACGATCGCGCTCGCCGCGATGCACGAGCGAGGCAAGAGTCACGAGCGAGCGTCCGCGCTGTACCGGAGCGCGACGGATCTCGCCTCCACGCAGGAGAAGCGCAGCACGCTCTGGGGCGACGTCGCTCGCAATGAGGAGGCGCGGGGGGACTCCGACGCCGCGATCGCCGCGCTCGAGAAGGCGGGCGAAGGCCGGCCCGGCGGGGCGCTCCGCGAGCAAGCGCGGCTGCATCGGGCGGCCGGCAATCTCGATCGCGTCGTCACCGTCCTGCGCGCCGAGCTCGCCGCGAACCCTCCACTCGAGCGGCGCCAGGAGTTGTTGCTCGAGCTGGGCCGCACCCTCACCGAGATGGAGAAGGAGCCCGAGGCCGTCGTCCTGGCGTTCCTCGACGTGCTCGGCATCGAGCCCAATCAACCCGAGGCGCTGGCGGGCATCGAGGCGCCGGCCCGTGCCCTCGGCCAGTGGGACGAGCTCGCCCGAGCGTACCGCGGTGCCTCGCGCACGCCGCGCAACCTGGAGGTCCTCGCCGAGGCCCTCGGTCACATCGCGGAGTGGAGCGAGCTCGTCGAGGTGCGACGCACGCAGATGGAGAACGCGACCTCTCCGGCGGAGAAGGCCACGCGCGCCGCCGAGCTGGCGGATCTCTACGAGCGCGAGCTCGGCGACACCGAGGGCGCGATTCGCTACCTCCAGCTCGCCCAGACGCTGCAGCTCGATGAAGGCCGCCAGCAGCACCTGCTGCGCGTGCTGCGGCTAGGCGATCGCTGGGCCGACATCGCGACGGCCCTCGAGCGCGAGCTGCCGACGGTGAAGCCGAACGACGCGGACCGCCAGGTGGCGATCCTCCACGAACTGGCGGAGATCCGCGCGTCGCGGCTCTCGAAGCCCTCCGAGGCGGCCGCGGCCTACGAGTCGATCCTCGAGCGACGGTCGAGCGACAACATCGCCACCACCGCGCTCGAGAAGCTCTACGAGCAGCTCGGCCGCGACCGCGAGCTCGCCCGGCTCCTCGATACGCGCGCCGACGGTCTCAGCGACCCCGTCGAGAAGTCGGCGATGCTCGTGCGTGTCGCCAATCTCCGGTCCAACCGCGGCGACATCGACGGCTCGATCGCTGCGTTCACGGCCGCGTTCAAGCTGGACGCGGCGAACCGGGACGTGTTCACGGCGATGGAGCGCGTCTGCTACAAGGCCGAGCGGTGGGCGGCAGCGATGCAGCTCTACGAGAGTGCCATCGAGTACGTGGAGTCGGGCGGCTCGCGCGCGTACCGGCTCGGCGACCTGTACTCGCGGCGCGGCAACGTGCAGCTGAACTTCCTCGGACAGATCGACGCGGCGATCCTGTCGTACCAGAAGGTGATCGAGGTCGACTCGCAGCCCGGCGCGGCGGTGAAGGTCCTCGAGGACGTCTGCCGCACGCGCGGTGACTACCTGCCGCTGATCGCGGCGTGGGAGCGCCGCGTACAGTTCCAGAAGGATCCCACGCGCAAGGCCGACGCCTTGCGGGCGGCGGCCGCGCTCTCGCACGAACATGGCGACCGCCGGCACGCGATGGAGCTCTCGCTCGAGCTCTTGAAGCTCGAGCCGGGTGACGCCAACGCGGCGCGCATGGTCGAGAAGTTCTACGAGGACGCGCAGGACCGCACGGGCCTCGTCGACGTGCTGAAGATGCAGCTCGAGCACGCCACGGGCGACGCCTCGCTCGCGCTGCTGAAGAAGATCGCGCGGGCCTCCGAGGAGGGAGCGAGCGACGTCCAGGGCGCGACCGAGGGCTACCAGAAGATGCTGGACCTCGAGCCCGAAAACAAGGACGCCCTCGAGGCGCTCGGGCGCATCTACGAATCGACGGAGCAGTGGGCCGAGCTCGTCGAGATCACGCGCCGCCTCATCAAGGTCACGTCCGATCGCACGACGAAGGCCCTGCTCTACTTCCGGTGTGGCTCCGTGATGGAGGCGAAGTTCGGGCGGGAGGCGGACGCCATTCGCTACTACGAGGCCGCGATCAAGACGACCTCGTCGTGCCTGCCGGCCGTTCACGGCCTCCGGGATCTCTATCGCCGGCGCGAGGACTGGCCGCGCGTGATCGAGACACTCGAGCTCGAGGTGAAGCTCTGGCAGGACGACAAGGAGCGCGCCGGCGTGTTCGCGCAGATCGGCGGCGTCTACGAGAAGCAGCTCGGAGACATCGAGCGCGCCCTGCAGTTCTACGACTCCGCGCTCGCCGTCGACCCGGACTGCTTGCCCGCGAACCAGGGGCTCTTCGAGCACTACTTCACGGAGCAGCAGTGGTCCCAGGCGCACCGCCTCGCCACCGCTCTCGCGCAGAAGGCGATGCGCGACGGCGATCCGTCGACACGCAGCGAGTTCTATCGCAAGCGCGGCGTGGTGGCGCGCCACACCAATGACCTGCGCGGCGCCGCTGACAGCTTGATCGTCGCCCTCGAGATCAAGCCCCTGAACGCCAGCGCCCTCGACGACCTCACCGCCCTCGCGCGCGAGCACCCCGACGTCTGGGACTTCGAGACGACCTACCGCGAGCTCGAGAAGGTCTACAAGAAGCGCGAGGATGCCGACGCACTCCTGGCGCGCGTCCTCGTGGGTCGCGCCACGATCATCTCGCGCGAAGGCGATCTCGATGCGGCCTCGCGCGAGTACAAGCAGGCCCTCGATCTCGCTCCGAGCGACGTGGCGATCCTGTCCGCCCTCGTCGACTTCCACACCGAGATGCGCGCCTGGCCCGATGCGATCGCGGCCATCGAGACCTTCCTCGTCGCGCCGGAGACGACCTCCACGGATCGCATCGCGGCCCTCATGCGTCGCGCCGAGCTCCACGCCGATGGCGAGATGGATGCCCAGCGCGCGATCGCCGTCCTGCGCGAGGTCCTCCGGCTCGACCCCTCGCACCAGGACGCGTACTACCAGCTCGCCCAGCAGTACTTCCTCGTCGAGCGCTACGGCGACGCGAGGAGCGCCATCGAGCGCGTCATCGAGCTCGCCACCGCGCCCGGCCAGCCGCTCTCCCCGTCAGCTCTCGCGCGCTACTACTACTATCGCGGTCGCATCCTCGACGCCTCGGGCGATCCGCGCGCGGCCGCTCCCCAGTACCGCCGCGCCACCGAGTACGATCCGGGCTACGCGCCTCCCGCCCTCGTCCTCGCCCGTCGCGCCTCCGACGCGAAGGATCAGCGCACGGCCGAGACCTTGCTGATCGACGCCGCCCACGCAGCCATGGAGCGCGGTGGCCCATCAGCGGCCGTCCCGCTGCAGCGCGGCCTCGCCCGTATGCTCCTCTCCACGGGCGACCGCGCTGCCGCCATCGAGGCGTACCGCGGCATCCTCAACGTCGAGCCCGACGGCGCGAGCGATCGCGTGGCCCTCGCCGAGATCTACGCCGTCGACGATCCACAGCGTGCCGTCGGCGAGCTCCGCAAGGTCCTCGAGCGGGACATCCACCACGCCCCCGCCTATCGCCTCCTCGCGACCTACTACAACCGCCTGGGCGACACCGAGCGCGCCACCCGCGTCCTCACCGCGCTCGATCTGCTGGGTTTCGCAGAAGAAGTCGATCGGGTCACCTCGCGCCGTATGCGCGCCACCCGCCAGACCCGCCCGCTCCGGCGCGCCCTCGATAGCAAGAACCGCGAGCGCTACCTCATGACGCCCGAAGCGCGCTCCGCGATGGGCGAAGTCTTCGCGGCCTTCGCCGAGGAGATCTCGACCGCCATCCCCGCCCCCGCCCTCGGCCTGAACATCCAGCCGGCCCTCGCCGCCGGCGAGACCCGGCTCGTCCAGATCGCCGCCGAGGTCTCCTCGCTCTTCGAGGTCGATGCCGAGATCTACATCGGCGAGAAGGTCCCCGGCCTCGCCGCGGTCACCGCCTTCCCCCGCAAGCTCGTCGTCCTCGATCGGGCCCTCGTCTCCGAGGACGACGCGCCCCTCCGCTTCCTCTTCGGCTACGCATTCGAAGCGATCCGCGGCGGTTACGCCTCCCTGCTCACCATCGGCTCTCGCCAGCGCCGCGAGCTCTCGCAGCTCATGCTCCAGCTCCTGAACCCCGAGACCCAGAATACGGGCCTCGCCGGCGACATGGTGGCCAACGCCTCCGAGACCATCCAGACCCTCCTCGAGCGCGTCTCGTCACCGGACACGCAGGACCTCGATCCCTCCGGCTGGATCGACGGCATGCTCGCGAACGCGAAGCGCGCCGGCCTCGTGGCCTGCGACGACTTCGCTCCGGCCATCTGGATGGTCGCGCGCCTCTCCGGCGAGACCCTCGCCTCGCACGACGCGACCGTCGCCCTCGGAGCCGTCCTCGGGGGCCCCGACCTCGTCCGCTTCTACCTCTCCGACGACTACCAGCACCTCCGCGACCTGCTGACCGTCGGCGCCGCCTGATCAGCGCGAGGGGTGTCGCAGGGGTCGGACCCCTGCGACACCAGCGAGAGGTGTCGCAGGGGGTGTGGCCGGGGGGGGGCCCCCGCGC
>JALHPV010000147.1 GCA_022842285.1 Kofleriaceae bacterium
GTACATCCAGGCCGACGCTCGCTGAGCTCACCGACGCGCCTCCCGCTCGATAGTGTCCGCGGAGCGGATACACGGTTCGGCGAATCTCCGCTTGTGGCAGGATCCCGGCCGCATGGCCGCGCAGAAGTCCGCACGTCCGACGTCGTTCGCCTCCCTCCTCGCCCTGCTCGGCAAGCCGAAGGATGATCCCGCCGTCGTCGCGCTCGTCGCCGCGACCGGCGCAAAGGTCAGCGCCGACTTCATCGAAGCCCGCACGTACGGCTTCGACTTCTCTCTCGAGCACCCGCCCACCGGCAAGAAGAAGGTGCTGGCCGGCCTGTACCTGTTCCGCGACAAGGTCGACAAGCACGTCGGCTTCGCGGACCTGCCGAAGCCATTCGTGTTCGGCGATCGTGCGGCCGTGCGCAAGGGCAACCAGCCCGACGCCGGTTGGACGCTGGACGACGGTGATGTCGCGCCGGATCACCCCGAGAGTGAGCGTGACTCGTGGAAGCGCGATGGCTACGAGATCATGGCCAACTACCGCGGCGATGGCCTCGTGGGCCACTACTACATCGAGCTCGGGGAGGAGGCGCGCGGTGGACGCGACCTCTCGACACATCCGCTGCACTTCGAGACCTCACCGGTCGACGCGCCGCCGGATGCGGCGCTCGTCGGCATGGCGCTGATCGTCGCGTGGTCGGCGGATCGCTTCGGGCTGCCTGCGAAGCACGCTGGCACCCCCGCCGGGAAGCAGCTCGCGGCGAAGCAGCTCTCTCCGGTGGCCTTCCTGAAGACGGCGTGCGCGAGCACGTTGACCACGCTCGACATCGATCCTGCCCTCGGCGACTTCTGCTTCGGCTACACGCAGCGCATGTTCATCGGCACGCGTGCGCCGAACCGCGCCAAGACCGACCAGGAGCTCGCGAAGCTCCTGAACCTCCCCCACAAGGACGAGCGGGCATACGACGACGACTTCCTCGGCACGTTCAAGCGTGTCGTGAAGAACCCGTTCTACGTCCCCGACGACTGGGCCGCCGTCGCGCGCATGGGGGCGATCCTGGACGCGCGGTGGGCGGACTTCCAGGCGACGCAGTTCAAGGCCCCACCGGATCTCGCGATCTACAAGACGGCCGTGAAGGCGCGCGATGGGGTGACGATCACGCCGGCGACCGCCGCGACGGCGAAGCTCGCGACGACAGACGACCTCGCGAAGCAGCTGATCGCGCTGATCGGCAAGCCGATCAAGGAGGCGAAGCCGGTGCTGGAGTCAGCGGGACTACCGATCGGCAAGACGATCGACGAGCAGGCGAACCCGGCTGCGGGCATCTCGTACATGGGATCGAAGCTCGAGATCGCCGGCAAGCGCGTGCTGTGCGTGACCGCCGTCGACTTCTACGCCGCGAACCAGACGTCGTACATCCGCGGTCTCGGCAAGGAGGTCGAGTTCGGAGCGTTCACGAACGAGATCGTTCTCGGCGTGAAGATCGGGGACGCGCGCGCTGACGTCGCGAAGAAGCTCGGCAAGCCGAAGGGTACGTCCGACGAGCGCGACTACTGGTACCCCGACAAGGAGCACATGATCTCCGCCGCGTTCGGCAAGAGGAGCAAGAAGCTCGTGTCCATCCACTTCGGGTTTCAGCCCGATTGGAGCGAAACCAAGGTCACCGCGCCGTTTGGCCCGAAGGGAGTGTTCTGACGGTGGGCTCCGACGAGGTTCTCTGCGGACTCGTCGCTGGGTGCGGGCTCGCGCCTGCACCTGCAGGCTGCGGCAGGCACCTGATATCGCGAAGGAATCGACGGATCCGAGCTGCGTACTGACGAGTAGACAACAGTGAGCTCGAGGCCACGAGGGGCCGCGGCAAACCTCGCGAAATCCTGTCGTCGAGCGTTGGCCTCGTGTCTGCAATCCAGGGAATCACCAACTCAACCAGGAGCCCTGCATGTCGACCAAGAGCCACATCAACTCGCTCGATCTCGAAACCCTCTCCACGATCACCGGCGGCCGCATGCTGCTCGCGGGCGCGCTGCGCGGCACGTTCGAACCCGGATTCTTCCCGCGCGCGCGGTTCGCGTGGAGGGGTGAGTGGAGCGCGCGTCGCCAGGCGGCGCTCGGAGGTGCCGGCGGTGGCGGGGCCGGCGGTTGTGCCGGCGGCTCCTGCGGCGGCTAGCTGCTTCCTGCCGCGTCCGCTGCTCGGAGAACCCGAGTGGCGACGGCGATCCGCTTCGCGCGGCTGTCGCCACTTCACCCCGTGGCGCGCTCCAAGCATCATGAGCTCCCGTGCCTGCCCATCGCCCGCGAGCCCTCACTCGTCGGGGCTGCCTCGGGTTATTGAGTCAAAGTCAACTTGATCGCGAGAGGGTGGTATCGGATGCTCATGGGATGCGAACCCTCCACGGCCTGATGCTCGCCTTCACCCTCGCTGCGTGCACCACGACGGATGTGTCGTCCGAGACCAGCGCGATCGCCATCACGCCCGTCGTTGGACCGGACGATCCGGATCCGAACAAGTGCCAGTACTACGAAGCGACGGAATGCGAGTGGAAGCGGAGCGTGGGCGGCAGTGGCTACTGCATCGCGAAGAGCTTCAAGTGGACAGCTTGCGAACACTCCCCACCCAGCAACAACTTCACGGGGACTTGCAAGCATATCCACGCGTCCAAGGAATGCCCGGGCCTGGCCACCGAAGCGGAATGCGTGCTTACGAACGCGAACAACGGCTGCTTGTGGAAGTACATCACCGACTATGGCGACACGGGTAACGTCTGCGAGGAGGATCCCGAGGCCTGCGGGATCGCGCTCGAACCAGCCTCCGTCGTCGACTGAAGATTCGGGTCGCAGGAACAACTTCGCCAGACCTTCTCGAAGGAGCTCAAGACGACGTGTGGGATCGACACCGATCTCTACCGGGCGAACAAGAAGGTCGCGTTCTCGAGCACGGCCCCGGCTACAAGGTCTATTGCACGGGCGCCAGCGACATCACGCGCGCCGACGGAAAGATCTGGAGCCCCCCCGCGCAGTACCGCGACGAAAACGCCATCGCGGCGGACGCTGCGTGCATGCGCTCCTGCGCGAGCAGGTGGCGATGTCGACCAGGAGTGGTGGGAAGGATGAGGAGCGTGCTGTCGTTCGACCGGCGGTCGTCGGCTCAGCGCGCGGAGACGACGCCGTGGGCGATCATGCTCTCGCCCATCTCGACGACCATCGCCTCGAGGCCGCGCGGCTTCCAGCCGAGGACCTCGCGGGCCCGCTGGTTCGAGACATCCTGGCGCTTGCCGAGCTCCTGGATCGCGAGGCGGGCCGTCTTGTCCCAGAGGCTGACGGTGCGGAGGATCCAGTTGGGCAGGCGACGCGTCGGGATCTTGAAGCCGCGGGGCGAGAACTCGCGGTCGAGGATCTTGGCGATGTCGAGCATGCCCGCGTGCTCGATGGCCACGATGAAGCGCTGGCCGGCCGCGCCCGGCGCTGTCAGCGCGGCGACATGCGCATCGGCGACGTCGCGCACGTCGACGACCGCGAAGCCGACGTCGGGGCACGCGGGGAGCTCGCGCTGGAGGAGCTTGCGCACGACCTCGCCCGAGGTGCTGCAGTCCGCCGAGAGCAGCGGGCCGAGCACGAGGCCGGGGTTGATGGTCACGAGCTCGATCGCCTGATCGGCGGGCAGCGCCTTCACGAAGTCCCATGCCGCTTGCTCGGCGATGGTCTTGCTCTGCTCGTAGGCGCCGACCTTGTCGCTCAGGATCGACCAGTCGGACTCGTCGTAGGTCTTGCCATCGCGCGCCTGGCCGTAGAGGACGGCCGCGACCGACGAGGTCAGCACGACCCGCTCGACGCCTTCGGCGACGGCCGCGCGCAGCACGCGGAGCGCACCGTCACGCGCGGGGATGATCAGCTCGTCCTTGTGCTTGGGCGGCGCGGCCGGCAGGGGCGACGCCATGTGCAGCACGTAGCGGCAGCCCCGACAGGCCTCGCGCCAGCCGTCGTCGCGCGTGAGCTCCGCCGCGACCAGCGAGAACCGATCGCCGAGGTCGGCGTGCGCCGCCAGGACCTTCTCGACCTCGGCCGCGCGCTGGAGCGACCGCACGGTGCCGCGCACGCGGTAACCCGCGGCGAGCAGCGCGATGATGGTGTGCTGGGCGATGAACCCAGACGCGCCGGTGACGAGGACGGTGGTGTCGGCAGGACGAGAGGTCGAGGTCGGCATCGTGAAAGCTCCTTGGAGAACGGTGGTCTCTTAATAGGAGACCGACGTTCTCTTGTCAACGACGTTTCTCGAGCGGAGCGCGAGCAGCGATGTAACTGTTCGTACTTGCGATGGTCTTCATGATGCGATAAGAGAACAATGTTCTCATGTCGGCCAGCCAGTCGTTCCAGCGCGCCCGAGTTCCGGAGCAGAAGGAGCAGCGGCGCAATGATCTTCTGGAGGCCGCGCGCCGGCTGCTCGGCACGCTCGGGCTGGCCGAGGTCGGGCTCTCGGCGATCGCCCGCGAGGCGGGGGTCGCCAAGTCGAACGTCTACCGCTACTTCGGGAGCCGCGAGGAGATCCTGCTCGCGATCCTCGCCGACGACGTCGCGCTCTGGCTCGCGACGATGGAGCGCGAGCTCGCGCCGCTCGCGGGCGAGGGCGCCCCGGCCGAGATCGCTCGGATCCTCGCGCGCTCGATCGCCGCCATCCCCCGGACCTGCGAGCTGATCGCGTCGGTCGCCGTACTCGAGCGCAACCTCACCGACGAGGCGGCGGCGGTCTTCAAGGCGCACATGCTCGAGCTTTCGATCCGCATCCGCAACGCGCTGCACGTGGCCCTCCCCGCGATCTCGATCGAGCGCGCGGCCGGGTTCGTGCGCTATCTACACGCGCTGATCGGCGGCCTCTGGCTGATGGCCCACCCCGGGGCGGCTACCGCGGCCATCCTGCGCGGCCGCGACTACGCCTCGCTATGTGTCGACTTCGAGGAGGATCTGCGCGGCGCCCTGCACGTGATGCTGATCGGGCTGACCACCGCGGAGTGAACGTCAGTACGGGCGTTCGCCCTGATAGTTCCCGCCCGGTCCGTATTCGCAGGCGACCAGGACGCTGCCGCCACACATCTTCATCGCGCACCCCAGATCCGTCGTCGTCCGCCACACCTGCTGCGTGTAGTGGCCACAGACGCTGCGGCACGAGTTGTTGGCGTAGTTGTAGTCGGCCTCCTCGGACGCCCACGCATCGGAGACCTCGGTTCCGGAGGGCATGAAGCCACCCGCCTGGTACAGGTTCTCGCCGATGTAGTCGAAGCCGAAGCGGTTGCTTCGTTCGGCGCCGGAGCTGTGCTCGAACTGGCAGTCCGCGATGAACTGCGCTGCGAGCCCGGCGAGGTCCGCGTTCCAGCGGAGGGCCGGCACCCCAACCTCGGACCGAACGCGATTGTGCGCGGCCGTGATGCCCGCCAGCTCAGCCGGCTCGTTGCTCGCGCCATCGCCGTCGCTGTCGTCCGTGCTGCTATCCCCCTCGTCGACACCACAAGCCATCACCACGAGTAAGCCGAGGCAGCGGAACGTCGTGCTCATGGCCCGCAGTTTACAGCAAGGCGACGAGGGGCCGAGCGGTCACTGCAGGCGTGGCCCGAGGCTCACATGTCGCGACGTGTGCGGCCAGCGCGCTTCTTGCGTAACCCCGAACCTCGCCGCGCCATCTACGAGGGGGCGCTCGTGGCCCATGAGGGACACGCACCATGAACTCGATGAGCTTGCCCGGCTGGTTGATCTTGCTATCCGTGACGACCGCCATGGCCGACAGCAAACCGCAGACCCTGTTCGACTTCACCGGCGCCGACGCCGCGAAGGAGTGGCAGACCGTCAACGACGGTGTGATGGGCGGGGTCTCCGAAGGTAACTTCAAGGTCACCGAGAAGACGCTGGAGTTCTACGGGACGTTGTCGCTGGAGAACAACGGTGGCTTCACCTCCGTGCGAACGAAGCCGAAGGCGATCGGCCTCGAGGCGGGCGACACGATCGTCACCCGGGTCCGCGGCGATGGCCGCGAGTACACGCTGAACCTCTACGTCGCCAAGCGGATGCGGGCCTTCTCGTACCGCGTCACGGTTCCGACCAAGAAGGACAGCTGGATCGAGGTCAAGGTCCCCCTCGACACGTTCGTGGCGACGGCCTTTGGTGAAGTGATCGAAGGTGCGGGGGCGGTGACGCCCGGCGAGGTCAACGCGGTTGGATTCCTGCTCGGCGACAAGAAGGCCGGCCCCTTCAAGCTCGAAGTGGCCTGGATCAAGCGCGTTCCGGCAAAGGACTGAATCGCGTCGGGGTGGTCGCGTTTTCCTTCGCATGCGTACCGTCGCTAGCCGGATTCGCGATACGTCCACGCCTGGCTCGCCGAAGCCTGCCGCTGACGTTCGGGGCCGCGCTATACACTTCGCGCGATGCGAGGAATCACGGCCTACCTGCAGGTGAAGAGCACGGGCGAGGCGATCGCCTGGTACGAGCGCGTCTTCGGGGCCACGGAAGTGCGCGCTCGCCTGGTGGCGCCCGACGGGACCTGCATGAACGCCGAGATCGAGATCGAGGGCACGCGGCTCATGCTGGCGGACGAACTGCCCCGCATCGGTTCGATGAGTCCCGCCACTCTCGCCGGCACCTCCGTCGTGCTCGACGTGCACGTCGCCGATGCAGACGCCGTGTTCGAGCGGGCCCTCGCCGCCGGTGCGACCGCGATCTACCCACTCGCCGATCAGTTTTACGGCGATCGGGCGGGGCGCGTGCGGGACCCCTTCGGCCACCACTGGATCATCGCGACTCGCATCCGCGACGTGTCCGAGCAGGAGATGGTCGCGGCGTTCAAGGCGATGTTCGGCGCTGACCCGAGCTGAGCAGCGGGTCACCTCACCTGGAGCGGAGGGATCCGAGCGAGGATGCCGGCGCGGAGCGCCTCTGGACGCGCTTCCCGCGGAAGGACCCCGGTATCGGACCGGCGATACAGCGACGCACACTCGATGACGGCCAGCTCGGACGATCTCGGCTTGAGATCGCCGAAGACGTACGTGAACTTCCCGGGCGCACGCAGCGCGACCGCACACGGGCGCGGACATACGCTCAGGCACTCGCACGGCGCGATCACGAAGTCTTCGCGCCGGGCCCAGTTCACGAAGTACTCGCTGAGGTTGCGAAATAGTTGAGCGCCCGAGCGCTGCTCGCGCGGCTCCTTGCTCTCGCCCCGCTGCCGACACGACGTACACACGAACAGGTGGTGTCGCGCGCTCACACCGCCGTGTCTACCGCCGTCTCGTTGCAATTGCAATTCTGTTGCACTAATGCGAGGGTCGGGGCGTGCTTCGTTCGCCCCTGGCGATGGTGTGTGAGGGCGCGAGGCCGCACTTCGAGCTCGTAGGGACACGTGGGCGCGTCGAGCGCGCTCGATGAAGGGAGACTTCATGCCGCACTTGCCTGTAACCGTTCTCAGCGGATTTCTCGGCGCCGGGAAGACGACCCTGCTCAACCACGTGCTCTCGAATCGCGAGGGGCGTCGCGTCGCGGTCATCGTCAACGACATGAGCGAGGTCAACATCGACGCCCAGCTGGTGAAGATGGGCAGCGCCGCTCTCGGTCGCACCGAAGAGAAGCTGGTCGAGATGTCGAACGGGTGTATCTGCTGCACGCTACGCGAGGACCTACTGATCGAGGTGAAGCGACTGGCGGCCGAGGGGCGGTTCGACAGCCTGCTCATCGAGTCGACCGGAATCGGCGAACCGATGCCGGTGGCGGCGACGTTCTCGTTCCGTGACGATCAGGGGTTCAGCCTCGCTGATGTCGCGAAGCTGGACACGATGGTCACGGTGGTCGACGCGGCGAACTTCCTTCGCGAGTACGGCTCCACGGATGACCTGCGCGCACGGGGCATTGCGCTCGGGCCGGATGACACTCGGACGATCGTCGATCTCCTGGTCGAGCAGGTCGAGTTCGCGAACGTGCTGGTCATCTCGAAGTCCGACCTCGTGACGCCCACGGAGCTCGAACGCCTCGAAGCCATCCTCCATCACCTGAACCCCGAGGCGCGGCTCGTGCGCGCGCGGCATGGTCAGGTCCCGATCGGCGCGGTCGTCGGCACGGGGCTCTTCGATGACGTGAAGGCGGCGACCTACGCCGGGTGGGCGAAGGAGCTCGCCGGCATCCACACGCCGGAGACGGAGGAGTACGGCATCAGTAGTTTCGTCTATCGGGCGCGGCGACCGTTCCATCCTGCGCGACTGGCCGCGTTCTTCAGCAGCGAGTGGGTCGGTGTCTTGCGCTCGAAGGGCTTCTTCTGGCTGGCGACCCGCATGGGCGAGGTCGGCGGATGGTCTCAGGCCGGGCCGGCGTGCCGCACGAACCGCGCCGGCTTCTGGTGGGCGGCCGTTCCGGCGACGGCGTGGCCCGAAGCCCCCGAGACCCAGGCGGAGATCCGCCGCGACTTCCACGAACCGTACGGCGACCGCCGCCAGGAGCTCGTCCTGATCGGGATCGGGATGAACGAAGCGGCGCTCCGTGCAGGCTTCGACCGCTGCCTGCTCACGGACGCCGAACTGAGCCTCGGGGCGGACGGCTGGTGCAGCTTCCCGGATCCGTTCCCGTCGTGGAACGAGGCGCCCGCCGCAGCGGAGGTCGCGCCGAGCGCGTAACCGAGGCGCCGCGCTACGGCCGCCGCAGCGCGGTCAGCTCCAGTTGCTTCGTCGAGCCGCGACCGCTGACGAAGTAGACGGTCTTGCCGTCGACCAGCACGTCGTCGCGTCGTCCGAGCCGGACCGCAGGACCGAGGTCGGTTGCGGGCGTGAGTACGGCGCCGTTGGCATCGACGATCATGCCGAACGTCGAGGCGTACCGATCGGCACTCCACTCTTCCCACACCACGAGGATGCCCCCGTCGACTCCGATCGCCTTCACCCGGGTCGCGTTCTGCGCGGTGGTCTTGTAGTTCGTCAGCCACACCACGCCCGTGTTGCGCTGCTTGGTCCAGGTACCGCCGAACGAGTAGAAGCCACCAGTCTCGGCAGCACCTTGCGTCAGGACGAGCGAGTCGGGAATCTCCGCGCCGAAGCGAGGAAGCTTCTCGAAGTCGGGCCGAACCCGCACGAGTCCGACGTTGCGCGGATCGTTCAGTGACTTGCCGACGCGGGCATTGTCGAGGGCCCGCCCCGCGCTCGCCTCGTTGGCGAAGACCACGGTGTACCCGCTCGGATCGGCCACAACCCCGCCGAGCTCCGTGTACGTCGCGTTGTCATTCGACCACTGGTAGAAGGCCGTCTGGCTCGTGCTGATCGCGGGGTAGGCAGGATGTTGGCGGCCATCGGGGGCGGTGGCGGTGGTGCCGTGATGGGTCTTGAAGGTGAAGACCAACGCCGAGTCACTCGACGTGTCGGTGAAGCGATGCAGGTGCACGCCCCGCGGGTAGTTATCGCCAAGATCGATCCCGACGAAGCCACCGCGATCGACCACGAGCACGTTCTCGAACGAGTGCCCGGAGGTCTGGCCATGGTTGGTGATCACCTCGAGGGTGGTGCTGTCGAAGACGACCGCGATCCCACCTTGGTGATTGAGGCCGTCCGCGCTGCGATGCATCGTGCGGCCCACCATCAGCCCGAGCCTGCCGCCCGCGTACGCGAGGCTCGCGTGGTCACCCTCGCTGAAGCTGACGATGTTGAGCCCCGCCTCGGAGGCGTCGGGCTGCTTGGTCGTGACCGCGCCGCTTGCGAGATCGAGCTTGATCAGGCGCACCGCACGCGTCTTGAGCGGGCTGGCCGTGCTCTCGATCGTCACGAGGAATACGGTCCCCGCGTCGTCGCTGGTAGCCGCCGCGAGCGTGAAGTTGCCAGGGTTGGCGACACTCGTGGTGAGATGGGACGTGGCCGGGTCTGCGATCGCTGTCACGGCGATCGTCTTCGACGCCGGGTCCTGCCAGACGACCCCCAGGCCCGTCGCGAGCTTGACGGGAAACAGATGACGATGCTCGTTCGTGAGCCCCGGCGCGCTGCGCGTGTCGAACGGTGAGGCCGGGACGTCGTAGCGATAGACATCGATCGCGCCGAGCTTCGTGGTCGCGACGCGCGCGCCCTCGACGCCGGGCCCGAGCTGCGCGAGCGACGAGATGCGCTGGGTCGCCGGGACGACGAAGAAGGCCAGTGGCCCGGGGAGCGTGCTCACGTCGATCGGCAATGGCGTCGACCCGCCGGCAACCACGGTCGCCGCCGGAATCGTCGCGAGCTTGACCACGGTGTCACCCTCGACGCCGTACAGGGCGTAGTCGCTCGCCGTGTCGAACGTGTAGTGGACGACGTGATGGGACGCCAGGAACTTCTTGGCCGCCGCCCGCGGCGGATGCACGCGATACGCCTCGAGGGTGGTGGAGCCCACCGCGATCGTGCCCTGCTCGGCGGGAAAGTTACGAGCGTTGTAGTCCCCATCCGTGTAGCACCAGTTCTGCGAGAACATCGCCAGCAGCGCGATGCGCCCGACGCGATCATGCGCCTCGATGGTCTGGGAGCAGGAAGCGTGCGGCGCGGGGCTATCGCCAGGAACGACGGTCGAGGTCGTCGGCGCGAACGCGACGGACGTGGCCCGCGGCAGGGCCGCTGGCGCTGGGGGTGGAGCCACGGGCCCTGGTGGCACCGGCGACCCGACAGGAGCGATCGGCTCCGCGCTCGCGGGGGGGACCGACAGTCCCGGCGGACCAGACGGGCCTGCGGGGCCCTGGGGCGGTGGCGACGGATAGAGAGGCTGGGGTTGAGGCTCGGCGTAGATCGGAGCACACGCCACGACGGCTACGACCCACGCGATTCGACGCATGGGTTGACGTTAGCACCGGCCGGATTCTTCGCGCTCAAGACCCGGACTGGTCACTGACGCGACGATCGATCACGCCAACCACGACGAGGCGATCGTTACCGTCGCAGTCGCCACCGCCGGTGTACTCGGTGAGCCACACGCGGCCCGCGCGATCGATCGCCACCGCGTTGATCAGATCGCCGTTCTCGTACGGCCCGGGCACGGCGAGCCGCCACTCCGCGACGCCGGCCACGACCTCGTAGATGCCCCCCGCGACATGCAGCGCGGGCCACGGCGCGTCGACGAGGCTCACCTCGCCGTCAGGGATCCCCCGCACCGGTTCCCAGCCCGCGGTGCCCCGCCAGCGCACCGTGTCGTCCTGGTCGTCGTCGAAGTCGAGCGTCGGCGCGGGTACAGGGGGGACCTGGGCGCCCTTCGCCCGGACGAGCTGACCTCGTGCATCGGTCCACACCTCGTCCTCACTCTGCACGAGGAGGCGCCCTCGCCGGTCGAACCAGATGGTGGGGAGCTCGGCGGCCCCAGGGGCGAGGAGCCGGCGAAACCGCCGTCCACCATCGCGACTCACCGCGATCGCCGTCCCCGTGGAGATCGCGATCCAGTCGGGGTTAGCGTCGCCGACCACGACTCGCAGGGTGCGGTCAGTCAGCTCGTCGAGCTCGAGCGCCCGGGCGGCCGCCGCGAGATCGGGCAGGCCTGGCGCCGCCGCTGGCAGCGTCGGAACTGCCGCCGGCGACTCCGCGTGCGGTGCGATCGGCAGGAGCGGCGCCGCCGGGACCTCCGGGGCCGTGACCGCCGACAGGGCGGTCAGCCGGACCACGTCGTGCCGCTCGGGCAGCACGAGGACGGTCGACATCAGTGCGGCAAGCAAGAGCGCCGGCCGCAGGCTGGACGCAACACCGGGGAGCATCGCCGCCAGCAACGCGCGGAGCCGGCCGTCTATTCCGCTCGACCCACGGGTGAATCGCGGAGTAGGGCTACAGCGCTAGGTCCTGGGGCAGGGAATCGGCATCGGGCATCCGTTGCCCTCCGATCGCGGGTGAGTCTGGGTGCAGAAGTTGATGCGCTCGAACGTGTTGGTCGGGAGGAAGTCGACCACCACATCAGACCGATAGCCGCGATCGATACCGTTGCTCGCGCTGTCGCGAATGGTCGAGTTGGTCACGAAGGCCGTGGGTGCACCAATGTTCGAGCTCGAGATGAAGATGGCCCCCATCGTGCGCGTAGCGATCGCGTCGGCGAGCCCGGTACCGCATGAAAACCCGACCGTGCTCGTCGCGGGGTCACCGGCGTACTCGATCACCACATGATCGATCCGGGTTGCCGGCACGGGGATGCCCGCGAACTTGATGCCGACCCAATCGCCGGCCGCAGGCGCGTTGGCCGCCGACGTCATGATGATTGGAGCCGCCGCCGTTCCCACTGCGACCAGCGCGGCCCCGTCGAAGACATCGAGCCGATACTGCGAGCGAAACTTGAGCGTCACTCCGGGTTCGATCGTCAGCGTGCTGCCCGCGGTGATCGATTGCGCGGGGTTCGGATCCGTCGCGCTGCCCATCCGGTAGAACACATCGCGCTTACGCATCGTCACCGACGCGGGCTGGCCTACCGTTCCGATCGGAACACGCGCTACATCGATCGCGTCGGTCGTGTTCCCCGTGTACTGGCCGGTAGGCAGATCGTCGAGAGCGACGGGCTCCAGCGTGATCGGATGCAATGCGCTCTCGATGATCCGCAAGTCCGAGGATCCTGGAGCGAACCGCGCGCCATCGACGACGAGCATGCCCACCGACGCCGACCCTTGCACCACCACCGACTGCACATCGATCTGCGCACCGCGGACTCGAATCATCGCGGACAGCTCGGCCAAGCCGTTGACCTGCCCTCCCCCGCTGATCGTCGTGTTTCGAAGCGTGAGCTGGCCCGCATCGATCCAGCGCCACGGCTGAGCCGCATCGGCCGCGCGGATCTGAACCCGACGCGTCGCCCCGCCATCGGCCACGAGCGAACCGAGGACCGTGATCGACGCCCCCGCCCCTAGCTCGACGATCGCACACGGCTCGAGCGTCAGCGTCGCGCCGGACTGCACCGTGACCTGGTTGGGGATCCGATGCGGGCTCTCTGCCGCCGTCCACGTCTCACTACCGATCGAGTTGGCATGCGTGAGCCCCGGGCCCGTCGGCGCCGGACATTCGTCCATGGCATCGATCGGGGCATCGATCGATGCATCGGGGCTCGGGGCGTCGGACGGCCTCGTGTTGCCATCATCGCCACACGCGAACACGCATGTGGTCATCAGCAGCAGCGCTCGCACCATGACCAACGTTACCATCGGAGCGGAGGCGCCCGACCTCGCACGACATGGGCACGGTGGCCCGCGCTGACGAAGCGCCTCGCGGCGCTGTGATTTGCGGCCTAGACTTCGGACGTGAACTTGCTGCGCACGGACATCGGACGGTTCCGCATCGTCAGCCTGCTGGAGGGCATCTCGTATGTGGTGCTGCTGGGCGTGGCCATGCCGCTCAAGTACGTCGCAGGCAACACCCAGGCCGTGCCGCTCGTCGGCAAGCTTCACGGCGGTCTCTTCGTGGCGTTCTGCGTGGCGCTATTCGCGGTCGCGAACAACCGCGACTGGAAGTGGAAGCAGATCGCGGTAGCGGTCGTCGCGGCGCTCGTTCCGCTCGGAGCCTTCTGGCTCGAGCACCGCCTGCGTGGCCGGGGTCCGACCCCGTCGACCGTCGAGTGACCACTGCCGACACTTCGGTTCTTCGCGCCTTCTGGTTCGAAACTTCGTGAGTGTCGCGTGGGCGTATCGATGAGTAGATCGACCGCGTGCCGCTACGTGATGAGCTCGGACGCTGGTACGTCGCCGCGCAGGACGGTCACACAGCGCAGTCCATGCGCAGTCGTTGCAGCCGCGTCGATTCACGCGCACGTTCTTCGCGGTCTCACCCGGCATGTGCTGGACAGCGCTTTGCATGAGTGAGCTCTCATGATCCAACGCATCCTGGTCGCGACCGACTTCTCGCGAGTGGCAAGCCACGCGATCACCGTGGCTGCGCGGCTCGCGAAGCAGCTCGATGCCGAGCTCGTATTGCTGCACGCGTGGTACGTGCCGAGCTCGGCCTACCACGGGACGTTCGTGTTGCCGGATCACCTCTTCGCTGGTGTCGAGGAGGACGCGAGACGAAACCTGGCAGAGTCGGTGGAGTCCGCGCGAAGCGCTGGCGCGCGCGCTGCCGGCAAGCTGGTGCGCGGCGTGGCATGGACGTCGATCGTCGACGCGCTTTCCAAAGAGTCGTTCGACCTGTGCGTCGTCGGCACCCAAGGTCGCAGTGGTTTATCGCGCTTCTTGCTGGGGTCGGTCGCCGAGAACGTGATCCGTCACTCGCCGGTCTCGGTCCTCGCGATTCGCCCCGATGCCGACCTCGAGCGGATCAGTCACGTCTTGTGTCCGACCGACTTCTCGAGCAGCGCTGACCACGCTGTCGATCTCGCGTCGCAGCTCGTGCAGCCGGGAGGGAAGATCACGTTGCTCCATGTGATCGGGCTGCCGCTCGGAACACGAGGCGAGGTGACGCAGCCGGTCGTCGACTTGCTCGACCAGGACGCGTCCGCCGCTCTCGTTGACCGCGCAGGACGCGTGGGGAACGCGCACCATGCTGTCGAGACCCGGTCGCGGGTCGGGCCCGCGGGGGCGGAGATCCTCGCCGCGATCGAGGAAGATGTGAGCGTGGATCTGGTCGTGATGGGCAGCCACGGCCGCACCGGGCTCGCACGAGCGTTGCTCGGTTCGGTGGCCGAGAAAGTCGTCCGCTACGCGGGGTGCCCGGTCCTCGTGGCGCGCGCGCGAGCGCCATCGTGAAGCCGCTCCGTCACATGGCGCGGTTCACAGCATCGGTTCGGTCGAGCCGACACTCTCATCGCTCATTCGCTGACCGCACTGCATAGGTCCAGCGCCGACACGCTGCCCACGAGCTTGCCGTCCTGGCGCACGAGAACACGATGAGTGCCCTCGCGCCGCGTGACCTGCGCGATCTCGTGCGCCGAGGCATCCAGCTCGACCCAGACCAGCTCTGGCGTGGCGAGCTGGGCGGCCGTCAGCACACGGGCGTCGAAGTTCTCGTCCTCGCCCAGATCTCGATCTTCGTCGTGCGCCTGATCTGCAACACGAAGCAGGAAGCAGATCGCGACCGCGGGCATCGCCGCGATGGTGCCGCTCGGAGCCTTCTGGCTCGAGCACCGCCTGCGGCAAGTCCCGTAGACTGCTCGCGCTCTCAGTGGGACCAGCGCGATCGATCGCAGCTCCACCTTCACACCTTTCGGGTCGGTCGCTCGTGGGCAGGTGTGTGATCGAGCTCCCCAGCAAGTCGAGGAATCGTGGCCGCATCCGCTCGGGGGTCGCGTATTCTCGAGGGGTGAGACCGCTCGCGCTGTGCTCGCTCCTGGCCGCCTGCGGCCGGCTCGAGTTCGACGGCGAGGATCCACTCGGGCGTCCGATTCCCCACCTCCCCGACGGGATCGTGTGGGATGACGATCGCGACATCGTCCTCGACGGGCCACTCGACACGGCAAGCTTGCCCCTGTTTGACGGGATCGCCGTTCTTCAGGCCCACACGATCACCGTCCCCGCGGACGCTACGGTCACGATCACCGGACCGTTTCCCTTGGTGCTGCTCGCACGCGACACGATCGCAGTCGACGGCGTGCTCGACGCCAGCGCCAGCGGCACGCGTCCAGGGCCGGGCGCGCGGGCCGCGACGGCGGGCGCCGGAGAGCACCCTCCTGGCAGTGTCTGCGACAGCGGTGGAGGCGGCGGAGGTCACGCTACGGTGGGTGCGGTTGGTGGCGGCACCTCGTGTGCTCCGTCCGGAGGTAGTGGTGGGCGCATCGAAGGCGACGACCCGATCACCGTTCTAGCTGGCGGCTCGGCGGGCGGCGCCGGCGTATCGCTCGCGTGCGGGATCCCGGGTGGTGGTGGTGGTGGCGGCGCGCTGCAGCTCAGCGCCGGCCGGACGATCCTCATCCGCGGTCAAGTCCTCGCCGGAGGTGGCGGTGGTGCCGGCGGCGCGGAGTGCGGCGATGGTGACGCGGGTGCGGGCGGTGGCGGCGGTGCCGGTGGTGCAATCGTTCTCGACGCAGACGTCGTGACCATCGAGGGCGAGGTCTTCGCGCATGGCGGCGGTGGTGGGGCCGGCGGCAACGGCCTCATCTCGAACGGACCTGTCGGCGCGGGCGGTGCTGGAAGCGATGGCCGTTCGCTGTCGCCTGCGGCAGGCGGCATCGAGCCGGCACCGAATGCGGGTCGCGGCGGCACCGGAGGCACGACCACCACGCCACCTGGCTCGAGCGATGCGGTCCAGCACAACGCCGGTGGCGGCGGCGGAGCGGTCGGTCGGATCCTGATCGTGTCTCCTCAGGGGTGAGCCACGGTCCACGTCTGCGTCTCGCGAGCCCAGGCGGGAGCGCGGAGCGTGAAGCCCTGGGGCTCCGGCTCACTCGTGCATCAGCACGTTCACTAGCCAGCGGTTCCTAGTCCGTCTCCGCGAGCAGGCTCGCGACGAGCGCGGGCAATTCGTCGTAGCCGTCCTCGCCCATCTCGTCGGCGCGGAACCTCACGCGACCGCGGCGATCGAGCACGATGACGGTCGGAAGGGCATGTACGGCGAGGGGCCGCGCTTCCACGGTGCGCTGCGGATCGCGCACGATCAGAAAGCTCGCCGTCACCGTGGTGAGGTACTGGCGAACGACCTCGTCATCTTCGTCGACCGAGATCCCGACGACGGCGACATCCGGGTGCGACGCGGCCAGGCGGTCGAGCTTTGGAAACGCCTTCCGGCACGGAGCGCAGTACGTCGCCCACACATCGAGCACGACGACTTTCCCCGCGGTGTCGCGGGTCGACCACGGGGTGCCGCCGAGCGTCTGGAACGAGAGCGGCGGCAAGGGCGCCCCGGTCGCGGGTGCGCTGGCGGGTGTAGCGCCACAGGCCACGAGCATTCCGAGCACGAGCGCTCTGACCCACATGGGCCAATCGTACCGGAGCGGTTGCCGTGGTGGCCCGATCAGGCGACCCTCGCCGCATGCGTGAACGTTGGCTGGTCGGGCTCCTGGCCCTCGTCGCTACCCACGTGGCGTCGCCCCGGCTCGCCGAGGCTTGAGGCATCGGAGCGCCCGTCGGTCCGACGGGTTGTGAAGGTGATCATCCGACCGAGAACCGCTGGTTCGTGGGTTCGGCGGTGGCGGCATCGCGCTCGACGCTGAACTTCACCGACGATCGTGACTTCGACATCGACCAGCGGGCCCTGGCCATCAGCGTCGGGCAGGTCCGGGCGTCGCGGTGGAGTTTTCGGGCGTCGCTGGGCG
>JALHPV010000148.1 GCA_022842285.1 Kofleriaceae bacterium
GGAACCCGAGGTCCGGCCGGTACAGCAAGTACTCGTCGAAGGGATACCAGCTGCCCATCACGTTGGCGCTGCGCTGCAGGTAGCCGATGACCGTCAGCTCGCCCTCGGAGAACGTGCAGGTGCTGCCGAGCGCGATCGGCGGCTTCGTGTTCGCGGCGGCCGCGAGCACGGAGAGCCGCCCCTCGGAGACATCGACGAGGCTGCCGCAGTACGAGCAGCCGATCCGCAGCGTCCGATCGGGGGCCCGCAGCTCGAGGGCGCCGTTGCAGTTCGGGCAGGCGAGCTTCGCCCCTTGACGAGGGGCGGTCGTGGCCGGGGCGTCCTCACCGCCCGACAGCCCGAGCTCGGCGAGCGAGACCTGGTGGCCGACGTAGATCGCCGGCGCGTCGCCGCTGAAGTCGACGGTGGCGAACCCGCCCTGCCCGTCTCCCGCGTCGATGAAGCGGTAGGAATCACCGGGCGTCAGCCGGAACGGAATCTCACCGAGCGCGGCCACGTACGTGGCTTCGCCCGCCTCCGCCACCGTGTAGGCGGTGCCCGCGAGGGTGAACTGCTGGCCCGGGACCAGCGTGTCGAGGCTGCCGTGCGGCAGCCCTGGCTTCTCGAACGTCAGGTAGTAGCGGCCCTGAGCCTCCGAGAGCCACGCCCACGCCCCACCGTCGAGCCGGCAGTACCACTCCTGCCACAGGCCACCCGCGGAGTGCCGTAGCTGGGCCATGCCCACGAGCAGGAACGACATGCTGCCGTAGCGCCCCTCGGCGAACAGCCGCAGGGGCGACACCGTCGGCACCAGGTCCGCGAACTGCCCGAGCGACTCGGGACCGCGATCGGTGCGCACCACGCCCGAGCGACACGAGCCGCACACGCGCACGAACGAATCGTCGAAGCGGAACTCGACCGGCGCGCCACACGTGGGACAGGTGACGATCACCCGCCGCCTCGGAGATGCTCGGTGGTGCGAACCTCTGTGGCCCCCAGGTGCGCCCCGAGGAGCTCGCGCCAGGGGGCCGGCGTCCGCGGGATGCAGCAGTAGGCATTGAGCGTCGCGGTGCCGGTCTCGGGGAACGTATGAATCGTCAGGTGCGACTCCGCGAGCAGGTACATCGCGGTGATGCCGCCTTCGCCCGGGAACGCGTGGACGGCCGCCTGCACCACGCGCAGGCCCATCACCGTCACGATCGCGTCGAGCAGCGCCGTGACCGCCGTCCGGTCGCGTAGCCGGGCCGGCGCACAGCCGTGCCCGTCGACGAGCCACTCGATGCCGCCCTGCATGCCACCGGTGACCCTAGAACATCGGCGCGGCGCGCGCTACCGGTAGCGGTGCAGCGCCGCGTTCACGCGGATCATCACCGTGCTGTCGCCGAGACCTTCATCTTCCCGGTGCCGTACGAGCAGCTCGACCGAGCTCCAGCGTAGTGCCTGATAGCGTACGCCCCAGCCGGCGACCCACTCGAGCGCGGGCGGCGCCCCATCGTCGAAGCGGGCGACCCAGGCGAGATCGCCGAGCAGCGTGGTGCGCGGGTACGCCGGCGGTGTCCACTCGAGGCCGCCGAGCGGGCGCACCGTGGGTGCGAGCTCCACGAGCGCGCCCGTGGCTTCGGTGTAGCCAGCCGCGGTGAGCGTCGCCCCCGCGTGGAGTCGCACCGGTCCGAGGCTCCGGCTGGCGACGAGGTGGACCTCGGAGATGCGGGCATCATCGAGCGGCGCGCTGGAGGCAAACGTCTTGCGGAACCCGAGCACGAGGGCCGGCATACCTGGGAGCCAGGTGTCCTCGCGCCAGCCCACCCGGAAGCCCGCCCGACCGAACCACCTCGGCTCCTCCGTGTCGCCGCACGCCATGCAGAAGCGAGGGTCGGTGTTCGTATCGAGGGACAGCTCGGCGATGCCACCGAGGCCCGCGGCGATGCCCAGTCCACCATCGAGCCGGTGATCGAGCTGGGCCGTGGTCATGACGTCTCCCTCCTCCGCCAGCCATGCGGACGGCGCGGTGATCACGCGGCCGAGCTTGGGGCTGCCCGCCGCGGTGATCGGCTCGGCCTGCGCTGGCGACGTGGCCACGAGCCCGAGCACGAGGGAGAGGACGTGACGCACGTGGGCCTACTGCTTCGCCCGGTCGATCGCGCGGCGCAGGCCCCACGAGGTGAACGAGACCTGGCCGAAGATCTGCGCGTTCAGGAGATTCGCATCGCCGATGTCCGGAACGCGGACGCCGGACTCGATGCGCATCCAGGAGGCGACCTCGTAGCGGACGCCCCAGGACAGTACCGGGCGCAGCCTGATCTTCCGCGCGTCGGTCGCGCACTGGTAGCAGAACTCGGGCGCCCAGCCGAGGTCGATGAGGATCAGCGATCTGGGCAGCGGGCGCGCCTGGATGCCACCGAAGGGCCGAAACTGATCCTTCGGCGTCGCGACGTCGTGAAACGTGATGCTGCGGTCCTCGACGTCGTCACCGCTGTCGAGCTGCCCCGCGAGCGACGCGTCCCAGAACGCGCCGCCGACATGCATCGCGAACTTGTCACCGAAGTGCTTGCTCGCGACCAGCGTCAGCTCCGCGATCCGTGACTCGTAGCCCTCGGACTTCGTCTCGAACGACTTGCGAAACCCGAGCGCGACCGCTGGCTGATGCTTGAACAGGCGATCCTCGCCGACGCCCAGGCGAAACGACGCCGTGAAGTAGGGCTGGATGCGATCGCTGTCCTCGTCCGAGTCGTCCTGGCGCTGCCGGATCGCATCCGTCGTCGCGACGCCGAACTCCGCGACGTCGCCGAGCCCGATGCGCGAGTCGAACGTCGCGCCGCCGCCGGTGTCGAGACCGAACTTCGTATAGAAGACAGCCGCTGGCAGCAGGAAGCCCGTGGGCGTCGTCAGCACCTCGGGCATGTTGATCGGCGGGCGCGGCGGCTCGTCGGGAACACTGGCGCTCGGCGCAGGGTACGGGTCGTACGGCGCTTCCGGTGGCGCCACCGGAGGATCCGCCTGAACCGTCGGTGGGTCACCGGGCTGCGGATCCGCCGTCGGATCCGTGCCAGGAGCCGCGGGGGCGCCACCCGGATCGGGCGGCAGGGTCGGCACGTCGGGCTGTGGCTGCGCTCTCGCGACCGCGGTGGTTGCGACCACCAGCATGAGGCTCCGTCCAAGTTGCTTCATAGGTCCTCCGGCTGCTCAATCGCAGAACGCACCCGTGGCGCGGCAAGCCAGCGCACCCCAGGGCACGAACACCTCGGCACCAAGCCGGATGTCCCATTGCACGATCCCGCCCCGCCCTGCGGGCGGCTCGACGGTTCCGACCTCCTGCTGGTAGCCGATGCTCCCGTCGAAGATTACCGACGGCAGCACCGACCAGCGCAGCCCGAGCCGCGCCAGGAGCCCATAGCCAATCGCCGGATCTGCACCCGGCATCCACATGAAGCGCGGCGCGAGCCCCGCTTCGGCGACGAGCTTCGCTTCGTCGTTCATCTGGAGCTCGAGGCCGCCCGTGGGCAGCACGAGACGTTTCTCGACCGTACCGATCGCGAGGCCCATCGCATCGGTGACGGTGAGCGATGCGCTCGAGACCCGAGTGCCGCCATGGAGCGTGAGCCAGCCCGCGGCGCCTCCACGCCAGCGCGCGACGAGATAGAGGTCGGTGACCTTCTCTTCGAGCTCGAACGCATCGATCTGCTCGTCGCGCGGGACGCCGAGGCGGAAGGCGACGCCAAACGCGGGGATGCCCGGGCGCCTTGGCAGGGGAATCGCGAGCTGCACGCCGACGGCGGGCACGGGGGCGGTGACGCCCTCCACGCTGATCGCGGAGGTGTGGCGATATTCGAGCTGCGCGATGTCGCCAAAGCCGATGGCCAGCACGCCCGCCGACGTCAAGGCGCCCGGCTGCTGGAGCAGCGACCCCTCGCCCGACACGGTCATGACGTAGGCGCCGACGACATCGGCCGTGGGCATGGCGAACAGGCGCGAGCTCCGGAACGGCCCGCGATAGATCTCGGCCAGCGTCGACGTGCGGCGGCGGACGGTCGGCGCGTCGGTGGCCGCCTCGGGGGGCACGGCGGCGGGCTCCTCGGCATGCGCGAGTCCGGTGCTCGCGAGGAGCACGAGCGCGGCGGTGCGAGGAAAACGGCCGTCGGTCACCCACCTGTTGTGGCAAGCGGTCGCGTGATCCGACCAGTGCCAGCGCGTGAAGCGGACGTGATCACCATGGCTTGCCACATCTCGCCATCGGGCGACTGGGAGTACGGTGCGGGGCGTGAGCCGAGCGGTCCGGTCCAAGACGCACCCGACGGAGGAGACGCGCGCTTACCTCCAGACCCGGCTGGCTCTGTTCGCGAAGGTGATGTTCTGGTCCTTCGTCGCGCTGCTGGTCTTCATCAGCGGCCTGTACTGGCGGTACCCCCACCTCGTGCCCGCGCGGAACCACGAGGTGTTCGCGGGGGCGGCGGTCGGCCTGACGGGCATGGCGGCACTCTGGCGGCTCGTGCTGGTGCGGATGCGCCTCTCGATCGAGGCGCTGTATCGCCTGGACCTGATCTTCTCGACGGGCATCGGGACCGCCTTCGCGTTCGCGGCCGCGCTCGCGCCGGAGCTGCGGGCCGCCGCTTACGCCTCGCTCGTCTACGCCATCTTCACCGTGTTCATGCGCGCGATCGTCGTGCCGAGCCGAGGGGCGCGCACGGCCGTCGCCGCCGCGCTCGTGTTCCTGCCGAGCTTGCCGGCCTCGATCTATCTCGCGGTCACCTCGACCACCGAGCTGCCTGGCCCCGCCTTCGTCTTCGGCATGATCCTGTTCTCGTCGGTGGCGGTAGCCCTCGCGCACACGGGCTCGCGCACGATCTACAGCCTGTCGCAGAAGGTCACCGAAGCCCGCCAGCTCGGCGAGTACGTGCTCGACGACGTGATCGGCGAAGGCGGCATGGGGCGCGTGTACCGCGCGCGCCACCGCTTCCTGCGCCGCCCGACCGCCGTGAAGCGCTTGCTCCCCGACCTCGTCGGCGCGGGCAACATGGACCGCTTCGAGCGCGAGGTGCAGCACATGGCGCAGCTCACGCATCCCAACAGCGTCGCCGTCTACGACTACGGCCGCAGTCACGACGGCGTCGTCTACTACGCGATGGAGTTCCTGAACGGCGTCGACCTCGGCCAGCTCGTGAAGCAGTACGGGCCGCAACCGCCGGGCCGGGTCGTGCCGATCTTGATCCAGGTCTGCGGCGCCCTGCAGGAGGCGCATGACCTCGGCATGATCCACCGCGACATCAAGCCCGCCAACATCATCCTCTGCGAACGTGGCGGCGTCCCCGACGTGGCGAAGGTCGTCGACTACGGACTCGTGAAGGAGATCACCCACGACACCTCGCAGTCGACGCAGGTCGTGATGGGGACGCCGGGGTACGTCGCGCCCGAGGTCGTGACCGACGCCAAGCTCGGTCCGGCGGTGGATATCTACGCGGTCGGCGCGGTCGCGTACGCCCTGCTCACCGGCCAGCGGGTGTTCGAAGGCGCGACCGCGATCGCGATCATGCTGCAGCACGTGACGAGCGCCGTGACGCCGCCGTCACAGCGGTCACCGCATTCCATCTCTCCCGCGCTCGACGCCATCGTCCTGCGTTGCCTCGACAAGGATCCCGAGGGGCGCTTCCCGTCCGCGCGGGACCTGGCGGAGGCCCTCGAGGCACTCCCCGCGAGCGACGACTGGAGCCGCGCGGCCGCGTCGGCATGGTGGAAGCGCTGGAAGCCGGCGGCCACCGTCAGCACCGAGACCGCGACGATGACGATCGACCTCGCCGACCGCGCGTGAACATCGCGTGAAGCCGCGTGTCGACGGCGGCGCGCCCCGGTACACCTCCGTCATGGAGGCGGTCGTGATCATCGTCGTCGTGGGGGCCGTGCTGGTCGACGTGCTGCGCAACCGGTCTACCTCCCCCACCCAGCCGCCTCCCCGCTCGTTCGAGGTCGACCTTCGCGATCGCTAGCAGTCGGGGTCGGCCGCGTCGACGCGGGTGTCACCGTCGTTGTCGACGCCGTCGGTACACTCCTCGTCGGGGGTGGCGGAGGTCGACTGCAGGAGCCAGGTGTCGCCGCGCTGCTGGTCGGTGCTAGTCGCGCCACCGAACATCACCAGGCCCTGGCCGCGCACGAAGGCGAGCGAATGATATCGGCGTCCAGGTGGTGGCTCGCCGCTGACCGGCAGGGGCTCCCACCCCGCGGCGGTGAGGCGGTGCGTCGTCGTGCTGTAGTTCTGAGCGGTGTCGGAGCCGCCGAACAGGACCAGCTCACCATGCAAGCGGTCGTAGGCGAGCGCCGCGCCCGTGCGTCCGCTGTCGATCGCCGGAATACCCAGGTTGGTCCAGGCCCCGTCGTAGCGCCACGTGGACCCGTCATTCGCGAGCAGGATGACCGCGCCCTGACGCGGGTCGTACGCGAGTGCTGCCGATCGCTGGGCACCAGCCGGTAGGTCGGGCCCCTGCGTCCAGGTCGAACCGAGCTCCCACGTAGCGTCGCTGCTCCCCACGAGGACGAGCACCTGACGGGTCGCGTCGTAAGCGGCCGCGCAAAGCGCACACGCTGGAGGCGGTGTGAGTCCAAGCAGCCGAGCCTCTCCACCCTCGAGCTCCCATGTCTCGCTGAATGGGGCGTTGCCATTGGACGCGAAGCTATCGCCGCCGCCAAACATCACGTGGGCGTCGCGGGTGGGCACGTAGTCGAACGCGAACGCATACCGATTCGATGGCGCGCCGCCCTCGGTCGGGGCCGAGCTCCACGTGCGGCCGTCGAACTGCCACAGCACTCCATCCTGTCCGAAGATCGTCATGTGCCCGGCCCCGTCGGTGGCTGCGGGCGCGACAGACGCGAGTGGCGACACTGGCGACGAGCGTTCGCTCCACGCGCTCGCCGCTGGGCCCAGGTCCCAGGTCGACGCAAACCGTTCGCTGCCGGAGCGACCGCCGACAAGGACCAGCCGTCGGTCGTTCAGGTTCCGGTCCGGGACACTGACGAGGGCATGGTCGTACGTTGGGGGGGGCGCGGGATCGAAGGTTGCCGGGGACCACTGCGATCCGGCGTAGGTCCAGGCATCGCGCAAGACGGCATTCTCGTCGGCGCCCCCGTGCAACAAGAGCACGCCCGTTCCAGGGCTCGAGCTCCAGTAGGCCATCGCCGCCCCCCGGCGGCGCGGCGGCTGGGGGCCACCTACTTTGGACCATACGCGGTCCGTGAGCTCGTAGGTCTCGCTGGCAGGGCTAACGAACGACGATCCGAAGATCACGACGGCCCCGCGGGTCGGCTCGTACCCGATAGCCACGCTGGAGCGCGGTCCGGGGAGGTCTCCTTGTGCCAGAACTTCCGTCCACGCGCCGTCATACGTCCACGTGTCGCCGAGCTCGGAGCTGGCGCCGATGCCACCGAACAGCACGACCTTGCCGCGGGTCGCATCGAAGACCATCGCGTGCTCGTGGCGCGCGGGCGGACGGATGGGGAGGTCTTGCTGCTTCCACGTGCTGCCATCGAACTCCCACGTGTCATCGAGCACCGAATCCGCTTGCCCGCCGAACAGCACGATGCGCTTTCGCACCGGATCGTACGCCATTGCGACATTCGTGCGCGGCGACGGTCCGACGGCGGCTGCGAGCTTCCACGTCGTGGACCTGCCGTTGATGATCCGCTCCAACGTGTCGCCAAGCGGACCATCGTCGTAGCCTCCGAAGATGACGACGCGGTCCCGGTCGCTGTCGTACGCGATCGCGTGACCGGACCGTGGACGCCAGGGGCTATCCCACTCCACCCATGACTGCGTCTCGGCGAGACAGCCGGACGAGCAGCCGTCGTGGCTGGTGTCATTGCTGTCGTCGCACTGCTCGCCGGCATCGAGGACGCCGTCGCCGCACGCGGGCAAGCAGGCGCCGAACTGGCACCGCGCACCACGATCATCCACGAAGCAGCGATCGCCTTCGGCGAGCCCCACGCAAGCGACCTGCTGCTCCTCCGTGACACAGCGATCGCGTTCCCCGTCGTACTCGAGGTCGCAGCGGAAGCCCTCCGGACAGAACGATCCGTCGCCGCAGGCGGTCGAATTCGGTGGGGCGCAGCCGGTGATCAGACCCACCACGAGGAGAAAGCCCGATGCGCCGCGCATCAGAATGACCCTCCGATCGAGAGCGTCGCGCCGCCTGGCGTCGGGGTCACCCCCATGCGCTCGACGCTCGCCGGGTACACGGTGCGGCCGCGATTCAGGTACAGGAGCACCGCCCCCGTCACCACGGTGGCCGCGCCGGCGACCATCGCGCCGACGGCGAACGCGCTCTTCAGCTGCGCCTCCCCGTCGAGACCTTTGACCATCAAGGCCTCGAGCTGATCGGGAGTGCACGGGGTCGTACATTGACTCAGCACGGCCCGATCGAAGCTGTCGCGATCGGCATTCGCGGAGAGCTGCAACGCCCCACCGACCGCCGCGATGCCGAATCCACCACCGACGACGACCCAGGGGATCCAGGTCGGCCAGCGATGCTCGATGCGCGCCGCGGCTTCGCGCGTGTCGAGCTTGACGGTGACGTCCTGCGGCGCGCCGCCGAGGACGACGACCTCGATCGAGCGCGTCACGAGCTCGGCGTGCGTGCCGACGATCTGGTGAGGTCCCGGCGTCACGCTACGCTTCGCCGTACCGGGGCAGGTGACGACGGGCTGACCATCGATCGACACCGTGACGCCCGGCTGTTCGCACGCGATGACGACCTCGCCGAGCTGCGTGGCGAGGAGTCGCTGGTATGCGAGCGCTTCCGCATAGATGTTCTCCTCGAGCGGAGCCGCGCCGAAGCGGAGCGTCGCCTCGAGGTTCTCCGACGCCTCCGGCAACCGATCGAGCTGGATCAGACACCGCACGATGTTGAAGCGGATCGCCGGGTGGTCCCACTGCGCGACCGCCGCACGATAGGCCTCGAGCGCCTCGGTGTACTTCCGCTCGACGAAGAGCGTGTTGCCGGAGTCGAGGAGTTGCTCGGCGGCGGCCTTCTGGTTGGCGGTCACGTTCACCGCCCATGGCGGCGTCTCGTCAGCGTGGGCCGGGCCGACCGCTCCCACGACCGCCAGTGCGAGAGCGATCCTGAAGTTCACGCCTCACGATACCGTGATTCAGGGGACCGCCTCAGCGATCGGCGCTGGCGTTCGCCTTGACCGGCGCGGCGATGTAGTAGCCCCGTCCGGGCACGACGGCGAGCACGCCATCCGCTCCCACCTCGGCGAGCGCGCCGCGCAGGCGACGCACGACCTGGCGCACGTTCTCCTCGTTCGCGTACTTGCTCTGGAACGGCAGGTCACGCGCGAGCTGCTTCGTGCCGACACAGCCGCGTGCCGCCGCCGGCGAGTCGGCCTCGTCGTGGGCCCGCGTGCACAACGCCCGCATGAGCTGGAACTCGAGCGGAGGTAGCGCGCTCTCCTTCCAGGACTGCTGGCCGGGCGAGCGCGACAGGAGCGCCCCGCCGCTGGTGGCGTCGGTCGATCCCACGAGGCACAGCTCCACGCTGCCCGCCTGGATCGCGAACCGCACGAGCGCGCCCGCGACGCTCGCCGTGGGCGCCGACGCGGACAGGGCGGGCTCGTAGGCCGCCTCGGCGAGGAACCACATCGCCACGTCACCGATCTTGATGATGCAGCGTGGCGGCAAGACCACGCGCCCCTGGGCGCGGTTGTTGTCCACGAACGACCCGTTGCGGCTGCCGAGGTCGCGCAGCTGCCATGCGCCGTCCTCGACGAGCTTCAGCTCCGCGTGCTCGCGCGACACCGATGCGGCGAGGATCAAGAGACCGCCGTCGGCGCTGCGCCCGATGGTCGTCTTCGCCGCGACCGCATGGGCATGGCCGAACCCATCGACGAGCCACGCATCGGCGTCCGTCCCGGCGGTCGTGGAGCGAAGGTGGTCGGCGATGAGCCCGTCGCATGGCGCGACCTGCTGCGCGCACGCCCGGCATAGCGCCCCCACCTCGAGTGCGGCACCGCAGCAGAGACACCCCATGACGACGCCATCGAACCACCGCTGCGCCCCTGGCACAAGCGTCTGGGAACCCGGGAGCTAGCGGACTTCGTCGCTCGCGCCGGCCTGCTCGTCGACGTTCCGGTCAGCCCGTAGCGACTCGTTGTCCCACGCCCGGTCGCGAGCGTCATAGACATTGGGGTCTTCCTCGCGCATGAGGCGCTCCGCCTCGTCCATGCGTGCCTTCGCCTGCGCGAAGTACGTCTCGGTCCCCCAGTGCTTGCCCAGCTCCTCGAGGCTCTCCTCGTCGTGCTCGCGCCACTTCTGGGCGAGCCGGTGCGCGGTGTTCGGCCGGTACCCGAGCTGGATCAGCGCCTCGGTGCCCGTCTCGTACGCTGATCCGAACGTCTCGCGGAAGACCTTCACGCAGCCGAGCGCCCGGAGCTCCCAGTAGTGCTGGCGATCATAGGCGCGCGCGAGCACCGCGACCTTCGGGAAGTGATGGCGAACCTGCTCGACGATCTTCGTGCAGTTCTCCTTGCCGTCCACCGCGGCGACGAACAGCTTCGCGTGCGACAGACCGGCGGCGTGCAACAGATCGATGCGCGACGCATCGCCGTAGTAGACCTTCACGCCCAGGCGGGTGACGAGCTCGACCATCTCGGGATCGAGATCGAGGATGGTCACCGGGATGCGGTTGGCGCGGAGGATGCGGCCCACCATCTGACCGAAGCGGCCGTAGCCGGCGATGATGACGTTGCTGCCGTCGTCGTGCATCTCGTCGTGGGGACGTGAGGGAACGTCGTCGCTGCGGGCGGCTCGCGGCAACGCCCAGCGCTCGAGGACGATGAACATGAGCGGGGTCAGGGCCATCGAGAGGGCGACGGAGGCCACGAGCGGTCCCGCGAACTGCTGGTCGAAGATGTGGTCCGTCTGGGCCTGCGCGATGAGCACGAAGGCGAACTCGCCGATCTGCGCGAGCGCGAACGCCAGCGTCCAGCGCGCGGCCCGCGGCAGCTTGAACAGGTATCCGAGCGCGTAGAGGATGACGAGCTTACCTGCCATCGTCGCGAGGACGAGAGCCGCGATGAGGAGGGGGCGCCCGACGATGAGGCCGAAGTCGATCTGCGCGCCGATGGAGATGAAGAAGAGGCCGAGGAGCAGCCCCTTGAACGGCTCCAGGTCGGTCTCGAGCTCGTGGCGGTACTCGCTGTCGGCGAGTACGACGCCGGCCAGAAACGTCCCGAGGGCTGCGGACAGCCCGACGTAGTGCATGAGCAGCGCGATCCCGACGACGATCATGAGCGCCGCCGCCGTGAAGGACTCGCGGACCTTCACCGTCGCGAGGAACTGGAACAGCGGCCGCACGACGAAGCGGCCCGCGCCCACGATCAGCGCCACCGACCCGAGCACGAGCAAGCCCTGCAGCCAGGACGGACGACCGCCATGCGATGCCCCCGCCACCACCGGCACCGCGATCGTCGCGAGCAGCGGGAAGACGGCATAGATCGGGACCACCGCGATGTCCTGGAACAGCAGCACGGAGAAGCTCGCCTGCCCGCCCGCGGTCTTGAGGAGGTTCTTCTCGGCGAGGGTGGCCAGGTCGATCGCCGTCGAGGACATCGAGAAGATCAGGCCCACCGCCACCGCATGCTGCCAGGTCACGCCGAAGATCAGCGCGACGCCCGCGACCGCCGCCGCCGTCACCACCACCTGCGCCCCCCCGAGACCGAAGATCGGCTTGCGGAGCTGCCACAGGAGCGACGGCCGCAGCTCGAGGCCGACCAGGAACAGCATCATCGGCACGCCGAACTCGGCGAAGTGCGCAACCTCGTGCCCTTCATCGCCGACGAAGCCGAGGGCAAACGGCCCGATCACGACCCCGGCGAGCAAGTACCCGAGTACGGAGCCCAGGCCGAGGCGCTTCGCGATCGGGACGAAGAGGACGGCCGACACGAGATAGACGAATGCCATCGCGAGTACGCCGCCGGTCATGCGACCTCCCGCGCGCCGATCAACGCATCGACATCGTCGCAGAGGTTCTCACTGGCCTCGGCGCGATCGAGATCGAGCCGATCGTCACGCACCGCTGCGATCAGCCGGTGGTAGCGCGCCTTCGCCTCGGCGACATCCGCATCACCGACCACCTTCAGCGCGGCGTGCACGGCAAACGGCGGCAGGTAGCGCATCCCGCACAGATGTGCCGTCTGGTCGTACGGGGCGAGCAGCTCCTTGACCGTGAAGCGGTTGTAGCCGTCGCGCCGATACGCCGCTGCCGGCCCGCCGGTGCTCACGACATTGAAGGTCAGCTTGCCGCGCAGCTGCGTGCCGCCCTGGCCGTACGCCCAGCCATGCTCGAGGACCAGATCTTGCCACTCTTTCAAGAGTGCGGGCGTGGAGTACCAGTAGAACGGATGCTGGAACACGACCACGTCATGTTCGACGAGTAGCGCCTGCTCGCGACGGACGTTCACGCGCAGCGTCGGGTACTCGGTGTAGAGGTCGTGCACGGTCACACCGTCGAGCTCGCGGACCGCATCGACCATGCGGCGATTCACGCGCGACCGCTCGTAGACGGGATGCGCGAACAGGATCAGCACCCTCCGCATGAGAGGTGGTTGTCGGATCTCCGTACAGCCGAGTCAACCAGCCAAACGATGGGGATGGGCTAGGCTGCCCGCAATGGACGCAGGTTCACGGGCCCGAGGCGAGCGACGCGAGCGCATGCAGGCGTCACCCCAGTTCCGCGATGGGCTGTTCCGCAACCCGAGCAACACGTCGATGGGCGTGAAGAAGGGCCACCGCCTCGAGGTCGGTCGCGAGTACTTCTTCGGCAAGGCCGTGCGCCGGCCGCCCCGCCCCCTCGCCGCGCTGGATCCGCGCTTCACCTGGGCGCGCCCCACGGAGACCGGCTTTCGCGCGACCTGGCTCGGCCACTCGACCGTGCTCCTCGAGATGGACGGCCTCCGCGTCCTCACCGATCCGGTCTGGAGCGCGCGCATCTCGCCGTTCGGGCTCCTCGCGCCGAAGCGGTTCCAGCCGGTCCCGGTACGCGTGAAAGATCTGCCCCGGCTCGACGCGATCGTGATCTCTCACGATCACTTCGATCACCTCGATCACGGCACGATCCTCCAGCTCGCGCCGCTCGGCGTACCGTTCGTGACGCCGCTCGGCGTCGGCAAGTACCTCCAGGCGTGGGGCGTGCCCGCCGCGCAGATCCGGGAGCTCGACTGGTGGGAGTCGCTGACCCTCGGCGATCTGACGTTGACCGCCACTCCGTCGCAGCACTTCTCCGGCCGCGTTGGTGGGCGCAATGCGACCCTGTGGGCGTCCTTCGTGATCCAGTCGCCGAAGCGCAAGGTCTTCTTCTCGGGTGACACCGCCCTGACGCCCCAGTTCGAGGAGGTCGGCAAGCGCCTGGGCCCGTTCGACCTCGTCATGGGCGAGGTCGGCGGCTTCCACGAGGCGTGGGACCACGTGCACATGGGCCCGCACAATGCCCTCGAGGCGCACCGCATGCTCGGCGGTGGCCTGTTCATGCCGGTCCACTGGGGCACCTTCAACCTCGCGCTGCATGCGTGGGACTGGCCGGCCGAGACCCTGTACTCGATCGCCAGCGAGCGGGCCGTGGACCTGGTGCTGCCGCCCCTCGGCGTGGCCTTCGAGCCCGACCGCCGCCTGCCCCTCGAGCCATGGTGGCGCGAAGGCGTCGCCGCCACCACAGCCGAGCCGCTCCGCCCCAGTGCCACGCCGTCCGGCGTCGCGGGCGCGGGAGCTTCCCCCACGGCCGATGCCGTCGGTTGAGTCGTGCGCCTCGCCGCTGTCTGCGCCCTGCTCGCGCTGAGCACGGGCACCGCCCACGCTGACGTCTCGACACCGCGTCGCATCGGTGCCGTGGCCGCCGCCATCTTCCCCGGGGTGCTCCTACGTGGCACCGGTAGCTATCTCGTCGGCGAGAAGCGGACGGCGAAGCGCCTCGCGATCCTCGGCTACAGCGGCCTCGCGAGCATGGCTCTCGGCGGCGGCTCGATCATCAACTCCGGCGCGAGCGAGTACACCGTGCCTGCCATCCCGTTCGTGATCCTCGGCATGGGCGCGTTCATTCCCACCTGGTTCGCCGACATCGCGGTGGCGGCGGGCGTCAGTCCGGGCCAGGGGACGCCCCGCGCGGCGCCGCCATGGTCCATGGAGCTCGGCACGGTCTGGCTCCATGATCCGTTTCGCGCGCGCGGACTCGTGAACGGCGAGCTGCAGGTCGAGCTCGACCGCGTGGGCTTCGGCGTCGCCACCCTCATCGACACCGAGGGCGATCAGAACACGGAGGAGCTCGACGCGCGGTATCGCCTCTTGGGCCCCGCGCCGACAGCGCAGGTGGTCGAGGATGGCTCCCGCCTTCACGTCGCCGTCGCCGGCCGCCGCCACCGCGACGCCGTCGACGACGTCACGCTCCTCACGGCCGAGCTCGAGCTGCGCGGGCGGTACGATCTTGCGAACCTGGATGGAGTCCTGGACGGCCAGTTCATCGACATGTCGGTGGGCATCGGCCTGGAGCGCGCGGAATATCCGCGTGACCAGACCAACCTGAGCTCGGTGCTGCTCGCCGGGTTTGGCTACGGCTGGTACGTCGGCCGCGGCTCCGAGGTCGAGGTCGTCTACGAGCACCGGCGTGATTCGATCACCGGGGGCATCGCCGCCGGTCGGGCCGCTGGCTTCGTCGGCAGCGTCGGGCTGCGCGCGCTTGCTCGCATCTCGCAGAACTGGGCGGTTCGCGGCGCGGTCGAGGTCGGCAACGCCTGGGTCACGACGTTCGGCATTCGCTACGAAGGAGGTCCGCGATGAAGTGCGCCCCGCTGATCCTCGCCCTCGCCGCGTGCACGCGCCCCGCCGAGGATCGCGCTCCGAAGGAGCTCGACGTCGGCGCGGCCGATCTGCGCGACGCGACGGTGTCCGTCGTCGACGGTCTCGCTGCGATCCATCAGCTCGGCGACCGCACGCTCGTCCTTCGCGCGAATGCTCCTGCTCTCGACATCGATATCGATCTCCAGGCCACGGCGGCCGGCGTATGGACCATCACCACGAAGAACGTCCTCGTGGATTCGGTCCTCTACGTCGACGGCACGCCCACCCCGCGCACGCCGGTCGAAGGCGCGAGCCCCACGCACGCGGTGTTCGAGATCGGGCTCGGCGAAGGTCACCACGATCTTCGCCTCGCGCCTCCGGATGCCGACACGCTCGCCTCCTTCCAGTTCGCGGCGATGGCCGACATCCAGACGGCGATGCCCGAGGTCGACCAGGTCTTCCGCGCCATCTCGGCCACGCCCGGGCCTCGCTTCGTCGTGTTCATGGGCGACATCACGCAGCGCGCCGAGGTCGAGGAGTACGACCTCTTCGATCGGCAGCTCGACTACCTGAACCTCCCGATGTTCACGACCCTTGGCAACCACGAGCTGTGGGCGGAGCCGGAACGCTACTTCGATCGGTACGGGCGCGCGAGCTTCCAGTTTCGCTTCAAGGGCGCAGCCTTCACGTTCGCCGACTCCGGCGACGCGGGCCTGGACCCGATCGTCGAAGGGTGGCTCGACGACTGGTTGGTCGGCGCGAAGGACGAGCTGAACATCTTCCTCACCCACATCCCGCCGCTCGATCCTGTCGGCGTGCGCTACGGCGCCTTCCGCAGCGCGCGCGACGGTCACCGGCTCGTGTCGCGCCTCGTCGAGAACCAGGTCGACCTCGCGCTCTACGGCCATATCCACACGTATGAACCCTACGACAACGGCGGCGTACCCTCCGTCATCTCGGGCGGCGGCGGCGCGGATCCGATGAAGCTCGACGGCATCGATCGCCACTTCCTCGTGGTCACGCTCGATCCAGCCGCGGGCGTCGTCAGCGACGTGACCGTGCGCCGGGTCGAGGAGTAGCGTGGGACCGTCCCGCTTCTGGAGCCGCGACTTCTGACGCGGTAACCTGGAGGGGTGGCAGTCACCGAGGAGGACATCCGCGCGCGGTGCGCCGCGCTGGACCTCGACGGGGCGATGACCGGCGCGGTCGAGCTCTACGGCGACGAGATATTCGGCTTTCTCGTCGGCCTCGCCGGCGACCGCACGCGGGCCGAGGATGCCTTCAGCGCCACGTGCGAGCGCATCTGGCGTGGGTTGCCAGCGTTCCGGTGGGGGAGCTCGTTCCGGCTGTGGGCGTACCGCATCGCCCGCAACGAGTTCTTGCGCACGACCCGCGACATCAATCGCTCGCGCAACCAGGTGCCGCTGTCCGAAGTGCCCTCGGTGCAGAGGGCTCTCCACCACGTGCGCACCTCGACGCCCTTCCACGAACGTCCCGAGGTACTCGACAAGTTCGCGGGCGCCCGGGCGCAGCTCGACGCGGATGATCACATGTTGCTCGCGCTGCGCATCCAGCGGCAGCTCCCGTGGGAGGACATCGCGAAGGTCCTCGGCGACAGCGACGAGCTGCCCGGGACGCGCGAGCTCGCCGCGCTGCGAAAGCGGTTCGAGCGCGTGAAGACCAAGCTCCGCGAGCTCGTCCGCGAGGCGTAAGCGGTGGATGACCTCGAACCAACCGACGGCGCGGATCTCCTCGCGGTACTGGGCGGTCCGTCGGGCCCCGCGCCCCCGCGACTGTCGCCGGGACAGGTCGTCGACGACGCCTATCGCATCGAGGCGGAGCTCGGGGCCGGCGGCATGGGGCGGGTGTATCGCGCCACGGACCTCCGGCTCTCCCGTTCCGTGGCGATCAAGCTCCACTCGCACGCCCGGGCCCCCGAGCTCCTGCAGCGCGAGGCCACCGCGCTCGCGAAGCTGGCGCACCCCCACGTGGTCACGGTGTACGAGGTCGGCACCTGGGCCGGTCATCCCTGGGTCGCGATGGAGTATGTCGACGGCGGCGACCTGCGGTCATGGCTCGCGACGCCGCGTGCGACCGACGAGATCCTCACGCGCTTCCGCGAAGCGGGCCGAGGCCTCCAGGCCGCTCACGCCGCGGGCCTCGTGCATCGCGACTTCAAGCCGGAGAACGTCCTCGTCGGCAGCGACCAACGGGCACGCGTGGCGGACTTCGGCCTCGCGAGCGAGCACGGCGCCAGCGTCGACGGGCCGAGCGGCACCCCGTCGTACATGGCGCCGGA
>JALHPV010000149.1 GCA_022842285.1 Kofleriaceae bacterium
CGCGGCTGAGCGGAACTCATGGGTGTCGCAGGGGTCCGACCCCTGCGACACTGCTGAGCGGAACTCATGGGTGTCGCAGGGGTCCGACCCCTGCGACACTTCAGTCGCCGATGTTGGTCGGCGACTCGCTCAGTGACTCCGACGCCGAAGCGCCGGTGAGCGCGTCTGGCGACACCACGACGTCCAGCTCGCGGCCGGTGATCGAGCCGTGGCAGCCGCCGCAAACGGCGTCGTAGAGCTTCTCGGAGACCCCCATCGAGATGGCTTCGGACGGGCCGAGCTGGTGCTCTTCTCCCATCGTGGCCACCGGGTTGCCCGAGTCGTCCTGGAGCTCGAGGATGACCCCGGCTCCTGCGGGCAGGCGGACCTTCACGGAGCCGTCGCCGCGCAGGTTGGCGCGGCCGAGCTCGGTGCGCATCTGGTAGATGCCGTTGGTGTTGGCGGCGCAGCCGCCCGCAGGACACATGCCCTCGGAGTACACGACGAGCTGGGTGGCAGAGCGGAATTCGTCGACGGGGCGACCGCGGCGCAGGTTGGCGAGGAGGAGGGTGAAGACCATCGGCGCGTCGGGCATGTGAAGCACCGCATGCGCGTTGTCGTTGATGGTGGCGCCGCCGCCGAAGACGAGCTGTCGGCGGTTCAGATAGAGCTCGCGGGTCGGGTACTTGTAAGCGAGGACGGCATCGACGCGGATCCGGCCGCCGCCCGCGATGAGGTCACGCCGCGCTTCCGTGCGTGGATCGATGGCGATGATCTTGAAGTTGCCCTGCGCGACGTTGTCCGCGTACGAGACCATGATCGTGCCATCGGGGAGCGACACGGGGCTCCGGTAACCCGCGGTCGCGCCCGCACGGCCCGAGGCGGTGCCACGGTCGAGGATGCGGAGGGCCGGGAGAAAGCCGTCCTGGACGCGGTCCTGCTCGAAGGGACCGAGCGAGCGGTTGAAGATGCCGAGGGCACCCGCACCACCCGGGAGCACGGGGGCGCCGTCGGCGCCGACGTCGGAGAGGATGAACAAGAAGTCGCCGTTACTACCCTCGTGGATATCGGTGGCGGCCGCGTAGCCGATGGACGGACGCGTGTCATCCAGCATCCCCGGGGTGGCGAACGCGGACGTGGCTCGCTGCGCGAGGAGCGGGTGGTAGTCGGTGAGGTCCCAGTTCTGGCGCCGACCGGCGAGCTGGTAGAAGCCGTCGCTGACCTTCTCGGTGGTCATCGTGATGCGGCCTTCGCGCAAGAACGCGGGCGAGATCTCGGAGTTCGAGAGGAAGGTCATCTGCTCGAACGACCCCGTGTCGGCGGAGAGGCCATTCATGCGGACGCGCCAGATGTCGGACTGCGGCAGGAAGCGCTTGCGCGAACGCGTGGGGCCGGCCTTGCCTCGCGTCGAGGCGAAGATGATGAAGTTGCCGTCGGGGGACCAGGCCGGATCGAAGTTGTGGATCTTGAGGCCGTTCACGTCGGGGGCGGCCGGCGTGATGCGCTGGCAGCCGGTGCCGTCGATGTTCACCACGTAGATGCCGAGGGGCTCGGCCGCGGAGGCGCGCGCGGCGAAGGCCACCCGCGTGCCGTCGTTGGCGACATCGGGCGCCTGGACGTCGGGGCTCCCTCCGAGGCCGCAGCCACTGGAGATGACCTGCGCCGCGCCGGCATCGGCCGCCTGCACCACCTGGCCGGCGGCGAAGGTCGTCGAGGCCACGGGGAGCTCCGCGCCGCCCTGGAAGGTGTCGAACTCGAGACGACCGGCCGGGGCGGCCGCAGCCCGCTCGACGTAGACGATGCGGATGGGGTCGCCGGGATCCATCGGCGTGACCTGGTTCGCGGCCAGGAGCTGCTGACGCTCGAGGTCGACCCACTCTTGCACGGTGCAGTACGCGGTCGCGGTGAGTGGATCGAACGTGGCGGGACAGTTGGTCGGCTCGGCTCCGCCCGTTCCAGGCGTCTCGAGCACGGGGCCACCACGGTGCGCGATGCCGGCGGGGCCCATCACGCGCGGATCGTTCTCGAGGAGCACCTTCGCGACCGCACGGCCGCGGCGGGCGTCGGGGAACTCGAGGGCCATGAACACGTTCTTGAGCAGGTCGTAGTTCTTCTCGAGGGCGACGGCGCTGAAGAAGCCCGTCGTCCCGGAGCGGAGCTTGAAGTCGTTGCCGGCCTGCGGGCTGTGACACGCCTGGAAGCCGCACCCCCGAGTGAGCAACGTCGGTTGGACGTGCTCGGCGAAGAAGGCCTTGGCCGGATCACCAGCCGCGAAGTCGAGCTTGCCGACGGATTCGGCCCAGTCACTGACCGCGCGATAGTCGGGGTCATCCAGCGAGTCGAACTGATCGCCGCCGGTGTGGCCGCGGCCGCCCTCCGCCACCGCGAGCGGAACCCGCAGGAGCTGGCTGTCGGCGACGGGCTCATTCACGAAGGACCACGCCTGCGAGAAGTTGAAGGCCCTCTGGTCGTCGGTCTCGCCGCATGTGATGTAGAAGTCGGACTGGGGGGCGCCATGGCACGAGCCCGCGGCGCATCCCTTCTCCTCGAGGATCGGCTGCACGGTGCTGACGAACGAGGCGTAGCCCGGCTCGGCGCGGGCGCCCACGGCATCGAAGCCGGGGGGCACGACCGGGGAGCACGCACCATCACCGGCCTGCGCCGGCGACGGGGGCTTGAGGCCGTTCTCGGTGGCGCCGTTGTCGAGCCACGTCTGCAACGTGAAGTAGGCGTCGCTGCCGACATCGATGACGCCGCCACCGGAGTGCTGCACCTCGATGTCACGGAAGTCGACGCCGTACTGCAGCTTCAGCTTGTCGGCGCCGACCGCCTTGATCAGGAAAAGCGGATACGGATACGCGCCGAACGGCGAGAGCACGTCGCGGCGCTTCTGGAGGGCCTCGAACGACGTGACGTCGAGGTTGCCCGCAGCGATCGCGAAGACGTCACCTTCGTTCGTCGAGTGACATCCGCTCGTGTTGCCCGCGCACTTCTGCACGAGGATCGGCTCGATGTTGCGTTCGTAGAAGGTTCGTCCTGGTGGTGACTCACCACAGGCTCCTCCGCCGACTCCGAAAGCAGCAACAGCCGCGCAAAGCACGGCTGCGTGGAAGCTGTCCCTTAGCTTCATACGAGGAGTGTACCTACTTAGTTCAACAAGGCGAGTGCCGTCTTCGCCGTCATGCGGACAAGACCACTCGTGTCCGACATCGCCTTCGTCAGGGCCGCCCGGGATCCAGCGTTGGCGATCTGGCCGAGAGCGAATGCCGCATTGCGACGCACGAAGGGATCCGCATCACCGATCACGAGCGCCTCGAGCTGGGTCCGACCGGCCGCCCCCTTGAGGGCGCCGACGACCATCGCCGCCGCCGCGCGGACCGACGAGTCGGCGTCGCCGAGCATGCCGATCGCGGGGGCCGCATCCTGGTTATCGAGGATGTCGCGCCAGGCCGTCACCGCCGCCGCGCGGACGGCCGCGTCGGAGTGGCTCATGGCGGCCTGCAGGACCGGCTTGCCGTCCTTGTGAGCCAGGGCCTGCGCCGCGCGCACGAGCGCCAGTGCGGCCTCGGCGTCGAGGTTGCGACCCGCGGCCTGGCGCAGGGCCGGCAGCGAGGTGAAGGTCTTGGTCGAGCCGAGGAAGTCGGCCGCGTTGCGCACGGCGACCGCGTCACCCGACGCGAGGTCGGCGACGAAGCCCTCGGCGAGCGCCTTGGCCATCGCCGGGCGCTTCGCGAACCACCAGCCGGCGACCTCGCGCACGGCGTAGCGGCTGTCCTCGGTCAGTGCGGTCACGAGCGTGATGCACTCACCACACGAGAGGCCTTCCGCCCGCTCGACCTCGGCGATGATGGCATCGACCGAGCCCGAGTTGATGGCCGCACGGATCTTGCCGGCGTCGCCACCCTTACCGGCGTGAGCGGGGTTGGCTCCGAAAGAGAGACCGACGACGAACGCCGCGGCCGCGATGAGCTTGGTGTTCTTCATGGTTGGCTCCTAGTAGTCCGCGTTGCCCGGCGCGTTCTCGCGCGAGTAGAAGTTGACGCCCATGTCGGCGGCGAGGATGAGCTTGTAGAACTCGGTCGGGGTGAGCTCGGCGTAGCCGCCACCGTCCTGCGAGTGCGGCGTCGTGGTGAACGCGCGCTCGGTGGTCGGCGCCGGGAACACGACGGTCGGGTTGAGCTTCTTGATGAGGTCGGAGTCACGCGCGGCCTGCGGGCGCATGTAGACCTTGAAGTTGCCGCTGACCATGAGGTTGTTCTCGTCGATGGCTTCCATGTCCGGGCCGGCGATCGAGAAGTACGAGGCGCTCCACTCACCCGCGAGGTCCTCGCCACCGATGACGAGCGGCCGCTTGGTCGCCGACAGGTCGAAGGTCCACGAGACGCTCTCGCCCGTCGCCGGGTCCATGATGATGTACGGCTCGAGGCCGGCCTGGTTGTCGGGGCCGTGGCAGCTGACGCACTTCGCGTTGAAGATGGGCTGGATGGCCTTGTCCCACGCCATGCCCATCAGCTGGTCGAAGCCCGAGCCATCGGCCTGGATGAGGTTGGCGTTGGCGAGGATCGCGTCGCTCGACTTGCGGTCCGCGCGGGCGGCGAGGCCACGCATCGGGGTCGCGCCGATGGCGAACGCATCGAGCTGGCCCGGGTCGACGTTCGTCGTGCCGGTGCGGTTCTCGTGGCAGCCACCACAGACGCGGGCTTCGTTCTTGCGAGCCGAGAACCAGACGGGCTCGGCGAGGAGCGACATGCCGAACTTGTCGACGGACTGGAGCGCGAGCGGCACGTTCGCCGGGACGGTGGCGAGCCACGAGTTGTCCGCGGCGAGGCGCGCGACACCGAGCTGCTGCTGGCCCTCGAACATGGTCGTGCCGAACATGCGACCGAAGCCCTCTTCCGAGGAGTAGCCCTCGATGACGCGGATGCCGTAGACGGAGCCCGGCGCGAACGTCTTCAGCGTCGAGTCATAGGCATCGAGCGAGCCGATCATTGCCTGGCCGTTCAGGCTCGCGTCGGTCGCGGAACCGACGATGGGCGGGGCCGGGCGCGTCTTGAGCGGACGCGCGAAGACGTCCCACATCTCGGGGTCATCGAGGATCGGGCGGCGCGCCTGGCGCTCCGTGTCGTACAGGTAGACGCCGAAGTTCGCCGGGATGCCCGCGGCGGCGAGCACGCTCGACTCGACCGGACCATCGGCCCACGAGACGAGCAGGTCGGGATTCTCCTTCGCGTTCAACGGGTACGCGTCGTAGTAGCGACCGACGGTGTCGGCCGACGGCGAGTTGTCGCGCGGCACGTCGGGGGTCAGCGCGGTGTAGCGCGAGTTCGCCTCGCTCGCGTTGCCCGCCGAGCTGACGGCGCCGTCCTCGACGACGTCCGTGCCGAGCCGGATATCGATGAGCGCGCCGGCCTGCACCGTGCGGTTACGAGCGGTCGCGATGGCGACGAAGCGGCCCGGGGCAATCTCCTGCGCCTTGAGCGTGGAGTTCGAGGCCCCCTTGCCTTCCTTGCCAAAGCCCTCGCGGAGCTCCTGCATGTCCTGGTTCACGAACATGAGGTGGCCGGCATTGGCCGGGCCGAGGTGGTCCCACTGCGTGAACATGATGCGGCCATCGGAGGCCAGCGTCGGGAACGTGCGGTGCGAGAGGTTGCGCGGGCCGAGGGTCTCGTCGCTACCGTCGACGTTGATGCGACCGAGCTGCAGCGTGACGCCGCGCTCGTACTCGTCGACGTGCTGCGGCGCGCCCGGCTCGAGGAGCAGCGTCGAGCTGGTGGTGAACATGATGCGGTTGCCGGGCAGGAAGATCGGCGACACGTAGTCGCGGCCCGGGTCCGTCGGCACCTGGTCGACGCTGCCGTCGGCAAGCGTCAGGATGAACAGACCGTAGTGCTCGCTGGCGTTCAGCTTCGCCGAGAAGACGATCTGCTTGGCGTCGAACGAGATGTCGTAGCCCGAGATGTCCGCCTGCGCGAACTCGGCGCCCTGGGCAGCCGTCGGGAACAGCGTCTCGAGCGTGCCGTCCGCGGTCGGCGGCGACAGCTTCACGATGCGCGCCCCCGCCTGGTACGAGGTGTACTGGAAGATGTCACCCGACTCGATGCGCTTGGGGCGCTGCAGAATGACAAGTGCGTCGACCGAGCCGAGTGGGCCCGAATCCGTGTCTTCGCCTCCGCACGCGGACATGGAAGCCAGCAGACTGGCTCCGATCGCGATGTTCCTCAGCATCTTCATGGGCATCCTCCGGTCCTGCCTCTAGTACAAGCTCCGCGCCACATGCACTGCGAGTGATTCCAAAGCCTTAGCTCCAGCGATCGTCGGGGCACGCGCCCCCAACCCGAGCCCCTTGGGGGCGAAGGCCCACAAGCCGATGTAGGCAGAGCGCGACGTACGTCTGCCGAAACGCGACATGGAACGGCAACCTCAACTGCAGGAGTCATCGCGTCGAGCAGTAAGTGAACGTATCGCCGAGTCCTACGTGTGGTCCACGCGATGCAAAGAAGCTCGCGCATGAAAGCACTTCTCGCGCTGGTGGTGGGTCACTCGATTCTCTCTGGTGCGTGCGTGGGCGACGAGGTCGAGTCGCCTGGCGACGAGATCCTGGATGGGAAAGCCGACGCGTACGCGTGTCCTGAAGGAGAGATGCTCGCCGCGACCATCGGCCAGCGACGGGGCGATCGGCCGAAGCACTACTGCGTGAGCGAAAGGCCGCTTGTCTCCGAGGTGGACTTCGCCACGTCGGGTGCCATCGAGGTGGCGATGGACACCCGCGAGTTGTCCTACGAGTCGCGCCCCGGCGAGTCGTGCAAGGTGAACTGTTACTCGATCCGAACCCAGCTCGTGCAGTCCACGAAGACACTCCACGTGGACCTGATCGACATCATTGCTTCGCCGAGCGAGCAATCGAACGGATGGGCGCACCGGATTCAGTTCTCCGCCTATGTTCCATCGATCGCCGGCCCCGGTTCGTACGATGGATTCGGGAAGCTGCGACTCGGGGCCACCGGCGACGGCAATGTCGCCAACTTCGCTGGCCTCGAGTACGCCCCCGAAGAGCCGTTGAGGCGCTCCAACTGTCGGTTCCACCTGGAGCTGGAAGAACCAGGGAAGGGGACGTTCACGTGCTCGTTTCGCTTCCCCACCCGCAACAACGGTCCCAACGCCATGCCGCGTGTGACTGGTCCGATGACGCTGCGGGGGTCGTTCGAGGCCAACGACGTCGCACTGGGCTCGAAGGGCCAGCTCGTGTTCGCCACCCCTTGATCGAGACCTCGTCGTCGACGTTCAGGAACGTCGCAGGTACGCGAATAGAACAATGGAGCCCCCGACGAGCGCGAGCACGAGCGCCGTCGCGAGCAGCCCGAGGCGCTGCTTCGTCGTGACCGGCCGCTTCAAGAGAAGCCGGACCGCCAGGGCGTTGTAGAGCTCGCCGAAAGGCACCACGCTCCCGTCGCGCGGCGGCTGGATGACCGTGCCCTCCTGGTGCCACTGCGCCGGGTCGGGCTCCGTGGGGGCGGCCGATGGGGCCAGCACCGGCAACCGGCGCGAGCGCTCGAGGCCCGCGAGCTCCGTTGCGAGCCAGGCCAGGTCGAGCTTCGCCCCGGGGTTCGCGGCGATGGTGAGTTGTCCGTCGCGCTCGACGAAGACGAGCCCGTAGCCCGCCCCGCCCGGCGTCGTGCGATCGGTGAACGCCCAGTGCAGCGCGTGGGTCGCCGTCGGGTCGCGCAGCACGAGCAATGGGACCGTCCGCGCCCTGCCCTTCTCGCCCGGCACGCTCGCGACCCAGCCATCGCCCGCGGTCACGTCGGCGAGGTACCGGGCGTGGTCGGTGCTCAGCGCGGCCACGTACGTCGCGAAGGCCGGTGCATCGGTCACGACATCCTTGCGCGGGTTCGCACCGGCCCGCACGCGCGTGTCGATGTGGGCGCACAGGGCGAGGGCTTCCTCGAGCGAGGACGCCGACGCCGACCCGGTGATGGCGGCGAACACGGCGTGGATCGATCGGGGTGGCGGCACGGTATCGGTGTAGATGCCGTCCTTGGCGTCGCTCACGTAGGGACGCATGGCCTTCCACGCATCCGGCGCCGCGTCGTCGCGCTCGCGACACGCCCAGACGTGCAGGTACCAGACCTCCGCGAGGGTCGGCAGCGGAGCGACCGTGATCGTCGCCTCGCCCAGCGGGAACGCAGGCGTGTCGACGCCGGGCCGCAGGGCTCCTTCGTCCGGCGACCGGACAATGCGCCAGTTCTCCGGCAGCGGCATCGCGCGTAATCTAGTCGACGTCCCGCGGCTCGGCGAGGAGCGGGACGGTCAGACCATGTCCTTCAACTCGGCGAGGAGCTGGAGGGCTTCGAGGGGCGTGGTGCGGTTGACGTCGATGGCCGCGAGCCTCGCGGTGAGGGCGAGGGCGGCCGGCTTCGTGGACGGGGCCAGGAGCGAGAGCTGGGCCGGGGGCGCGACCGGCTTGGCGCTGCCGCCCGCTTCGAGGGTGTCCATCATCGTGCGTGCGCGCGAGACGACGGACGCGGGGAGGCCGGCGAGGCGGGCGACATCGATGCCATACGACTTGCTCGCGCCGCCGGGCACGATGCGACGGAGGAAGACGACCTCGCCCGCGTGCTCGCGGACGGCGGCGGAGACGTTGCGGACCCGCGGGCGCGACGCGGCGAGCGCGATGAGCTCGTGGTAGTGGGTCGCGAAGAGGGTGCGAGCACCGATGGCGTCGTGGAGGTGCTCGGCGACGGCCCAGGCGATCGAGAGGCCGTCGAAGGTGGACGTGCCGCGCCCGACCTCGTCGAGGATGACGAGGGAGCGGCGGGTGGCGGACGCGAGGATGGCGGAGGTCTCGCGCATCTCGACCATGAACGTCGAGTCGCCGCGCGAGAGGTTGTCGGCGGCGCCGACCCGGGTGAAGACGCGATCGCAGATGCCGACGGTCGCGGACCGGGCGGGGACGAAGCTGCCGATCTGGGCGAGGAGCGCGATCTGGGCGACCTGGCGCATGAACGTCGACTTGCCGGCCATGTTCGGGCCGGTGACGAGGGTGAGCTGCTCGGCGTCGGGGTCGAGGCGGCAGTCGTTCGCGACGAAGGTACCGGCCGGGACCATCGCTTCGATGACCGGGTGGCGGCCGTCGACGATGTCGAGGACGAGGCCGGCGTCGACGGTGGGACGGCAATAGCCGCGCTTGGCGGCGACCTGCGCGAGCGCGGCGCACACGTCGAGCACGGCGAGGCAGGCTCCGGCGCCCGTGACTTCACGGGCCCGCTCCGCGACGCGCGTGACCTCCGCGCGGAAGAGCTCGGCCTCACGGGCGGACAGGGTCTCCTCGGCGGTGATGACCTTCCGCTCGAGCTCGGCGAGCTCGGGCGTGACGTAGCGCTCGCCCGTCGCGACCGTCTGCTTGCGGACGTAGTTCGCGGGCACCTTTTGCAGGTGCGTCTTCGTGACCTCGATGTAGTAACCGAAGACGCGGTTGTAGCGGACCTTCAGGTTCGCGATGCCGCTCGTCTTCTGCTCGCGCTCCTCGATGGCGAGGATGGACTCCTTGCCGCCGTCGGCGAGGCGCCGGCACTCGTCGATGGTTGTGTCGTAGCCGGCGCGGATCACGCCGCCGTCCTTCACGAGCGGCGGCGGATTGTCGACGAGCGAGGCCGCGAGCTGCGTGGCGAGCTTCGGCAACGCGGGCTCCGCACACGCGCGCAGGTCGAGCAGCTCGGGCAGCGGCGCGACCTTCGACATCCGGTCCTGGCCCGACGCCACGAGGGCAACGAGCTCGGGCAACGCATGCAGCGCGTCGCGGAGGCGACCGAGGTCGCGCGGGGTGGCCACACCGAGGGTCGCCTTGCCGGCGAGGCGCTCGAGGTCGGCCATGCGCGAGAGGGCGCGGCGAATCTGGTCGCACAGCGTCGGCCGCTCGACGAGCCACGCGACGGCATCCTGGCGCCGCCGGATCTGCGCGACGTCGACGAGCGGATACAAGAGCCAGCGGCGGAGGAGGCGCGCCCCCGGGGGCGTGGCTGTCTCGTCGAGGACGTGCAGCAGCGAGCCGGTGGCGTGCTTGCCAATGAGCGTCTCGGTGAGCTCGAGGTTCGCGATGGCCGCCTCGTCCAGAACGACGCTGTCGCCCGGCGCGTAGATGCGCAGGCGCGCGATCGGCAACGCGCCCGTGGGCTGCGTCGAGCGACCGTAGGCAACCACGGCCGCGGCCGCACGCGCGGCCAGGCCGTGCTCGTCGAGGACGGTCGCATCGGCGAGCGGGCCGAGCACGGTCTTGGTCTCGGCGTCCGACGGGACGTGGGCGGCATTCCACGGGATGCGGCGCGCCGCGAACGAGCTCGCGAGGCGCTGCTGCACGGAGGCCAGGCGCGGCGGTGCCTTGGGGCTCGTGGGCCCCTTCCCTGTGCTCGTGCTCGGAGTTTTCACCGCCAAGACGCCGAGGTCGCCAAGGTCAGAGGAGGGCTTTGGGGCGCTTCGCGCCGCAGGCGATAGCGACGCACGGCTCGCGCTCGTGCTCGGGCTCGGAGTTTTCACCGCCAAGACGCCGAGGTCGCCAAGGTCGGAGGAGGGCTTTTGGGCGCTTCGCGCCGCGGACGATAGCGACGCACGGCTTGTGCTCGTGCTCGTGCTCGTGCTCGTGCTCGGGCTCGGAGTTTTCACCGCCAAGACGCCGAGGTCGCCAAGGTCGGAGGAGGGCTTTTGGGCGCTTCGCGCCGCGGACGATAGCGACGCACGGCTTGTGCTCGTGCTCGTGCTCGTGCTCGGGCTCGGAGTTTTCACCGCCAAGACGCCGAGGTCGCCAAGGTCGGAGGAGGGGTTTTGGGCGCGTCGCGCCGCGGACGATGCCCCTACCGCAGCTGCCGACGCCCCTGCCTCTGACGGCCCCGCCGCCGCCCCGGCCCCCGCGCTCGCCGCGACGGCGGCCGAGGTCATGGCGGTGCTCGTCATCTCTGTCGGGACGGACGCGCTCGCGCCGAGGATGGAGTTGGTCGCACCGATGTGCTCCGCGGCCGCGATGATCTCGCGCGGCGCCACCCGCACGAGCTCGTCGACGACGCTCGCGAGCGAAATCTCGGTCGCAGCGAGCTCGCCCGTCGTGACGTCGAGGTACGCGAGGCCGATGCGTTCATCGGTCTTGTCGCTTCTCGCGTGGCCTGACTTCGCAGACGCCTTCTCCGCGATCGCCTTCTCCGTGCGGGTCACCTTCGCGCCGGGGACGAGCGCCACGACATAGCGCGGCAGCTTCGGATCGAGGACCTCGTCGTCGAGCGTGATGCCGGGCGTGATGACGCGGACCACCTCGCGCTTCACGAGGCCCTTCGCCAGCTTGGGGTCCTCGGTCTGCTCGACCATCACGACCTTGTGCCCGAGCTCGGTGAGCTTCGCGATGTAGCCGCGCGCGGCGTGATGGGGCACGCCGCACATGGGGACCGCGTCCTCCTTGCCCTTGTCGCGAGTGGTGAGCGTCAGGTCGAGGAGGTGCGCCCCGAGGACGGCATCCTCGAAGAACATCTCGTAGAAGTCACCGAGGCGAAAGAAGACCAGCGCGTCCGGATACGCATCCTTGACGTCGAGGTACTGCCGCATGAGCGGCGTCTCGGCGGGACTACGCGCACCTGTGGCCACGGCCCCAGGTACCACGGGTCCCTGACACCCTCATCGCGGCCCTCGGTGTCGCAGGGGTCCGACCCCTGCGACAGTCGCGTTCGGGTGTCGCAGGGGTCCGACCCCTGCGACAGTTGCGTTCGGGTGTCGCAGGGGTCCGACCCCTGCGACAGTCGCGTTACGGCTGCGGGATGATCGGGATGCCGGGGTGCGTGTGCACCTGGGCGCCGAGGGGCGCGGAGGCATCGAACGGTTGCGTGGTCCCGTCGCGCCACTGGCGGAGCTCGACCACGGGCGCCGCGTCAGGCTGCGGCTGGATCAAGATGTGGGTGAAGCAGCGGCGAAGGCCCGGGCGCGTGGCGGGGAGCCAGGTGCCGGCGTTCACGTAGAGGCCGCCGCCGCGCAGGGGCTGCCACCGCGGATCGTGGGTGTGGCCGAAGACAACGAGGGGCACGTCGATGAGCTTCTTCAAGCGCTGCGGGATGGCGCGCATGGGGAGCTGCGAGGTCACGAGGTGCGTGCCCAGCCACTTGGTGATGCCCATCGCGCCGAGGATCGCGATGACGATGCCGAGCAGCGCCCACCCGATCGGCGTGAGGATGAGGAGGACCAGCGCGGCGAGCGCGACGCCGACCACCAGGCCGAGGCGATCGAGCATGAGGAGGCGACCGACCCGACGGACGCTCGCCGTGAGGGGCGCGCGCGCCATGCGGTCCACCGCCTGGGCGGTCTCGACCGGGATGCCGCCCTGCTCGGCCACGGTCACGAGGCGCGACCGATGCTCGCGGCGCCGCCGCTCACGCCGCTTGAATGACTTGTGGAGCCGCCGCGCGCGAAACAGCGAGGCCACGAAGCGCGCATACCCGAGCCAGATCCGCCCCGCCGGCCGGATCCCCTGCCCGAGCGCGTATTGCATGATGCCCCAGAAGCTCCACGACTCCGTCGCGTGGGGATCGAGCTCGGGAACGGCGGTGCCGAGGTAGCGGATCGCGGCGTAGTCGGCGTTGAAGATGAGGTTGCCGTCCTTGGGATCCATCGGGGCGAGGTTGAACTCGAAGGAGCAGCCCTCGTCGTAGACATGGCCGTGCTCGATCCACGCGACGCCGGGCACGTACACGAACCACGGCACCACGCGGATTCGCGTGCGGGTCAACGCATCGGCACCATGGAGCGAGAGCTGATGATGCAGCTCGGACGCGACCTCGGGGGCGAGGAGCTCGACGTCGTGATTGCCGACGATGATGTCGATCGCATGGCCGGCCGCCGCGAAGCGCGCCATCTCGCGGAACAGGAGCGGCTGCGACGCGGCGATCAGCTTCATGCGCTCGACGCCGGTGGCCGCCGAGCGCCCGAGGCCGAAGCGACGCTCGTCGGCGGTCTTCGGCTCGCGCGCCTCGAGGCGATCCACACGCACGCTCATGAAGTCGAAGAGGTCACCCGCGATCACGAGCCGCCACGGCCGGCCATCGTGACGTCGTACGGCATGGTGCTGGAGAAATTCGCGGAACGCCGCCCCGCCGATCTCGACCGCACGCCGGCGCTCGATCCCTGCATTCGGGAGGAGCTCCTCGCCGAAGTGCAGGTCGCTGACGACCAGGATGTTGTCGACAGGAGGCACTCCCTACAGTGTGAAGCGCGCGGTCGCGTCAGACAATTGTGCTGTAGTGATGGGCATGCGTTCGTGCGCCGTGATGGCGGTCGCGGTGATGGCGTGCCAGGCCCGGTCCGGCGACACCCACAAGCGCCCACAGTCGTGGTCCGAGCTCATCGCGGGGACCACCGAGCCCCGGCTCCTCGGGCCGGTCGCGGATCTGACGTGGGGCATGAACTACCGAGAAGCGGTGAAGTCACATCCCGAGCGCGAGACCCTCGACGCTGGTGCGCTCCTCTATGGCCTCATCGGCGGCGCGGGTGACAAGCCGCTGCTCGAGGCCGTCTCGATCCGCAGCACCGACGGCTCGAATGCCCGCAACGCGATCATGATCGCCTGGGGCCCCCCCGACCTCACCTGGAAGACCGACGACATCTGGCTCGGCCCGGACACCCGCGCCGCCCTGCAGTCGTCGAGCTTCCTGGTGCTGTCGGCATACACCCCGCTCGCCGACTTCCTCGGGACCGGTGACAAGCTTGGCTTCGAGGGCTCCCGCCAGCTCACGGACATCACGGAGGCCGAGGTCGCCAGCCGGTTCGCCTCGGTCAAGCAGCCCGGGGCCACGCTCCAGATGGGCTACGACGAGGTGGACCAGATCTTCATCTCGTACACGGTCGGCCCCGACCGGCGGGTGGATAGCTACTCGTTCTACCTCCACGTGCCCCCGGCCCTGCCGGAGCGCGGTGCACTCATCCTGAAGCGGTTTGGCCTGAGCGCCCCGGCCAATGGGCCCGCCTGGACGCCGTTTGGCGCGCGGGAGGTGAACGTCATTGCCACGGACACCTTGTGGCGTGTGGCGATCCGCCGCGGGAAGTGAAGCCCGGATTGGATGCGCTGCATCATGGGTGCGTGGTATCCAAGTCTCCGTCGTGACTCAGGTCCTTTTCATTCTCCTGCTCGCGGCGTCGGTGGCGTTCTTCGCGCGCACCACGTGGATTTTTGGCCGCGCCGTATTCGCCGGGACGCCGGAGGCTCGGCCCCGCCTCGATGACCTACCCGGCCGCCTGATGGACGTAGGCATCTACTTCTTCGGTCAGAAGAAGGTCGCCGAAGAGGGCTACGGGCACCGCACGAGCAAGCACCACCTCTTCATCTTCTGGGGCTTCCTCGTCATCACCATCGCGACGGTCGACATCATCGTGGCCGGCGTCATCCCGGGCGTCTCGCTGCGCCTGCTGCCAGACCTCCTGTACCAGCCGCTCTACCTCGCGATCGACGTGATGAACCTGATGGTTCTCCTCATGATCGTGTGGGCCGTCATTCGCCGCGTGATCGTTCAGCCGCGCCTCATCCCGTGGACGCTCGATGCCGGGCTCATCCTCGGCGCGATCGGCTCGCTGATGATCTCGCACTTCCTCACGCACGGCTACGCGCTCGCGGGGGTCGGCGAGTCCCACTGGTGGATGCCGGTGTCGTCGGCGGTTGCCAAGCTCCTCGGGGACATTGGCCCGTCGGCCGCCCATCGCGGCGAGGTGATGGCGTACTGGGCGCACGTCCTGATCGTGCTGACGTTCCTGAACTACCTGCCCTACTCCAAGCACATCCACTTGCTCGGCGCGCTGCCGAACATCTTCGCGCGCAACCGCTCCGAGCGCCGGCTGGATATGCCGAAGCTGAACCTCGAGGACGAGACGCAGTGGGGCGTCGGCAAGTTCGAGCAGTTCTCGTGGAAGAGCCTCCTCGATACCTACGCCTGCACCGAGTGCGCGCGCTGCAGCAACTACTGCCCCGCCTACAACACCGGCAAGAACCTCTCGCCGATGCAGCTCGTGCACGACATTCGCTACGACATGCTCGACCACACGGTCGCGCGCGATCGCATCAAGGAGCTCGAGGCGCAGATCGTCGACATGACGGCGTACTCGCTGAGCCATGGCTTTGATGACGCGCACCCGCACCCCGATCTGACGCAGGCCAAGGCGGATCTCGACGCCGCGAAGGCGACCGAGGCGAACATGCCGCGCTTGACGGGCGGTCGCATCGCCGAGGACACGCTCTGGGCGTGCACCACCTGCGGCGCATGTCAGGAGGTCTGCCCGGTCTTCATCGAGCACCCGCTGAAGATCCTGCAGATGCGCCAGAACCTCGTGCTCGAGCAGGAGAAGACGCCGGGCGAGCTCCAGCGCACGTTCCGCAACATCGAGCGGCAGTCGAACCCGTGGGGCATCGCCAACGACCAGCGCATGGACTGGGCGAACGGCCTCGAGGTCCCGACGATCGAAGAGAACCCCGACCCCGAGTACATCCTCTGGGTCGGCTGTGCCGGCGCCTTCGACGCCCGCATCATCAAGCAGACGCGCGCGATGATCAAAGTGCTCGACACCGCCGGTGTCGACTACGCCGTCCTCGGTCACCAGGAGGCGTGCACGGGCGACCCGGCCCGCCGCGCCGGCAACGAGATGCTGTTCCAGGCCCTCGCCGAGCAGAACGTCGAGACGCTGAAGAGCGTCAACGCGAAGAAGGTCGTGACGAGCTGCCCGCACTGCCTCCACACGCTGCGGCACGACTACCCGCAGTTCGGGGGCAACTTCGAGGTCGTCCACCACACCCAGCTCATCGATCACCTCTTCACGGAGGGGAAGCTGAAGAGCGAGAAGTCGCCGGTCGACACGATCACCTATCACGACAGCTGCTACCTCGGCCGCTGGAACCGCGAGTTCGATGCTCCCCGCAACATCCTCGCGGCCGTGGGCGCGCCCGGTGGCATCAAGGAGATGACGCGCACCAAGCAGCACGGCATGTGCTGCGGCGCCGGTGGCGGCCGCATGTTCATGGAGGAGCACGGCGAGCGCGTGAACGTGAACCGCACCGACGAGGTCATCGCGACCGGGGTGTCGGCCGTCGCGGTCGCGTGCCCGTTCTGCAACATCATGCTGACCGACGGCATGAAGACCCGGGACATGGAGAACAAGGTGCAGGTTCTCGATGTCGCCGAGCTGGTGGCCCAATCGATCCCCGACGTGCCGCTCAGCCGGCTCGTGCGCAAGAAGTCCGCCGAAACCTGACCGCGGCCCGGAGCCGCCGTATGATCGGTGGCGATGAAGGGATTCAGTGCGAGCTGCATGCTCGCTTGCATGCTCATGGCCTGCGGCATGGGCGACGACACCGTCGAAGGTGGCCGCGCCCAGTGCGAGTTCGGCGGCGCGTTGACGGATTGCCCCGATGCCGACAAGACGTCCGAGGGCGCCTGCTGGCGCCTCGTCGACTGCGGCGCGCTTCCCGTCGAGGTCGACGACCCGGAGAACGAGTTCGCCTTCGACTGGGGGCGTTGCGTCGACGTGCTCGACTCGATGATCGAGGATCGGCGTCGGCCGGTCGTCGCCTGCGTGGCCGCGTCCACGTGCGACGAGCTCCGCACCGCCAACTACTGCTTCGAATTCGGATCGAACTGATGCGCAAGCCACTCCTCCCGTCGGTGCTGCTCGCCCTCGTGGCCCACACCGCCTACGCGCAGCCCGCCGACGTCGCCGGGCAGATCAAGTTCCTCGAGACGCAGCCCTCGGACATGGACCGCTCCGCCTGGAAGGAGAAGCGCCGCGATGTCGCGCGCAAGCTCGGCCAGGCGAAGGAGAAGAAGGCCGTCCCCGCGCTCATCAAGCTCGCCGAGTCCGAGTCGTTCGACATCGTCGGCGAGATCGCGATCGAGGCGCTCGGCAACATCGGCGACCCCGCCGCCGCGCCGGTGCTCACCAAGATCATGAACGACACCACGCGCGACAAGCCGGTCCGCGAGCTCGCGAAGAAGGCGCTCGGCAAGCTGAAGGGCACCGCGACGCCGACGCCAACGCCGACCCCCACCCCGAC
>JALHPV010000150.1:0-4105 GCA_022842285.1 Kofleriaceae bacterium
GGCGGCGGCGGCGTGGGGACCGGCGGCGGGGGCATCGGCGGCGCCGCGTACGGTGGCGTGGACACGGGCGGGGGTGGGGTGGCGAGCGTCGGGGCCACGCCCTGCGAGTAGGACGGCATCGGCTGCACGACGGGGCTCGCCGCACTCGCGCCCGGAATCGAACCGATGCGGAGGTCGGCGAGATCCGCCGCCATGACCGTCGCGCTCACGTAGCGGCGGCCGCGGTCCCGCGCCAGCGCCTTCATGAACAGGTGCTGCATCGCGGGCGGCGCGGCCGGCAGATGCTTCGTGATGGGGTCCGGGTCCGACGAGGTGATCGCGTGATAGATGGACGCCAGATCCGTCGCCGGATACGGCAGCCGCCCGGCGAACATCTCGTAGAGGATCACGCCGACGGCCCACAGATCGGCGCGGGCATCGACGGTGCTGGCGTCGTGGATCTGCTCCGGCGCCATGTACGCGAGCGTGCCGAGCATCATGCCCGCCGCCGTGTGCTGCGCCGCGACCGCCGAGGCCTTCGCGATCCCGAAGTCGAGGAGCTTCACCGTCCCGTGCGGCGCGGTGAGGAACACGTTCTCCGGCTTCAGATCGCGATGCACGATGCCGCGCGCGTGCGCCGCCGACAGCGCATCGAGCAGCTCGAGCCCGATCCGGATCGCGACGTCGCGCGGGATCGATGGATACATCGCCTGCCGCAGCGACCGCCCGGTCAAGAGCTCCATCGCGAGGTAGAGCTCGCCCTCGGGCGTGATCCCCGCATCGAGGACCTGTGCGATCCCCGGATGCCCGATCGCCGTCGGCAAGCGCGACTCGGCCAGGAACCGCGCCTGGAGGTGCGCATCGCCCACGAGCTCGGGCCGCAGCATCTTCAAAGCGACCGGCGCGCCCGTGAACTTGTGCTGCGCGCGCAGCACGACGCCCATGCCGCCCTCGCCGAGCAGCGCCTCGACGACGTACCGGCCATCCACGACCCGCCCGATCTGATGCTTGCCGTCCACGCGCGCCGTCCATCATAGGCCACGCCCGCCGAGCGTGCACACACGCGACCATGGTGCATGCTTTGAGGGGTGACTCGCGCCCTCGCCGCCCTGGCCCTCTCCCTCCTCGTGGCCGCCGGGCGCCCCACGCCCGCCCAGGCCTGCGCGCCGGCCCCACGCAAGGGCGAGGCGGTCACGATCGCCGACGAGGAGGCGATCATCGCCTGGGACCCCGCGACCCGCAGCGAGACCTTCGTCCGGCGCGCCCGGTTCGCGTCCTCGAGCACGTCCTTCGGCTTCCTCGTCCCGACGCCCACCAAGCCGACCCTGGGAGAGGTGGACAGTGCGGCCTTCTACAGCCTGGCCGACGCCATTCGCCCCCGCGAGGTCACCGACACGAGCGGCTACGACATCGAGGTCGGCGCGCTCGTCACCTCGTGCGTCATGACGGCGCGCGAACCCAAGTCTGCGCCCCCGCCCGCCGGCGCCTCGGTGCGCGTCCTCGGCGCCGAGCACGTCGCGGGCTTCGACGCGACCATCCTCGAGGCCGACGATGCGGCCTCGCTCTCCGCCTGGCTCGGCTCCCACGGCTTCGACGAGACGCCCGCCCTCACCGCGTGGCTCGCCTGGTACGTCGAGCACGACTGGAAGATCACCGCCTTCGTCATCGCCAACCCCGTCGAGGGCTCGCGCTACGTCGACACGGGCAACGTCGCGATGACCTTCCAGACCGACCAGCCCTTCTATCCGTACCGCGAGCCCGCCACCGAGACGTCCGCGCCCGACCGCTCCCTCCGCGTCTACTTCCTCTCCGACCAGCGCTACCGCGCCACCCTCGACGGCACGCCCTGGCGCGCGCGGCTCCTCCACGCTGGCCACCTCGGCCCGGTCGACGCCCTCGCCCGCGTCACGCCGCAGCGCCACGCCTCCGTGTTTGTCGACGAGGGCCCACGCCGGGGCACCCACGAGCTCTACTTTGCCCCGAGCCCCGACCAAGGCACCGTCGAGCAGCCCCCGAATGTCCACCACAGGCCGAAGCAGATCTTCATCCCCGTCGATGTGATCGCGCTCGCCGCCGTCATCGGCTTTCTCGTCGCGCGCGGTATTCGCCGCCGCCGCGCCCACCAGCCGAAGCTCTGACGCGGGGCGCGTGGGCTCGCGCCCTACGGCGTCACGACGACAAACAGCGTCGACGCACTCCCCGTCGGCGCCAGCTCGATCACGCCCTGGCTCGCCCCCGTCGCCTTCACCTTCGGGGCGCCCTTCGCCCACGCGGGCGCGGCCTTCGCGAAGATCACGGCGCCCGCGATCGCCCCGACCTTCCACCCGATGGCCGGTGTCGCCGCTGCTCCCTCGACGATCACCACCGGCGGCCCGTCGTCATCCGTCGCGACATCGAACACGCGCGGCCCCGCCAGCGCCTGCCGGATCGCCTCCGTCGGCACCGCCAGCGTCACGATCCACGACCCGTCCGTCTCCGGCTCGGCGCTCACCGCGATCGCATCCGCGATCGCCTGCTCCACGCGCGCCTGCACGGCCTTGTCCTTCGCCGCCTCCCTCACTGTCCCGCCGCTCGCCACCGGCAGCCCCGCAATCTCCTCGCGCAACCGCACCCGCGCCGCGTCCTCCGCCGCGCGCCGCGCCGGCCCACGCGCCGTTGCCGGATTCGGCGCCGCCCGGTTCGCCACGCCGACGCCTCGGCCCTGCACCATGCCCGTCGTCCAGTCGACATCCGCCTGCGCGCTCGTCGCCAGCAGCGCCACGATGATCACGCTTCGCATCACGCGCACCGAGCGTACCCCCGAATGCCGTCGACCAGCGCTTCGGTGGCCGCCACGTCGGCAGTCAAGGCCCTGGGCTGCTATTGCCGCCCTCATCGTCAGGGCGCCCAGCCCTCGATGACGCCGTCGAGGTACTCGCAGGTACCACTGGCGTTCCGCCGTGGAGCAGGCTCGCTCTCCGGCCACTGAAACGAGAGCTGCAATCGCTCGCGTACGAGCACGCCCTCTCGCCACTGATGGAAGCCGGTGTCCGTGCAGACGCTGCGCACAACGACGGCGGCCACGTCGTCAGCGCGACGGACGGAGAGCGGGACCTCGGCCACAGCCAGCGCGGTGCGGTCTGGCAGCACACGAGTCACCGAGGCCCAGTTGGGGAGGTCGACCCCGTCTACAGATGCGACGAGCCCAGCGGCTGCGCCAACTGTGACCACGAGCTCGATGGGCATCGGCGCATCTGCATCAGGCAACGCTTCGACCATCCCGATTGCAGGCTCTGCCTCGCATGCGGCGAGCAAGACGGCACAGACGAGGGCCGGCAGCGACAGCCCGTACCTGCGTCGTCGAACCCCACGTCGCCAGTGATTGGTCGTGGTCGCGCGTGCGGCGCACATCAGTCGGCGATCCAGCTCGACCGGACGCCATTGGCGTGTCGGCATGTTCCACTGGTACCGAGCGACAGCGGCTGCGCCAGATCCGACGGGCCGACGTAGAGGACATATGTCTCGTGCACGACGGGTCCGTTGGGCTCGAAGGCGCAGAAGGAGCCAACGAACATGATTTCGCTCTGGTCCCCTCGGGTGATCGCGACCTCGTACCGCATCTCTGCGAGCGCTTGCTGCGAAGCGACCTCGAACTGGCGGACGGCCGCCTCGTGCGGCAACCTCTCACCGTCGAGCGTGACCGTCGCTCCGGGCTCGATCCGCGTGTCGAGGACGAACGTGGCCGGCTGCTCGTCCTCGTAGGGAACGAGGTCCGCGTCATCCGACGAGCTACACGCCGCGAGGGCGAGCGCGTGGCCGAGCCAAGCACGGACCATGACCGCAGGGTAGTTGCGGGCCGGTCGCTACGTGCAGCCGCGCCGCCAACGCCAAATGGCACCGGTGAGGGCGCCGCGTCTCAGTCCCGATCGGGGGCGCCGAGCGGGAAGTACTTGCGGAAGTAGCGGGCCTCGTCGACGCAACGGGCGAAGGACGGGCGCGCGAGGAGCCGGGCCCGGTAGGCGTGGACGTGCTCGAACTGCGGCGGGATGCGGTGGACCCAGTCGGCGTAGAAGAGGGACATCGCGGCGGCACAGTCGGCCATCGTGAAGGCATCGCCGCACGCCCACTGCTTGCCGCGCATGTGCTC
>JALHPV010000150.1:4115-16995 GCA_022842285.1 Kofleriaceae bacterium
GGCGAGACCGTGGGCGCGCAGTGCTGCATCGCCGGTGAGGGCCCCCGCGACGGCCTCGTTCGCCGCGTTCATGACGTGGAGATCGAAGAAGCGGTCCATCAGGCGAACGTCGAGCGCGGCCATCGGATCCGACGGGATGAGCTGGACGGGGCCCGGATGGACGAGCTGGAGGTACTCGATGATGACGGAGGTCTCGACGACGTGACGCGCGCCATCGACGAGGACGGGGAAGCGCGCGAGGGGCCAGCGCCGGAGCCACTCCGCGACGACATCGGGGTGGTCGGGCCCGATCTCGCGGAAGTCGAAGGCGAGGCCGTTCTCGTAGAGGGCCGTCTTGACCTTCTGCGTGTACGACGAGAAGTGGTGACCGAGGAGCTGGAGCGCCACGGGGGCTATTCCCACTCGATGGTGCCGGGGGGCTTGCTCGTGATGTCGTAGACGACGCGGTTGATGCCGCGGCACTCGTTGATGACGCGCGTCGAGATGCGCGCGAGAAGGTCGTAGGGCAGCGGGACCCAGTCGGCGGTCATGCCGTCCTTCGAGTGGACGGCGCGGAGGGCCAGGGCCTCCTCGTAGGTGCGCGCATCGCCCATGACGCCGACGGAGCGGACGGGGAGCAGCACGCCGAAGGACTGCCAGATCGACTCGTAGAGGCCGGCCGCGCGGATCTCCTCGTCGATGATGGCGTCGGCGGCGCGGAGCACGTCGAGGCGCGGCTTGGTGAGGGAGCCGAGGCAGCGGACGGCGAGGCCCGGGCCCGGGAAGGGCTGGCGCATCACCATGTGGCGCGGGAGGCCGAGCTCGAGGCCGAGCTGGCGGACCTCGTCCTTGAAGAGCTCGCGGAGCGGCTCGACGAGGGAGAGCTTCATCTTCTCGGGGAGGCCGCCGACGTTGTGGTGCGACTTGATGACGGCGGACGGGCCCTTGAAGGAGACCGACTCGATGACGTCGGGATAGAGCGTGCCCTGCGCGAGGAACTTCGCATTCTCGATGGTCTTCGCTTCCTCGTCGAAGACGGCGATGAACTCGTAGCCGATGATCTTGCGCTTCTTCTCGGGGTCCGAGACATCCGCGAGCTTCTCGAGGAAGCGGGCCTCGGCGTCGATCACGCGCAGGTCGATCGAACCGCGCCGCCATTCGGCGCCGCTGCCGCCGCCACTCGTGCCGGCGGCGTCCTTGAAATGGTCGCCGAACATCGCGCGGACCTGCTCGCGCTCGCCTTTGCGGAGGAGGCCGTTGTCGACGAAGATGCAGGTCAGGCGGTCGCCGATCGCCTTGTGGATGAGGGCGGCCGCGACGCTCGAGTCGACGCCACCGGAGAGGCCGCAGATGACGCGGCCCTGCTCGCCGACCTGGGCGCGGATGCGCGCGACGGCTTCGTCGACGAACGACGCCATCGACCAGTCACCGGCCGCGCCGACGACGCCGAACAGCCAGTTGCCGAGGAGCTCGGCGCCACGCGGGGTGTGGACGACCTCGGGGTGGAACTGGAGGCAGTCGATCTTGCGTGCGGGGTTCGCGAACCCGCTCATCTCGCAGTTGGCGGACGATGCGGTGTGCACGAAGCCCGGCGGCAGCGCATCGACGTGGTCGCCGTGCGACGCCCATACTGCGAGCTCCTCGCCGACGGTCACGGTCTTCAGCGGGCCATCGGCGCGCAGCACCTTGATGCTGGCGCGGCCGTACTCGCGACGCTCGGCGGAGCGGACCTTGCCGCCCAGGAGCAGCGCGGTGAGCTGTGCGCCGTAGCAGATGCCGAGGACGGGGACGCCGAGATCGTAGACGGCGGGGACGATGGTCGGCGCGCCGTCCTCGTAGACCGACGATGGACCGCCCGAGAGCACGATGCCGGTCGGCTTGAGCGCGCGGAGCTGTGCGAGCTCCGGGTCCGTCGCGATCGTGTACGGATGGATCTCGCAGTAGACAGCCTGCTCGCGGATGCGACGCGCGATGAGCTGGGTGTACTGGGAGCCGAAATCGAGGACGACGATGACCTGGTGACCCACGGCTACTCCATTCGGTAGTTCGGCGCTTCCTTCGTGATGATGACGTCGTGGACGTGGCTCTCCCGGAGTCCGGCCGACGAGATCTTCACGAAGCGCGCCTTCGCATGCAGCTCCGCGATGGTCGCGGCGCCGAGATAGCCCATCGACGCGCGGAGGCCGCCGACGAGCTGATAGATGGAATCGCGGAGCGGCCCCTTGTACGGCACGCGGCCCTCGATGCCTTCGGGCACGAGCTTCTGCGGCGTCTCGACATCGGCCTGGAAGTAGCGGTCCTTCGAGCCTTCCTTCATCGCGCCGATGGAGCCCATGCCGCGGTAGCTCTTGTAGGAGCGGCCCTGTAGCAGGACGACCTCGCCCGGCGCCTCGTCGGTCCCGGCGAACAGCGACCCGATCATGACGGTGTCCGCCCCCGCGGCGAGCGCCTTCGCGACGTCGCCGGAGAACTTGATGCCGCCGTCGGCGATGATGGCGACGCCCGTGCCGCGGGCGGCGGAGACCGCATCCCCGATGGCGGTGAGCTGCGGGACGCCAACGCCGGCCACGATGCGCGTGGTGCAGATCGAGCCGGGACCGACACCCACCTTGACCGCGTTGACGCCGGTCTCGATGAGCGCCTTCGTGGCCTCGAACGTCGCGACGTTGCCGGCGACGAGCTGGAGCTTGGGGAACGCCTTGCGCGTCTCGCGGCAGGCCTCGAGGACCCCCGCGGAGTGACCGTGTGCCGTGTCGATGCAGATGATGTCGCAGCCGGCCGCGACCAGTGCCTCGATGCGTGCGATGCGGTCCGCGCCCACCCCGACCGCCGCGCCGACCCGGAGGCGGCCCATGTCATCGGTGGCCGAGGTCGGATTGCTCTCCGCCTGCTCGATGTCGCGCGTCGTGATGAGCCCCTTCAGCTTGCCGGCGGCGTCGACCACCAGCAGCTTCTCGATGCGGTGCTTGTGGAGGAGCTCCTTGGCTTCCTCGAGCCCCACGCCGTCCTTCACCGTCACCGGGTTCTTCGTCATCACCTCGCCGACCTGCAGCGAGAGCTTCTTCTCGAAGCGGACGTCGCGGTTGGTGAGGATGCCGAGCACCCGCTTCTCGGCGTCGACGACCGGCAGACCGCTGACGCGCGAGTGGCGCATCACGGCCAGCGCCTGCTCGAGGGTGCTCGACGGCGCGATGGTCACCGGGTCGACAACGACGCCGGACTGCGCCTTCTTCACGCGTGTCACTTCGCGCGCCTGGTCCTCGATGGTCAGGTTCTTGTGGATGAAGCCGATGCCACCTTCGCGGGCCATGCGGATCGCCGTGGCCGCTTCGGTCACGGTGTCCATCGCGGACGACACCAGCGGGATCCGCAGAGGGATCGCGGGCGTCACGCGCGTGGCCACATCGACGTCGCGCGGGATCACCTCGCTGAACGCCGGAACGAGCAGAACGTCGTCGAAGGTAAGGGCTTCTCGAAGCTGGTCCTCGAGCATGGCGCACCTTACTCGCCCCCTCTGATCGTGTCGACGCCGCCCATGGGGGCTGGCCCCCCAGTGGTGGAGTCGTGAGGCCCCATCACAACTTGTGCAAGAGCCAGATAAGACACCGGTGTTACTGGCACATCCTTTGATGTAGAGCGCCGGCGGAGGCATTGGGATGCGGAAAATCCTCGCTTTACTTATGACGGCCCTCGTGGTGCCCGCCTGCGTGGGTGGCGCCCCCGAAGGCGACGATGACACCGACGACACCGATCAGGTGACCAACGATGTCGCCGATGACACCCCGACCGACGACCCCGGGGACGACACCCCGGTCGAGGAGACCCGCGTCCTGTCTGGCATGACGATGGACTACATCGAGACCGACGCGCTCGCGAACGCGGCGCTGTCCGCAGAGGGTCTCGATCCGGCCCCGACCGCCACATCGGGCGTCGATGGCGCCTTCACGTTCTCGCCCATGCCGGTCGGCAGCGCGGTCGTGGTCACGGTCACGCGCACCAACTACAAGGCGACCCGCAACCTGCCCGCCCTCATCGGCGACACGGATGTCGTCCAGAACGCGTATGCGCTCTCGACGCCGTACATCACCCGGCAGTACATCGGCGCCACGGGCCAGGCCCCGTCGCTGCTCAACGCGTTCGTGCTGTCCGAGCTGCGCAAGCCCGACGGCACCCCGCTCGGGGAGGTTCCGCTCGCGGGCATCACCCTCGTCGGCGTCGCGGACAACATCCCGGTGCCCGGCATCAACGGTCCCTACGCGGTCGGTCCGGGTGGCGACATCATCGTGACGAATCCGCCGCAGCTCACCACGACGCTCGCCGACGGCAAGACGCGCATCGTGTTCCTGAACGTGCCGCCCGGCGATCACGCGGTTCGGGTCACGTACGACGAGGGCGGCACCCTGATGGACGTGCGCGGTCCCTTCAGCGCCTTCGCCGATGGCGCGACGCTCTCCCTCGTCGGCGGTGAGATCGGCGGTACGCCGCCCCCGCCGCCGCCCACCGACCCGCTGTTCAGCACCGACATCTACCCGCGCCTTCAGAAGGCCTCCGCGGGCGGCCTCGGCTGCGCGAACTGCCACACCGCGACCGGCACGGGGGCGATCCTCCCGTACGACGGCCTGGCGACCGACGTGCTCGCGGCGATCCTCGCGCGTCCCGGCGTCGTGAACCTGCTCGCGCCCGCCGACTCGCTGCTGCTGACCAAGCCGCTCTACGAGCCGACGCCACCGCAGAACCACCCGAACGCCACGTTCCTGACCGTCGATGATCCGGACTACAAGCTGTTCTTGCTGTGGATCACGAACGGCGCCAAGCCCTAGCCCTCGCGTCAGGGCGTCGCCTCGAGCTCGATCCGCTGCGCGATCGCCTGGTCGACCGACACGCGTAGCGTCTGCGTCCGGAACCCGGACAGCGTGATCTCGAGCGTCGCCTCGCGGGCGGCGCGCGGCACCTCGCCGTGGAATGGCGTCACACCGAGCAGCTTCGCGTCGAGATAGACCCGCGCACCGGCCGGTGTGGACTCGACATCGATCGGCACGAGCGCGGCGGGCGCGGCGACCGGTGCGACGAGTCGCTGCTGAGGCGTCCCCGGGTCGCGCCGGGCGACCACGACGATGCCCGCGGCCGCAGTCGCGAGCACGGCGAGGATGCCGACCGTCAGGTACCGGTTCCGCGGGCTCGGCGGGGTGCTGCGCGCGCTCGCGGCCCCCGACAGCGTCGTCGGCATCGTCGGGGCCGGCGTCGGCATCACCACCGTCATCGGGGCGTGCGCGCCGGTGCCGATCGAGCCGAGGCCGTCGATCGCCCGCACGAGCTCGTTCGCCGTCTGCAAGCGTTGCGAGGGCTGCTTGACGAGCAGCGCCTGCACGAGCGCCTCGAGATCTGCGGGCACACCGGACACGAACCGGCTCGTGAGCGGCGGCGGCACGTGGATGTGCGCGGCGAGAATGTCGCCCGATCCTTCGCCATCGAAAGGCGGCCGCCCCGTGAGCAACTCGAACAGCACGCAGCCCACCGCGTACAGATCCGCGCGGTGATCGATCGTCACGCCGCGGCACTGCTCGGGCGCCATGTACGTCGGCGTGCCGAGCACCGAGCCCGTGCGCGTCGGGTTCGAGGTGGCCGCGTGATTCAAGAGCTTCGCGATCCCGAAGTCGAGGAGCTTCACGCGCTCGCCGCCTGGCACCTCGGGATCGGAGACCAGAAAGATGTTGTCGGGCTTGAGATCGCGATGAACGATGCCCTGCGCGTGCGCCGCCGCGAGCACCCCCGCGAGCTGCCGCATCAACACGACGGCGTGCGCCCAGCTCACCCGCTTGCTCTCGATCCGCGCCGCGAGCGACTCGCCGCGCAGGTACTCCATCACGATGTACGCCGCGCCCTCGGACGTCCATCCGAAGTCGAACACCTCGACGATACCGGGGTGATGGATCGCGGTCGTCGCCCGCGCCTCGTTGAAGAAGCGCTGCACGATGTCCGCGTTCTGGGTGAGCTCGGGGAGCAGCACCTTGATCGCGACCGTGCGGCCGAGCAGCGTGTGCTCTGCTGCGTATACCGAGCCCATCCCTCCCCGCCCGATCAGTCGCGTGACCCGGTGCTGTCCGACGGAGTCGCCCGGGTTCAACACCAACCGATCCGCATCGCTGGGCATCGTAGCAAAGGTGATCTTCGTAGTGCGTGGTCGCCGCGCGGCTCCGCACGCCCGAGCCCGTTTGGCGCGATCAGCGTCCGTCAACTACGCGGCGTTGCTCGACGAGGACCGCGGTCCACCCATTGCTCTGGTCCTCGCCATGACCCTTCACAAGCTCCTGGCGCCCCTCCTGGTCCTCGGTACCGCCCTGGCGGTGCCAGCGTGTGCCGGCGAAGCGCTCGTCGTGACCGATTCCCCGCCGCCGCCGCGCGCCGAGGTCGTCTCGTACCGCCCGGGCCACGTCTTCGTCGAGGGCCACTGGGAGCGCCGCAGCGGGCGCTGGGGCTGGCGGGACGGCTACTACGTCAAGGAGCGGCCGGGCTACGTCTACACGCCGGGCCGGTGGCAGAAGACACGCCAGAACCGCCACGTGTGGGTCGAGGGCGGCTTCCGGGCCCGCGTCGTACGGCGCTAGTCCGCGCGGCTAGGGATCCGTCGCGATCGGCGCCGGCTGGATGGCCGGCGGGACCGAGACGACCGCGGTGCCCCGGCGCTGTTCGTTCTCCGCGACCGCCGCGCTCGCGAACCGACGGAGATCCGCGAGGACATCCTTCGCGAGGTCGGGTGCGAACTTCGACGTCAACGTCGCGGCGAGCTGATCCAGCTTCGCCTGCTTGCGCCACTGGTTCGTGTGCTGAGAGCCCTGCACGGCGCGACGCGTGGTGAACATCAGGAGCCCGGTCTTCACGTCGAACATGCTCGCCTCGATGTAGCCGAACACCTCCTGCCGCTGGCCGGGGAGGAACAGGGCCCCGACGCCGGTGAGGTAGCCCCACGCCCACGGATTCAACGAGCCCTCCTTCGCGAGCACCTCGCGATAGAGCACGATGTAACGCAGCCGATAGCGCGCCGCGATCTCGCGCAGGGCCTCCATGCCGAGCGCGCCCGACGGAATGACCATCGTCTCCGTCACCAGCGTGAATGCCGGATCCTTGCGCAGCGAGCGCACGAAGTTCGGGGTACCGGCCGGGACTCGTTCGTCGGGATTGGGACCGCGCCAATCCGTGGCGGTGGTGATCGGCAGAACGCCGACGCGCGCCGGCAACTCGAGCTCGATCGGCGAGGCAAGGATCCGCTGCAGATCCTCCTCGGACAGATGGCCGTTCGGATCCTTGGAGAACAGGGATTGCTGGAGCGGCACCGCCGCCGCCGCCGCGGGCTGGGCCATCGCGGACGACGCCATCATGGGCGCCTTCGAAGCAGCACAGGCCGATGCGAACGCGAGGCAGATCACGAGCAGGGCGGCGCGGCGGCCACCAGAGCAAAGCGAGTCGATCACGGACTCCTCCTATCGGGCACCAAGACGGCGCCGTCGACGGATTCAACGCGCTGGGCGGTCCGCCCTTACGCTGGATCTGCCGCGGGAGCGTGCTCGACGGGGATTAGCAGCGCGAGACGAGGTACACGATCAGGAGGATCGGAATCGGGATCCCGAGCACCCACGCGAGGATATAGCCGGCTGCGCCCCGTTCAGGCTTCACATGCGGAGGCGTCATGACCAGCGGTAGTGCAGGCACCATGCCCGAGCTCGAGGCCGCACCGCCGCCAGGCCGCGATGTTCGCGCCGCTTGGTCCTCGCTAGTGAGGCGGCACGGCCCACACGAGCACGATCGCCGCGAGCGCCACGGCCACGATCAGGATGCCGTCGAGAAACCGCCCGTAGCTCTGCAGTCGGGCGCGCAGCGGCGCCGTGCCTGGATACTCGGCCACGGGGAGCTCGGCCCGCCGGAGCTGGCGCACCAGGGCGTCGAAGCGATCCCAATCACGCGCAGCGAGGAACCACCGCGAGCCTCGCTTCGCCTCGAGCGAGACGCCGTCACGGTAGACGTGGGCCATCGCGATGCGCGCCTTTGACTGGAGGAAGCTGAGGGAACGCCAGCCCCACCGGACGCCATCCCGCGTGATGGTGACCTGGGCGCTGCGCACCGCGAGCCCCATGCCGGCGAGCGCCATGAAGGCGATGGGCAGCGTGAGCTGGCTCGAGAGATGGCGATGCCAGCCGTGGCGGGTAGCGACGTACCAGGTGGCGAGGCCCAGCGCGACCGTCGCGAGTAGTGACAAGCCGGCGAGGCGTCGCGAGCGCCGTGGCGAACGGAAGGTGCCGAGCGGCGCGCCCAGGAGGCCGATGCCCGGCGGCAAGTCGAGGACGCTCACGTGCCCGTCAGCCCCGGCGCCTCGACGGCTTCGCGCAGGCGTTTCACGAGCTGCGCTCGCTCTTCCTCGTCGGTGATGCGCTGGCCGCGGCGCGTGACGTAGAAGACGTCGGCGACCTTCTCGCCCTCGGTGGTGACCTTCGCGAGCGAGATGTCGAGATCGAGATCCGCGAGCGTCTGCGTGATCGCGTAGAGCACGCCGACGCGATCGAGCGTGGAGACCTCGACGATCGTCGCCTGCGTGGACTCGTCGTGGAGCTTGATGTCGGTGATGACGCCGGGGGTGATGCGCTTCGGCAGGCCCGAGCGGGGACGGCGGCGAGCGATGAGCGTGGCGACCGCGTCGTGATCCGGCGACGGACCGCCCACGAGCGCGCGTAGATCCTCCTCCAGGCGCGCCCACCGCGGATCGTCCTCCGCGATCGCCGCGCCCTTCAGGTCACGCACGTAGAACACGTCGGTGACGAGGCGCCCCTCCGCGAGGTCGACGTGACCGAGCACGGCGCCGAGGACATCGAGTCGGCTGGCCGTCAGCGCGCCGGCGATCGCGGCGAGCACCCCCGGGGCGTCGGGCGCGACGATGGCGACCTCGCTGTGGCCCTTGAGCGGCCAGCAGTTCACGGCGAGCCCGACGCGAGGCGTGCGCGTGCGGGCGGCCGCCACGAGCTTCACGTTGCGCGCGGCCTGGCGGGGCGTGAGTTGCGTGAACAGGCGCGGATCGATGCCCTCGACGATCGTCTGAACGTCGGGCTCCCCCTCGGCGAGCTGCGTGATGCGCGCCTTCACCTCCGCGTTCGCGTCCTCACTCCGGCTCTCCCGCAGCGCGCCGCCGCGGAAGTGCTCGCGCGTCTTGCGCATGAGCTCGGCGAGCAGGTTCGCCTTCCAGGCCGAGAGATTGTCGGGGTTCGTCATCGCCGAGTCGCACAGCGTCAGCAGGTAGAGCTGCACGAGTCGCTCCTCGGTCTCCACGCGCTCCGCGAAGCGCGCGATGACCTCGGGATCCGACAGGTCGCGCCGCTGCGAGAGCGTCGACATGGTCAGGTGCTGTCGCACGAGGAACTCGACGAGGTCGGCATCGTCCGCGGTCATGCCGAGGCGCAGCGCGATGCGCTCCGCCGCCACCGCGCCCTTCTCGGCGTGCCCCTTCCCCATCGGCTTCCCGACGTCGTGGAGCAGCGTGCCGAGGAACAGCGCCGTCGGTCGAGCGACCTCGCGCCAGAGCTCGGTCGCGAGCGGATGCTGGTCCGCCAGCTCACCGCGGGCGAGCCGCTTCTGCATCGCCACCGCGAGGAGCTGATGCTGGTCGACGGTGTACACGTGATAGAGGTCGTGCTGCACGCGTCCCACACACGGCAGCCACTCGGGCATCAACGCCGAGAGCACGCCGAGCTGGTTCATCGTGTCGAGCGCCGAAGGCTGCTCCGCATCGCGAATGTCGGCGAGCGCCTCGAGGAACAGCCGCGCGGCCTTGGCATCCGCGCCGAGGGGCGTCGCATCCTTCGCGAGGGTCTCGGCGGCCAGCTCGCGCGTGTGGCCATAGACGGGCAGCTTCTCGCCGACGGCGACGCGGAACAGGCGCACCATCTCGCTCGGACGATCGGCGAACAGCTTGGGGTCCTTCAGCGCGAGCTCGCCGTTGAACGTCAGGAATGACTCGTCGATGGCCGCGATGCGCGGCTTCGTGCGAGCGGGGACGCGCGTGGCCTCGAGCAACCGATCGCTGATGTTCTGCACGCCCCGCGCGTGCAGGTAGTAGTCGCGCATCAGGGCCTCGACGGCGGGCGCCACCGCGCCGCGGACGTCGCCCTCGCCCGCCTTCGCGTCGGGATACAGCGGCGGCGCGACGGCCTCCTGGATCTCGAACGTGAGCTGATCGAAGCGCCGCTTCACGGTGAGGTGCACGAGCGCACGGATGCGCAGCAAGAAGTCGCGCGCATTCTCGAGGACGAGGCCCTGGCGCCGCGTGAGGTGCCCCGCCGCGATGAGCTCCGCGACCAGCGCCGGCATGTCCACGTTGGGCTGCCCCGGCCGGGGGGGACGCCAGCGTACCGCCGCACACCACAGCGCCGTCGCGAGGTCGCGCAGCCCGCCGATGCCTTGCTTGAGATTCGGCTCGAGGAGATAGAGCGACGCTCCGAACCGCGCATGCCGCCCCTTCTTCTCCGCGGCAAGGAGCGCGATGAGCTCGTTCGGGTTCCCGCCCGGCGCGATCTGCGACAGCGTCGCGCGCATCAGGTCGGCGGTCAGCTTCGAGGCGCCCGCGATGTGCCGCGCATCCAGGAGGGCCGTCGCCGTCGCGAGGTCGTCCTTCGCCAGGCGCGCCGCCGCCCGGGGTTCGCGTACCGCGTGCCCGATGGCGAGCTTCTCGTCCCACAGCGGATAGAGCAGCCGGTCGCAGAGGGCCTTCGCGCTCGCCTCGTCGCCGTCGTGCAGCACGAGAAAGTCGATGTCCGAGTACGGCGCCAGCTCGCGGCGCGCCCACCCTCCCGTCGCGACGAGCGCGAGTGGCCCCGCCAGATCGGCCGCCGCGGCCTCGAAGCGCACGGCGATCTCGCGGTCGTAGACGTCACTGATCGCCCGGCACGCCGCTCCCCCGGAGCCCGGATGCGCCAGCCGCACGGGAAGCTCGGACAGGACCGCGTCGAGCGCTCCGCGCAGACTCACGTCATAGATGTAGCGCGATCACTGCCAGATCGTCTCGATGTAGACCTCGGGCTGCGGGTTCACGATGCTGCCGCCGTGCCGCTCGTCGATCCAGGTGACGATCGCGTTGGCCCCGGCAGCCACGCCGCGCGGCTCGGCCGTGCTGTTGATGAGCCGGGTGTGGGCAAACCGGATGGGCGCCCCCGCCACGAGGCTCTCCGCCAGCGGCGCCGCATACAGCTCGATCTGGCCCGTCGTGATGTCCTCCGCGTAGCTCCGCGCGTCGCTCCAGACCATCACGGGCAGCCCCGCCGTCGGGACGACGTTCGGCTCGCCGCGCTGGTCGGGGGCGCTGACCGCCATCGTCCCGTTGCCACGGTTCCCGGCGAGCGGCGACCGCGTCGCGAACAGCTCCACCGGCGGCGACGTGCTCTCGTCGGTCAACGACGACCCGGCTCGCAGCACGAGCGGCCCCGTGCCGCCGTCCACCACCCGGCAGTCCTCGTCCCACGACCAGCCGCTGCCGATCGCGGCCAGCTCGATGCTCGCCGCCGCGTTCTCGATCGTCGCCACCTGGCACCGCTTGATCGAGAAGTCGAGCGCGGCGTCGTACCGGTAGCGCATGAAGGCCACGAGCCCCGGCTGCACCGAGAGGGGCGTGATCGGATCGAAGCCGCCGTCCGGATCATCGTTACCGGCCGCGGCCGCGATGATCGGGCCCGTCACCGCCCCGGTCGCCTCCTCGACGCGCATCCAGTGCACGGAGCTCGTGCCCGCGCCGTTGTTCGTGCGCCACGCGACTTCGAAGTCCGTGCCGGTCCACACGATGTCACCGCCATACGATCCGTACCGATCACCGTCGAGCGGAACGACCTCCCCCTGGAGCGCGCCGTCGAGTCCGACGCGCACGAACCGGTTCACGTACGGTCCGCCGCGGGTCTGATACAGGACGCCCATGCCCGCGGCCCCGAGGGCCGCCCGCGCATACAGCACGTCCTCGTCGCCCGCGACCAGCGCGGTGCGAGGGCCGACCGCGCGCCCGCCGCCATCGATCTCCTGGACCCATGCCGTCCGCGGACCGCGGCTGCCATCGGTCCACGTGAGGTAGAGGCGCCCATCGCGCGTGTGCAGCCGCGGGGTCCCCGCGTTGCCGTTGGTCGCGATGCTGGTCCACTGGATGCCCTCGCGTCCGACGACGAGCGTCGCCATCGCCGTGACGCCATCCGCCGTCGCGACGAGCGCATGCTCGCCCGCCGGAAGGGCGCCCACCGGCACCTGCGCGACCCACTCATCGCCCTCGGCGACCGCGTCGACCGCCGCACCATCGAGCGCCACGGACACGGCCGAGGCTGTCCCCTCGATGCGCACGCGCACGGGGATCGTCGGGAACGCATCCGGGTTCACGAACATCGCGCCGCCCACGGCCTGCGTGAACGCGACCGCGCTGACGTCGCCCGGCACGGCGTCGGTGGTCGTGTCTTCGCCGATGTCGTCGGAGACCTCGTCGGTCGTCCCATCGTCGGTCCGCCCGGGAACGCCACACCCGACCAAGACCACCAGCGCCGCGATGCTGATCCGCATGCGCGCAGGCATCGCATCGTTACTGACTACGAGTCAACAACGAACATTATTCAGCGATCGGAGCGCCAGGAAGCGAATGTCGGCGAGCGAGTTCGGGCGTGAGCGCCGTGGGCGTGGTCGTGGCGTGGTCGTGGTCGTGGGCGCGATCGTGGACGTGGCCCGGGGGCTGCGGGTGTCGCAGGGGTCCGACCCCAGCGACACCCCCTGCGACACCCCCGTGCAACTCCGTGCGGTGCAAGCCGGACGACTTCCGAGAAGGTGGGCTCGTTGGGGATCGCACACGGCCACGACCAGGTTGATCGGTGGCATCAGGTTGCCGGTCCCCACGATCCCG
>JALHPV010000151.1 GCA_022842285.1 Kofleriaceae bacterium
GGCGCCGTCCGCGCCTGCGCCCGCCGCCCCCGGTCCGTGAGCGCGCTGCTCGCGCCGCCCACGCAGCGATTCACGGGCGCCATCGAATCGATCTCCTCGTCGGTGCGGGCGCGCATGGAGGGCGTCTCGTGGCACGGCGGTGATCCGCGCTGTCCACGCTTCGAGGACCTCGCCTACCTGCGCGTCGACCACGTGACGTTCGACGGCCACGTGGGGCAGGGCGAGCTCGTGGTCGCGGCCGCGATCGCGAGGCGCGCCCTCGGCGTCTTCCGTCGGCTCTACGAGCTGGGCTTTCCGATCCGCGGGATGCGGCTCGTCGACGATCACGCGGCCTCCGATGACGCCTCGATGGCCGCCGACAACTCCTCCGCGTTCAACTTCCGCGTGATCGCAGGAACGTCCCTGCTGTCGCAGCACGCGCTTGGCCGGGCGATCGACATCAACCCCGTCGAGAATCCCTGGCGCCGGCCCGACCGCACGGTGCCGGACGCCGGCCACGCGTTCCTCGACCGCCGCGCGATTCGCCCCGGCATGATCGTGCGTCCGGGGCCCGTCGTCGCCACGTTCGACGCATTCGGCTTCGAGTGGGGCGGCGACTGGCTGCACGCCTTCGACGACCATCACATCGCCGCGCGCTGACGTACGGTGTACGCTCTGCGCACCGATGCCACAGGTCGTGGAGTTTCCTCCGCTCGGGCAGGAACAGCGGACTCTTCTTGCTCTGGTGAAGCTCTGCAAGGAGACGCCAGCGAAGGGCGAGCCATTTCGCGAATTCCGGTCGCGCGTACGCAGCGCGAAGCTCTGGGACCGCAACCGACCCGAGGTCTTGCTCCGCTTCCTCGGCACGGGTGGTGCGACCGTTCACCCGTCGCCCTTCATGCAGGCCCTGGGCGCCGCCACCACCGAGGACGAGATCGCAGTCGCGCTTCTCGATCGCCTGTGGCACCTGAACCCGCTCCTCATGAAGACGGTGCTCGACCTCGTCGCGACGCGCACCTACCACAAGGACGAGATCGCGAAGCACCTCGTCTCCATCGCCTACAAGGGCATCCAGCCGTCGCGGCCGATGCTCGAGGTGTGGATCCAGATGGCGCTCTCGAGCGGCCTGCTCCGCACGGTCGGCATCGCCGTGGCCAGTGGCTCGCGCGGCGATCGCTACGTCGCTCTCGCGAGTGGCTTCGACATCGACGAGTTCCTCGCGGAGGACAAGCCCGAGCCGGATCCAGTCATCCCGCGCGGCGGCGACGAGGACGCCCCCACCACCGGCGTCCCCGACAGCGCCGCGCCCGACGCATCCATCCCCCACACCGCGACGGCGCCGGTCGGCTCCCCGCTCCCCGGCCCCCTCCGCCAGCTCTCCGCCGAAGGCCTCCCGCTGCCTCGCGGCCGCGAGCGCCCGATCCCTACCTCGCGCTTCGCCCTCGACTTCTCCGACGAGGTCCTCGCCGAGACGCAGAAGCGGATCGAGGACTGGTGGAACGAATCCAAGCGCGAGCTTCCGGCGTTCGCACCGTCTGACTTTGCCCTCGATGCCGAGCAGTGGGTCGAGGCCGCCGACGAAGTCGTCTACCGCGTAGCCGTCGCGGCCGCGCTCGCCTTCCGCCTCGACCGCGACCGCAGCTCTGTCATCGCTGCGTTCACAAACCTCGAGAAGCACGGCGTCCTCGCCGACCTCTACCAGGGCAACGTCCCCGAGAATCTCCCCGCCCAGGTCGATGCCCGTGCGCTCATGCTCGCGTCGCTCGCCGCTCGCCGCTGCGCCGAGGTCCCGGACCTGGCCTCCCAGCTCGAAGGTCGCGCCTCGGCCGCCGACGCCTTCGCCACGCTCGACAGCGCGCTCGGCCGCGGCCTCTTCCGCACCGAGCTCTTCTGGATCCTCGACATGCTCGGCCAGCTCGGCGTCATCCGCTACGACGACCTCGCCGAGTACTCCGTCACCCCGCACCGCATCGTGCGTGACACGCTGTTCCGTCTCGGCTTCATCGCCACCCCCTACGGCGCGACCCCAGCCCCGCTCACCGCCGCCTCCCGCGCAGCCCGCAAGGCGGTCCCAACGGGCCCCGCTGCCGAGATCCTCACTCTCTTCGCGCTCGCCGCCGGCTGCGCCTACGACTGTCCGCACCGCAAGGTCTGCGACTATCCCTGCCGCGAGCGTCTCGAGTAGCTACGAACTGCCCGACGACTTGCGCGCGCGCCGCCTCGGAGCCGGCGTGAGCGCCTCGAGCCGCGCGACCCGCGCCGGTAGGTCCTGATACTTCTCGTCGACGACGACCACCCGGGCGGTCAGCTCTTCCGTGCTCGCTCGCGTATGGGCGCCGAGCTCGATCATGAGCCTGCGTTCGGATGCGGCAAGCTCGTGCTTCAACCCGTCGTGCATGGCTCGCATGGCCGCGAAGATCGCACCTGCAAAGGTCGAGAGCTTGGCGTCGAGCTTCTCTTCGAGCTTGGCTTCGAGCTTGGCTTCGAGCTTGGCTTCGAGCTTGGCTTCGAGCTTGGCTTCGAGCTTGGCTTCGAGCTTGGCTTCGAGCTTGGCTTCGAGCCTGGCTTCGAGCCTGGCTTCGAAGGCCTGCAATTCTTCTCGCAGCTCTTTGCGGGTAACGGGCTGCATGTCGTCGTTCGAGGTGCTCACGGGATAGTACTCCTTGGCTGCGGGAGCACCGAGCACGGAGCGTGCGCGCCGAACGCATTGAAATCGCGAGCGCACATGTCCGAGCCGGCCGGGAGTCGGACATGTCCGCGCGGACACCGGACATGGCCGCCGGAAGAACACGCCGCGAAGCGCGCTGCGCTGAACGACGGCACGAGCTCGTCAGGGCCCACGTTGGCGCGGTTCGACCGTGCGCACCGTCAAGGTCGTGGTCCCGGCGAGAGGAGGTTGCGGGCGAAGTCGCATGCTACGCTACCCTCATGCTTCCGGCGTTGATCGTGGGTGGACTGACGGCCTGGTACCTCGGGGTGCGCCCGGGCGTGATCGCCGCCTTCATCACGTTCGCGGCGCTCATCGTCTCGAGCTTCGTGCCGGGCCTGACCATGGCGGTCTATGCGCTGGTGCTGGCCTGGTGCGCGGCCCTGTACTTCCTGGGAGCGAAGATGACAAAGGAGGGCGGCGCCAAGGCCGGGCCCTCCATCGGGGCGGCGACCACGGTGCTCAGCGGCATCGCGAGTCAGGCCTCGTCCTGGCTCAAGAAGATCACCGGCTCGGACAAGTCAAAGTAGCGATCTCCCACCGGAAACGGGACTTGCCGCCGGGGCCAGTTGGCACCAGACGGGGGCTGCGTCCCCACGTTGGCTACCAGGGCTTGCAGACGTTCCGGTGGGTTAGCTCCCGGCACGGATGATGTAATGGCAGCGCAACATGCGCATGTCGCTCCTTCGAGCCGCTACCTGCTTCGGCCTCGTGATCCTCAGCGCGGGCGGGTGTGAAGTCGGCGACACGGGAATCCCCGGTGGCGATGGCGACGACGGCATTGGCGACGGTGACGGTGACGGCATCACGGATGGTCTCCCTGGTCCGGATGCGGCGGATCTGCCGGACCCCTCGCTCCGCGCAGTAATCGACCGCCCCTCGCTCGCGACGGAGCTCGCCAGCGAGAACATGGTGACCATCACGATCCAGGGCGAGAACGGTTTTTCAGGCCCGGTGAACATTGCCCCCCGCATCACTGACGCCAGCGGCGCCACGGTGACTGCCAACTGGAATGTCTCGCTTGACCAGAGCACGGTGACGCTCTCCGAGAACGGCACGGCGACGGTTGTGGCGACGATGGACATTCCGTCGGAGAAGAGCCTGCTCGCCGCGAACGTGAACTTCGATATCACGAGTACCGCCGCGCCCATCTCGACGGTCTCGGTGGTCACGGTGACCGATCAGGTCACGATCTCCATCACCCGCGGTGGCGGCGGCAATGGCTGCCAGTACCCCGCCGGGCTGACGAATCTCCGCGTGAAGGTTGGTACCAAGGTCCGGTTTCTCAACGCCGACGACGCTGACGTGATGCGCATCCACATGCAGGGTGGCGACGGCATCGGGCTGCCGCACCAGGACAACGACATGGGACCGGGCACGGCCTATGAGGTGACCGGCACCGATGCAGGTCAGGCCGGCTGGTATTGCCACACGCCAGGCAACGATCCTGGCAACCTGTCCGTCGACGTCGTGAACTGACTCAGGTGCAGACCGGCAACGGTTTGCACTGATTGAAGAACGCGCCCTCTTCGCAGAACGTGCTCTCGCACTGGTCGTCCGTGGCGCACGGAACGTCGAGCGGGAGTGGGGCATTGCAGGTTGGCGGGTTGATCGTCCGCTCGCAGTAGCTCTCGCCGCTACAGACGGTCTCGCAGGCTTCGCCGAGCACCGGTAGCATGCGGCACTCGCCGACTCTCGAATCACACACTCCGAACTCGGTGCAGTCCGCATCCGTCGCGCAGGCAGCACCGGGACCGGCCGCGACGCACGTGCCCATCGCGCAGCGCGCGCCGACCTCTGCGCAGCGACGATACGGGCAGCGTTCTCCGACGAGTGGGAGGTCACGGCAGAAGCCCGGATCGATACCTGCGCCGACGCAGGCGGCACCATATGCACACTGGCGGTCGGCGCGACACGCTTCACCGGCGAGAGCGAGCGGGCGGCACGTAGCATCGCTGCACCAGAAGCCCGATGAACAGTCAGCATCCACGTCGCAAGCGCCGCCATCTCCCACGAGGAATGCGGCACACGTGCCTTCGCAGCACGTGCCCGACTGGCAGCCGGTGCGCTCGCAGCGCAGCGAGCCGCACTGCTCGTCGAGCACACATGGGACGCCGGGCGCTCGCTCGCCGCCAAAGAGCGCTTCGCAAGCGGGCGTGACTCGCACGTCCTCGTTCGTGTCGTTGCAGCTCGCAGTGGATAGTTCGGCGAGACATTCAGCGATGAGCTCTGGACGGTAGCGAACGCTACCCTCGGCGACAGCAGCGAGGAGGTCTTGGTCGGAGCGAGCGCGGATGCGGGTCGTGCACGCGGCCACGTCGGGAAACACGCCGCAGCGCACGAGGCGCTCGCACCGAGCCGATTCGAGTGCGGCCGACACGTCCTCGATGGCGAAGCCCGCGAGGTTATCGCCACAGCCGGCCAGGAGGGCGAGCGCCGCGAGTCGGTACATCGAGCGAGACCGTACCGCGGGCGCGCGCGTGGCGGGTATGGCAGGCTCGCGGGCATGCAGGGGCCCCGCTGGTTTGTCGCGTGTGTGTTGCTGGCAGGATGCTGGACGTCGAAGCCCGAGGCGGAGACGCCGGTGATCGGGAACACCGCGGAGGTGGTGGTGGAGCGCGACCTCTCGGGGACGTTCTGGTGCACGATCGGCGAGGAGGGGTACGAGTTCGACCAGTACCCGTGCATCATCAAGAAGGTCGACGGGAAGCAGATGCTGGCGAAGCTGCAGGGCTCGCAGCGCTTCCGCGGGTTCGTGAAGCCGCAGGGCGCCCGGAGCTTCGCGTTCGAGGGCGAGCTGTACTGCCCGTGGGGCGATTGCACGGAGCCGATGCGGGGGACGTTCAAGGCCACCGGAGGCGGCGGGTATCAGGCGACGTTCCGGGCGCAACGGATGACGGTGAAGCTCACGCCCGGAGACTTTTCGGGGTTCGGCGGGTCGGCGTACGGCGGGGATGGGTACGGCGATCCATTCGGGTACACCGGGCGGCGCGATGCCGGTGGGGCGGGGTATGGCGGCTGGGGGTACGGCGGCGGGTTCTGACGCTGTTTTGGCCGCCTTCGCGCGCGCGGGTTTGGTAAGACCACGCGCATGACGGATGAGCCCCAGTCGTTCGAGGAGTTCTGGCCCTACTACGTGTCGCAGCACCAGGACCCGACGTCGCGGAAGCTGCACTTCATCGGGACGACGATCGCGATGGGGTGCGTGGCCGTCGCGCCGTTCTATCCGCCAGCGCTGATCGCGGCGCCGATCGCCGGATACGGCATGGCGTGGATCGGACACTACGCGTTCGAGAAGAACCGGCCGGCCACGTTTGGTGGGCTCAAGCAGGCCGTGTGGTCCCTGCGTGGTGATCTGCGGATGTGGAAGCACATCGTGACGGGCACGATGAACGAGCAGCTCGAAAAGCACGCGCCCGCGCCGTCGCTGCACGTCGCGTAGACGCTACTTCTCGAGGAGCTTCTTGCTCGCAGAGTCCCAGCGCCAGACGGGGCCTTTGCCCTGGAGGTGCACGCCGCCGCGCCACGTATCGATGCCCGCTTCGGTGACGCGGTCGGTAGCGCCGGCGAGAGCCTGGCGGCCGAGCGTCGTGATCTGCGTCCCGTCCAGGAAGCCGGCGCGGCCGAGGTCGGCGAGGATCCACGTGACGAGGCTGTCGGTCGCGGGGTAGCGCGGATCGATCGCCGACGACTGCTGCATGAGATCGGGGACCGCCGTGATGCCGCGCGCGAGGGCCGCGAGGATCTGACGCTCGGTCCGCGAGAGCCCGGAGAGGGCGTCCGGGAACTCTTCGAGGTGACGCTCGAGTGCGCCCGCGAGGAAGGGCAGGGCTTTCACCCGCCGCATGAGGTACGGGAGCGCACGCGGATCTGCGGCGGTGATCGCGATCCAGGCGGCGACCGCTTCGTCGAGGGCGTCGCGCGAGAAGCCCGTGCGGCGTGGCCAGAGCGAGGCGAGCTGCTCGGGCTGGAGCTGGCCGAGGCCAAGGAAGTTGGGGACCTCCGGGTGGCGATCGATCGAGACGATCGTCAGCGTCGCGGGCAGCTTGCCGCGCTGGAGGCGCGCGAGGATGCGAATGAGAGCGAGCTGATCGAAGAGGTCGTGCTCGAACCAGAGGACGAGCTCCTCCGCGTCGCGCGCGGTCTCGATCGCCTGATCGTACTCGGCGAGCTTGGCGGCGCCGTTCGGCGTACCGCGCGAGGCCCAGAAGGCGGCGCGGGCCTGACGATGTTCGGCATCGGAGACTGGTTGGACCGGCCCCTGATCGAGCGCGTCGGCGCACACGAGGATCTCACCAGGGAGATCAGCGAGAGATAGGACATCGGCGGTGTGATCGCCGTTCGTGAGGTGGACAATGCGGTCCATGGCACGGACGTAGCAGAAACGGCGTGCGCGCGACAGCATGCGACACCACCCCTGCGCGCTATAAGGCCAACCCCATGTACCGACCGAGCCTGGCCCATGCGGCGCTGGTGGTAGTCGTCGGCGTCGCCGACACTGCCCGTGCTGACGACACTGTCGAATCCACGACACTGTCGCTTGCCGATGCACTCCGCGCGGCGGAACCCGCCTCGGAGTCACTCCAGGCAGCGCAATCGGAGGTCGAGCGCGCGAAGGCCGGGGTCGACCAGGCCAAGAGCGGCTACCTGCCGCGACTCGATGGCAACGCGTCGTACACGCGCGCGATCAGGACCCAGTTCGATGGCATCTCGTTCGGGCCGCCGATGATGGAAGAGGAAGAACCGGCGGACGACTCCGCCACGTTGCCCTTCGGTCAGCGCAACACGTGGCGCGTGGGGTTCACGGCCGTGCAGCCCATCTTCGATGGCTTTCGCACGCGCGCTTCGGTGAAGCAGGCCCGCTCCGGCGTCCGCGTGGCGGAGCTCGGCGTGACCGCCACCCGGTCGCAGCTCGTCGTCCAGGTCTCGGCAGCGTACTTCGACGCCGCGCTCGCGCACCGCCAGGTCGAGATCGCGGAGGTCACGCTCCAGCAGTCCGAAGAGATCCTGAAGCAGACGACGCTGAACTATCAGCAGGGTGCGGCGCCCGAGTTCGACCTCGTGCGAGCGCAGGTCGCTCGCGACAACCAGAGCACCACGCTCACCCAGTTCAAGGCGCAGCGCGACGTGGCCTTCGTGCAGCTCGCGCGGCTCGTCGGGGCGCCACTCGACAAGCCGTTCGCGCTGACCACCACCCTCGACGATGACGATGTCGACGCGGTCGTGGCGCAGGCGCGCCAGGCGGCGGGGTTGCCGGCCGAGGGGTCGCGCCTCGCCGTGCAACAGGCGAAGGAGAACCTCGCCGCGACGGAAGCCGGACTCGATGTGGCCAAGGCGGACCGCATGCCGCAGCTCTTCGCGCAGAGCGACCTGTTCTTCATCGACTTCGCGAACACACCGTTCAACACCGACTGGCGCACCGACTGGAACGTGCAGCTCATCGTCTCCATGCCGATCTTCGACGGATTTCGTCGCAAGGCCGTCGTGCAGGCGAATCGCGCCGCGGTGAAGACAGCGCGTGCCCAGCTCGATCAGATCGGCGAGGTCGCTCAGGTCGAGATCGCGCAGGCGAACGCGAGCGTCGCCGCGAGCGCGACCACCTACGAGACCACCACGCGCACCGTGCAGCAGGCGAAGCGCGCCTACGAGATCGCGGAGCTGCGCTTCAATCAGGGCGCGTCCACGCATCTCGAGATCGTCGACGCCCGCGTGCAGCTCGAACAAGCGCTGCTCAACCAGGCCCGCTCGGCGCGTGACCTCCGGGTCGCGCGGCTGCGCCAGGAGCTCCTCCCGGGGCTCCCGCTCGGACAGTGATGAGGACGATGACCATGAAGCACCTGACGCACCTGTTCCTCGCCCTCACGCTGACCGCGGTCGGCGCGTGCAAGAAGCCCGACGACAAGCCACCCGCACCGCCGTCGGTGCCGGTCGTGAACCTCGCCCCCGAGGACATCGTCATCGCCAAGCGAGGCGAGATCCAGACCGGCCCCCGCATCTCGGGCACGCTGGAAGCAAGTCAGATGTCGGTGGTGCGCGCCGAGGCCGCCGGATCAGTGACGCAGATCGGGCCCGAGCTCGGTGACGCCGTGAAGAAGGGCGCGCTGCTCGCGAAGATCGAAGCGAAGTCGATGGGCGATATGGCCACGTCGGCGCGCGCCGGGCTCGCGAATGCCCAGGCGCAGCTCGCGCTCGCCCAGAAAGAAGTGCAGCGCACCGAGGCCCTCGTGAAGGGTGGGGCGGCCCCGGCTCGCGATCTCGATCGGGCGCAGGGCCAGCTCCAGGCTGCCCAGGCCCAGGTCGCGGCGGCGCGTAGCCAGGTCTCATCGGCGGGGTCGGCGCTGGGTGACGCGGTGGCCAAGGTGCCGTTCGACGGCGTGATCGCGAAGCGCTCCGTGAACGTGGGCGATGTCGTGGCGCCGGGCTCCGAGCTGTACACGGTCATCGATCCGAAATCGATGCGGCTCGATGCGTCGGTCGCCGCTGATGACCTCTCCCTGATCACGAAGGGGACGAGCGTCGACTTCAACGTGCGCGGCTATCCCGACCAGAAGTTCGCGGGCGCCATCCAGCGCGTCGCGCCGGCGGCGGATGCGGTGACGCGCCAGATCCAGGTGCTCGTCGAGATCCCGAACCCGGGCGGCAAGCTGGTGGCCGGGCTCTACGCCGAGGGCCGGGTGGCCGTCGAGCGGCGTGAGGCGCTCATCGTGCCGCTCACCGCCGTCGACAGCACCGGCGATCAGCCGACGGTCTTGAAGGTGAAGGACGGGGTCGTCGAGCGCACCATCGTGGGCCTCGGCCTGCGGGACGATCGCGCCGAGGTCGTCGAGGTCACGTCGGGGGTCGTCGCGAACGACGTGCTCGTCCTCTCGCGGGCCCAGAAGAACATCACGCCGGGCACCAAGGTCAACGTGCCGGGGCAGGCGGCCGCCGCCGAGAAGACGGCCACGACCCCGCCCGCACCGGGCTCGGCGGCGAAACCCGCCGAGGGCTCCGCGTCCAAGTCCGGCGGCTCTGCCGCCACGGGCTCGGGAAAGTAGCCAGCCGTGTGGATCAGTAACTTCTCGATCAAGAAGCCGATCATCACGACAGTCGTGATGGTCGGGCTCGTGGTCTTCGGTCTGGTGGCGCTCGCACGCCTGAAGACCGACGAGTTTCCGGAGGTCAACCCGCCGGTCGTCGTCGCGTCGTTCGTGTATCCCGGCGCATCGCCGGGCGTCGTCGAGCGCGAGCTCATCGACCCTCTCGAGGAAGCGTTTCGATCGATCGCGGGCGTCGACAAGGTGAACTCCACCGCCATCGATGGCTACGCCGTCATCGTCATCGAGTTCGTCTTCGAGAAGGACACGAAGGAAGCGACGCAGGACATCCGCGACAAGATCTCGGAGAACCGCGCCGACCTCCCGCTCGAGATGGAGGAGCCGATCATCACGCGGTTCCAGCTCACGGACTTCCCGATCGTGTCACTCGTCATGACCTCCGAAACGCTCACGCCGACGGAGATGACGCAGCTCGCGGACGACAAGGTCCGCAGCGAGCTGACGGCCATCGCCGGCGTGGCCAGTGTCGATGTCACCGGCGGCGTCGAGCGCGAGCTCACGGTCGAGCTGAAGCCCGACGCGCTGCGCGCGAACGGCGTGTCGATCGGCCAGGTCGTGCAGACCCTCCAGACCGAGAACCTCGCCGTCCCCGTCGGCGCCCTGAAGGGCAAGCTCGACGAGCGCCAGATCCGTCTGCGCGGCCGTCTCGCCGGCCCCCCAGACTTCGAGCAGCTCGTCGTCGCTCGCAATGGCGACAAGGTCGTGCGGCTCTCCGATGTCGCGAACGTCTCCGATGGCAGCGAGGAGGCGCGCACGGTCGCGCTGTTCAATCGCACGAACGCCGTTGGTATCGACGTCAAGAAGGCGCTCGGTTACTCGACGACCGACGTCAGCAAGAAGGTCCTGAAGCGCATCAAGGAGCTCGAGGAGCTCAAGATCCTGCCGCCGGGTACCAAGCTCGAGGTGGTGCGCGACTCCGGCGAGCGCGTCGAGGCGTCGGTCGATGACGTGAAGAAGTCGCTGCTCGAGGGCGCCGCGCTCACGATCCTCGTCGTCTTCGTCTTCCTGAAGAGCTGGCGCTCCACCGTCATCACCGGTCTCGCGCTGCCCGTGTCCGTCATCGCGTCGTTTGTCGCGGTGCTCGCGTTCGGGTTCACGCTGAACACGATGTCGCTGCTCGGGCTCTCGCTGGCCATCGGCATCTTGATCGATGACGCGATCGTCGTTCGAGAAAACATCGTGCGTCACATGGAGATGGGCAAGGATCACGTGCGGGCTGCCGCCGAAGGCACGTCCGAAATCGGCCTCGCCGTCGCCGCGACGACCTTCTCGATCGTCGTCGTGTTCGTGCCCATCGCGTTCATGGGTGGCATCGCCGAGCAGTGGTTCGCGCCCTTCGCGCTGACCATTGCCTGCTCGGTCCTCGTGTCCCTGTTCGTGTCGTTCTCGCTCGATCCGATGCTCTCGGCCGTGTGGGAGGACCCCGAGGCGACGGGGCAGAAGCGCTCGTGGCTGTCGCGTCGCCTCGACCTCTTCGATCGCATGTTCAACGCGCTGACGCGCGGCTACAAGCGCGTCATCGCCTGGGCGCTTCGTCACCGCTTCCTGATGGTGGTGATCGCGCTCGGGTCGTTCATCGGCGCGCTCGCCATTCCGGCCACGGGGCTCGTCGGTTCGAGCTTCTTCCCGACGCAGGACCTCTCCGAGTTCACGATCGTGATGGAGACCGCGCCCGGCGCGAATCTCGAGTACACCCGGTCGAAGATGCTCTCCGCGATCGACCTCGCGAAGAAGCACCCCGAGGTCATGTACACGTACGCGACCGTCGGCGGAAACACCGGCGCGGTCGACACGGCGAACATCTACGTGCGCCTCACGCCGAAGGCGAAGCGCAACAAGCACGCGGACGTCCTCGCGCAGGAGCTCCGCAGCGAGATTCGCAGCATCAGTGGCGTGACCGCCTTCATCTCGACGGGCGGCTTCGGCACCGACAAGCAGATCCAGATCCAGCTCCAGGGCGAGGACACCGAACAGCTCAACGCCCTCGCCGAGCGTGTGGCCGAGGCCGTGCGCAAGGTCCCCGGCGCGGTGGACGTCGGCCTCTCGAGCAAGGGGCAGCGGCCGGAGGTCGAGATCGCGATGGACCGCGAGCTCGCCGGTCAGCTCGGGGTCTCCGCGGCCACCCTCGCGCAGGCGGTGCGCCCGGCGTTCGCGGGCATCGATGCTGGCAAGTGGATCGACCCCGACGGCGAGACGCGGGATGTCGTCGTGCGCCTCGAACCGTCGTGGCGCCAGCGCCCCGAGGATCTCGAGTCGTTGCCCATCCAGCTCCCCCCGACGGGGATGGGCGCTCCGCAGTCGATCCAGCTCGGCACACTCGCCGAGGTGAAGCGCGGCTTCGGCCCCGCCCAGATCCAGCACCTCGACGGCACGCGAGTCGTGACGGTCGGCGCGAATGCCGAGGGACTGCCGCTCTCGGCGGTGCTCGCCGGCATCGAGAAGGAGATGGCCTCGATCCCCATGCCGCCGGGCTACTCGCGGCGCCAGGGCGGTGAGGCGCAGGACCAGGCCGAGGTGTTCGGTCGCATCCTGCTCGCGCTCGGCACGGCGGTGATGCTCATGTATTTCATCCTCGTGATGCAGTTCCAGTCGTTCCTGGAGCCCATCCCGATCATGGCCTCGCTGCCGCTCTCGCTCATCGGGGTGATGCTCGCGATGCTCGTCACGGGCTCGACGCTGAATCTGATGTCGATGATCGGCGTCATCATGCTCATGGGCATCGTGGCGAAGAACGCCATCTTGCTCATCGACTTCGCCAAGCATGCCGAGGCGCAGGGCATGTCGCGCGAGGAGGCGCTCGTCGAAGCGGGTGGTGTGCGCTTGCGTCCGATCGTGATGACGTCCGTCGCCATCATCGCGGGCATGCTGCCGGTCGCCATCGGCTCGGGCGAGGGCGCCGACTTCCGCGCGCCGCTCGGTCGGGCCGTCATCGGCGGGGTCATCACGTCGACGGTGCTGACGCTCCTCGTGATCCCGACCTTCTACGACATCATCACGAACTGGCGCGATGCGTTCTTCCGCCTCGTCCGCGGCAAGAAGAAGCCGCCGCACGGCAAGGCGCTCCACCTGACGCAGGACCCAACCCCGCCGCCGCCGGCGGGGCACGAGTAGCCGCCGCGCTACGGAATCTCGACGAACCCGGCGTCGAGGTTGTAGTCGACGATGCCCGGGAAGCGCTGCGGATCGCGGACCTCGACGTAGACGAAGTAGAGGTACCGCTTGGAGCCGATCGTGGCGATCGTCGGCTCGCCGACGCCGAAGAGCTCACCCACGCCGGTGTGACCGTTCCCGCCGAGCAACACCTGCTCGGCTCCCCAGCACGCGGCGTTCGAGAAGCCACCCGCGCAGGCCCCCGCGGTCGGCGTGTACGCGTGCGCGACGATGTTCGCCCCGCGACTGAGGATGAGCTCCGTGCCGGTGAAGAACGGCTGGTCCTCTTCCTCGGCGGTGCTGATGATCGGGGGGGGCTCTTCGCGGAGCCACGTCCCGGACGGAAACGTACCGGCGGTCAGCCGATACACCGCAACATCGTGCGCGGTGATCTCGTCGTCCACCCAGATCGACGTGATCTCCCCGCTCGAGTTCGCCGCGAGGTGCGGGTTGCCTTGCTGGCCGGCATGCGACGGAAAGCCGACGGGCTGGATGGTCGGGACGATGGATCCGGACGAATCACCGCCGAACGCAGGGCCGTACGTGACCGTGCCCAGCGACGTGTCCTCGCCGAGCGTCAGCGTGCCCGTGTAGATGTCGGCGTCATCATCGCCGAGGTTGTTCAGGAAGTTGTTCCACGCGACGGCGAAGGTCGCGCGGCCCGCGCCGTCCAGTACGAACGACAGACCGAACGGTCCGTTGATCCCCTTGGGATCGTCGAAGGCAACGTGGAATGGTTCGGCGAAGGTTCCGTCGCTCTGGCGCTTGAAGCCATAGAGCATGGTCGGCGGTGCGAGGAGTCCGTTCGCGACGCCGCTGATCACGAAGCCGGGTAGGTGTCGCAACCTGCCTCCGACGATCGCGCCCGCGTGAAAGCCCGGGCGCTCGGGAGCTCCGAACGGCCCGATCGGATCGAACACGAGCCCGCTGTTCGGGCGTCCCGCACAGTCGTTGAGGTTGTAGCCAATCTCGTAGGCGGCATCGGCGCAGATGGTTCTGACGCCCGGGATGCTCGAGAAGTAGAGGGGCCCGTACTGCACGAACAGGTACTGCCCATCGGGCGTGATGGTGATGCCGTCCTCGTAGCCAGGCGTGTTGACGAAGTCGCCGGGGACCGCCATCGGCTGACCGACCCCCGTGCCGTAGGTGTCGAGGACGATCGCCTTGCGCGTCAGCGTCACGCCGTCGACCGCGACGGAGACCGGGTGCACGCCGGTTGCGCTGGGCGTCACCGTGAACTGATACGAGCCACCACCCGCATCCGTGACGGCGGTGGTTGCTCCGCGCGGGACGGTCGCGCTCACCGTCTTGCCCGCCGTCGGAACCCCGTCGACGAGAACGGTCACCGTCACCACGAACGGATCGACGCCGTTGCCCGGCATGCGGGTCATGGTCATCTCGAGCGCGGTCCTCGGCGCCGCGTCGACCCCCTCCGGACCGTCGACGATTCCTGCATCCGGAGAGCTCGCTGGCGACGAGCACCCGATCACTGCCGCAACCCCCCACAGCACGGTGTGGCAGAACCCGACGGCTCGCTCGCGCTTCCACCCATTCAGCCGCATGGTTGGCCGTCTATCACAGCATGTGCCAGAGGTGGCCTCACCGTCCCCGCGTCAGGTTCGTACTATCCTCCAGGCGTGAGGGCCGTCCGCACACCCGACGCTCGGTTCGAGGGGCTCCTCGACTTTCCCTACGAACCTCGATACCGGGAGGTCGGCGACGGGCTGCGAATGCACTACGTCGACGAGGGCCCCCGGACCGGACCGGTCGTGCTGCTCATGCACGGGGAGCCAACCTGGAGCTATCTGTACCGGAAGATGATCCCCGGCCTCGTCCGGGCGGGGGCGCGCGCGATCGCGCCTGACCTCATCGGATTCGGACGCTCCGACAAGCCGGTGGAGCCCTCTGACTACACCTATGCGCGACACGTGGCGTGGGTGCTCGCGTTGCTCGAAGCGCTCGAGCTCACCGACATCACGCTGTTCGCGCAGGACTGGGGCTCGCTCATCGGCCTGCGGCTTGCCGCCGAGCACGACTCGCGGTTCGCGCGCATCGCGATCGCGAACGGGTATCTGCCAACGGCGACGCAACGGCCTCCTCTGGCCTTTCGAGCCTGGCGGGCGTTTGCGCGGTACTCGCCTGTCTTTCCGATCGGACGCATCGTCGCCTCGGCCTGCGTGACCAAGCCGACGCCCGCGGTTCGCGCGGCGTACGACGCTCCGTTTCCCTCGCGGGAGTACGCCGCCGGCGCGCGCATCTTCCCCGCGTTGGTTCCGACGCAGGAAGACGATCCTGCCGTGCCCGCCAACCGCGCGGCGTGGGATCAGCTCGGGCGCTGGACCAAGCCCTTCGTCACCTTGTTCGGCAAGAACGACCCGATTCTTGGCCACGCGGACCGGTTTCTCCAGTCGCACGTTCCGGGCGCGCGCGGGCAGCCGCACGAGCGGACGTGGGGTGGTCACTTCGTGCAGGAAGATCGCGGCGAGTATCTCGCCGAGCGGGTCGTCGCGTGGATGCGCGGATGCGGCGCGTTGCCCGACGCTCAGCGATAGACGACGACCTCGGAGAGGTCCTTGCGCTGGAGGTCGGGGACCACGGCGTGAGGCGCCGGGTAGCCCACGGGGAGCACGATGAACGCTCGCTCGTTCTGCGGTCGGCCAAGTACCTCACGCAGGAAGCGCATGGGCGACGGCGTATGCGTCAGGGTCGCGAGCCCGGCGAGGTGCAACGCCGCGATCAGCATCCCGACCGCGATGCCACATGACTCGTCGACGTAGTAGTGCTTGGCACGTTCCGTCCCGTTCGGGGTCGTGCGCTCGCCCCACACGCGCGCGAACACGACGATGAGGGCGGGCGCCTCGGTCAGGTGGGGCTTGCGCCAATCCACACCCAGCGGCGCCAGGGCCGCTCGCCATTCCTCGGACATCCGGCCGCCCCAGCTCTCTTGCTCCACCACCTCCGCCGCCTCCCGGATCTGCGCTTTCAACGCTGGATCGCGGACGACCACGAAGGTCCACGGTTGCTGGTGGGCCCCCGACGGGGCGGTCGCGGCCGCCCGCAGCGCATCCTCGAGGACACCCTCGGGAATCGGCTCGGGCGAGAAGTCGCGCACCGAGCGACGGCGCTGCATCCGCGCGGCGAATTCGCGTGCCCGTGCGCGCATCTCGTCGGGGGGGAGACGCTCGAACTCGAGCGGGGTCGGTTGATAGGCGGAGGTCATGGACTGGCGAGGGTGCATGGCATCAGGGATCCCGTCAGGTCGAGCGAGTGCGGCCGCGCGATGCGCGCGGAGAGGGCGTGACGGGCCGCGCAGACCCTGAGCGCATGGCGCGTTCCGGACGCCAGTCCGGCCTGGAGATCGAAGTGCAGCCGCGGCCAGCGGCCATCCATGCAGTGCTCGCCGTCGGCGGCCAGGGTGCTGTCGGGGCACACCCGCGTGACCCGCGGATCATGGCGATTGGCGTCGACGGGGCGGTAGCGTTCGGCCGCGTCGTCGTCCCGGAACACCGACCGCAGCGTGAACAACCCGGTGGCGTCGGTGCCGCGCTGCACCAGGACCCCCGGGCGCCGGTCCTCCGCGCGCGAGGGGGCGTGGCACTGCGTGCAGTGATTGATGCGTCCCAGGTGGCTCGCCAGGCGGTCCCGCGCGGCGTCGCTGCGCGCACCGAGGCGCCCGGACTGAGCGAGCGCCGCCAGGACCGCGGCGGCACGGACATCGTTGGCGGCGCTGCACGGCCAGGCCAGGCCGGC
>JALHPV010000152.1 GCA_022842285.1 Kofleriaceae bacterium
GGCGGCGATCGATTCCGCCTCGAGAAAGATCATCCCTCCCGAACCGCCACCACCCCCACCGGAATCGTCTCCGCTCCCGCCTTGACCGCCCCCGCCGCCCGCCTGGATCACCGCCGACGACACCATGGTGATGGCACCAGCCGCGGCGATGTAAACCGCACCGCCACCCGCGCCGCCGGCTCCACCCACCTGGATGCCACCACCATCACCGCCCGCACCACCGACGCAACCACCAAGGAGCGCCGCGGGCCGCCCATCGCTAGCACCACCAGAGCCGCCTTCGGTCTCTTGGTCTTCGGAGCCATCGAGATTGCCACCGCCACCGTCTGCACCGGGCGCAGCGAATCCTGCGCCGCCGCCCCCGCCGGCACCCTCTGGGCTCGGTTCGCCGACGCCGGCGCCGTCCGGACAGCTGGTGCGCGCCCCCGCCCCGCCACTGCCGACGTCGATTCGCGACGTGCTCGCCATCGACACATCGCCGAGCGACAACAGCGCCACCGGTTTGTCGCCGACGACCCGAAGCGATGCTGCCGTCGTGAACTGGATCGAGGTTGCCACGATCGCTCGGACATCGCCGTCTGCGGTGGTCACGACCACACTCGTGATGGTCGGCGGCTGGCCATCGCTGCGCGTCAGATCGCCGGTCGTGGTGTCGAACGTCAGAGTGCCTGCGAAGATGACCGGACCACCATGCGTGAGCCCACACGTGTCGAACAGCGTCGAGTAGGTCACGCACGGACCCGGCGCATCGCCGGGCGGCGCATCACCAGGGGCGTCGATCGTCGTTCCATCAGCGTCGATCTCGACGCTGTCGTTCGAGTTGTCGTCCGCGCTGTCGTTTGACGTGTCGTCCGTGCTGTCGTTCGACAATCCGCTGCCCGAAAACGAGCACGCGGTCAGCATGACTAGCGAGCACCACCTCGTCACCAGGCCCAGGATAGCGCGCTTGGCTTGCGGCTGGATGTTCTACGTGCGCCGCGGTCGAGCGATCGGGTTACATGTGGGACCGCCGAGGACAGGAGAATGGAACGCCCACCCAGAACGCGGCCGTCGGAAGGGCGAGGGCCACGGGCGCCACGACCAGCTCGTCGATCGGCCGGCCGTCGAGGTTCTGGCTCGCACGTCCGCGCGCAAACGCGCGCACCATCCGCCACGGCGCGATGATCATCCCGACGGTGATGGCGAAGCAGTTCAGGACGAACGCGACCGGCACGCTCGCGCATCCTGCCCGGAGCAGGCACCGAATCGCCGGCCCGAGGGCGTCGGCGTGTCCTCGAATACGCGGATACGATTCGCTCGCGGTCCCGCCGCCGGTCGACGCGCTGCTAGCATCAGGGGATGCGCTGGGGGTGCCTCCTGCTCGCCGCGTGCGGCACCTCCGCGCCCGCGCCCGCGCCCACGCGTCAGTCGGATGACTGTGCGCTCGCGTGGGGCAAGTTCGCGCAGTACGCCGAGTCGCTCGAGATCACCGTCACCAAGGAGGAGCAAACGGACTGGCTCGCGTCCTGCCGGTCCGGGTCCGACCCGGTGCAGACCGCGTGCTTCGTCGACGCCATCGACCTCGAGGCCATACAAGCGTGCCTCGAGCCGCCGAGCAGGGTCGTCGAGCAGATGTCGGCAACCTCCAAGGAGCTTGACCGGCTCGTCGCGCAGCTCGAGAGCTACGTCCGCCTGAACGACGCGTTCCCTCAAACCACCGTCGACTGGACGCCGGCGCAGGCGTGCTGCGAGCTCCCGGCGCGCACCTGCCCGCTCGAACCATGGGATGCCGAGATCTGGAGCATCCTCGGCGTGGACCACACCCGCGACGTTCGCTTCCAGTACCGCTACACGTTCGTCGATGCCGCGGCCGTGCTCGAGGTTCGGGGCGATGTCGGCTGCATCGGCGAGACCATCACCCATCGCAGCCAGCTCACGCGGGAGGCGGACGGCCGCCTGGTCGAGACGAATGGCGTATCGTGGGGCGGCACGATCAAGCGGTGACGGATACGTGGCGGTCACCGAAGCGCGGGCTTAAGGCGCGCACTGCACTGCGGTCCGTATGTCGCCCGCCACGCTCGATTGGGCGCCCGCTGACCGTCAGCCCTACACCAGCGCGCCGATCAGCGCGATGACACCCACGATGGGCCCGAGCACCAGCGCCGTCCAGAACGCCGCCGTGGGGAGGGCCAGCGCGACCGGCGCCACGAAATCGAGTGCCCGCGGCGTCGCGTGGTCGACCACCAGGCTCGTGCGCGTCCGCGCGACATCGAGGTCGAGCAGCTCGTCGATCGGCCGGCCGTAGAGGTTCTGGCTCGCACGTCCGCGCGCAAACGCGCGCACCATCCGCCGCGGCGCGATGATCATCCCGACGGTGATGGCGAAGCAGTTCAGGACGAACGCCACCGGCACGCTCGCGCATCCGCTACCGATCTCCCACGCCCCGATCTCGCCCTCGCCGGCCAGATCCGTCTGGTAGCCCGTCAGCACGTGGTGCAGGTCGTGAATCTTCACCGCCGCCTTCCGGGCCTTCCCGTTCGGGATGTTGACCGTCAGCTTCCACAGCTTGATGGGCACCCAGTCCTCGGAGTCGCCGCCATCCGCAGCGAACCCATTGGCGCGGTAGTACTCGGCACGAGCATCGCGAAGAGTCATCGTCGTCATGCCTTCACCCTAGAGACGCCCGGCCCCGCTGCCATGGGCCGCCCACGCCGTCCGATGGGCATCTCCCGCCAATCGCTTGGTACGCTCGCCGGGCGGTGGACGACTCCCAGGACTTCCCGGCACATACGGCCCTCGCCGCCCCCGCCTTCGCCTACGTCGACTTCGGCGTCCGTCACGGCCTCGCCCGCGACGCGCTCCTCACCGCCTCCGGCCTCGATGAGTCCCTGCGCACGGACCCGGACGCCCGCTGCTCGATCAGCGTCTTCATGGTTCTCTGGCGCGAGCTCCTCTCCGGCCTCCCCGACGTCGTCGTCCCCGTCGCCCTCGCCCAGTCGCTCGACGACTCGGTCCTCGGCGTCATCGCCCAGATCATCCCGCGCGCCGACCACCTCCAGCACGCCTCCGAGCTCCTCGACCGCTACGTCCGCCTGACGGACACCGCCCTCGGCTCGCGCCGCATCGAGCGCGACGACCTCATCGGCCACCAGGTCGTCCACCGCCCCGAGGTCATCGCCATGCGCTTCCCCGTCGAGCTCATGCTCGCGGTGGCCCAGCGCATCCTCGGCGCCGCCTCCTCCGCGCCCCTGGCCGTCGAGGTCACGTTCGCGCATCCCGCCGGCTATCCCGTCGCCGCCTACGAGTCCCTCTTCGGCATCCCCGTTCGCTTCGACCAGCCCGACTCGGCGCTCTGGTTCTCGCGTGCGTCGCTCACCGTTCCCTTCGCGTCCCGCGATCCGGTCACGCGCCGCTACCTCGAGGCGTTCGCCGCCCGCTCCCTCGACGCGGTCGAACCTGCCGGATCAAGAGCGCCCGAGACCGCGCTGCTCGACTCGGTTCGCGCCGCCGTTCTCGAGGAGCTCGCCACGAGCGGCGCCGACCTCGCACGCGTCGCGAAGCGGCTCGCGATGTCGACGCGCACGCTCCAGCGCCGCCTCGAGGAGTTTGGGACGTCGTATCAAGATCTGGTCGACGGCTCGCGCGCAGCGCTCGCGCAGTCGCTTCTTCGCGACACCGCCCACTCGATCACCGATGTCGCGTTCGAGCTTGGCTACGCGGATCTTAAGAGCTTCTATCGCGCGTTCCGTCGCTGGTATGACGCAACACCTGCGGCGTGGCGAGGGAAGCATCGCGCGCTCTAGTGCTGCGGGGTCCGGGAGCAGACAACGCGCGCATCAAGGTGCTGCTAGCTCCTCGGGGTCCAGGGATTGCGCGAACAGGGACTCGCGGAGTACGCACGGAGCATGAAATGCTTGGTCCTCGCGTTGCTCCTGTCGGCGACGGCCTGCACAGGTAACAAGCCCCGCAACGCCACCTGCGAACAGGTCGCCGATAAGCTCAACGAGTTGTCGCGCATCGAAGCGACCGCCATGGGCCGCGACTGGACCGACGAGAAAGCGAAGCAGAAGGCCGTCGACTTCGTCGGCCGATGCAAAGCCGGGCTCGCCGAAGGCAAGCTCACGCAGGACAAGCTCGACTGCGCGTTCGCCAGCACCGATCTCCGCACCAGCGGCGGCTGCTTGCGCTAGCCCCGTCCGAGCCTGGTTGCCCGCAACTGACGTCCGCCTACCGGACATCAAGGGGCGCCGACCCGTCGTTTGTTCGCGACGATCGTCGTCGTCTGCGACTGACGTCCGCGTGCCGGACATCCATCGGGTCGCCCCCCGTCGGCGGCGGTCGAGCGGCTGTTGCCGTCAACCGCGCCGCCGCACATGGCGTCCTCGACCGATGACGAGGCTGGAGCCCATGCGCGTGAATCTACGCCCTTACGCTAACCATTTCTCGGTGAACGTTTTCGCGTCTTCGGCCTGAGCAGCCAGAATCTCCGCTAGCTCTACGTATTTGAGCTCGGCCGTCTCGCAAATAAGCCGGTCTGTTGCGAGCCAGACAGGAGCGGCAACGGCAAGCCTATTTTTCACGGCCGCATCATCAATGTCATCGTCAAAATGCTTGATGCGATTGTTTACCTCACGAAGTCTTCTGTATTCGTCGGTTTCCTCGTAGTAAATTTTTCCGTCGATGAGCTTCGCTGCTCTGAGGACGCTGCGGTGAGCTATGTATGTGTGAACGACGCACGACTCAAAAAGACTTCTCGCTTGCGTATGGGCTGCAAGCTGGTGCTTTGGAAGGTGCGCTACGTACTTCATAAGGTGATCTCGCCCATCCCTGTAGAGACGCGTTGCAGTGTTGAGTCGAACCAAGAAGGTTGACAGAGCGACGAATACATTTGGATTCTTGTAGCGCTTTTCACCTACTACTTGGCGTAGCAAAAACGCACTTCCGTAGTCGGACAACTCCGCTACTTCCGGTGCGCTGCACGCTGTGAGGTTTGACAGCGAAGGAGAGACTAGATCAAGAATTTCCGCAGAAAACTGCATTTTCGCTCACGAGGAGGTGTCGGAGGTGATATAGAAGGCCGTCGTCTTTCCACTGTTTGCCTTCGACGATGGTAGTGACGGGTCCGAGATGCGGGTATCGAAGTCATTCGGCTGCCAATGCCGGCCTAGCTACGATTTCGGGCGGAGCTAGACTAGAATCCGAACTTCGAACGGGTCTGCTGGAGTAGGGACGCGCTGATGTCGAGTTGGTTCGCTACCGCCGTCACGTTTGCCTGTAGCGTAAACACCGCGCGCTCCTTAGCGATCTTCTTCTCGAGACGCCAACCCAGAGGCGCGAACCGAGCTTCAACGAACTGCGCGATGGAGTGAAGACTTGCCACAACAGTAGAGTGTTGACGGTCGCCGGGATTCAACCATTCAAAGGTGACCTCAATCTCTTCCTCGCCATAGTCGCCTGAGGCTTTCATCGTGCCGCCTGCGATCGGAGCTAATGCACACTCGCGGTCTACGTCCCATTTGTATCCACCAACATCGACCGTTCTACACATGAGTTCTTCAGCAAGCACAGACGCACTCGGACCAACAGGCGTATATATTTCATTCAGCTCAAGGAGAGTTAGCCTTGCCGCTTCAAAGTCCAACCGGCGGGATTGTTCGCTATACGTCAAAGCCATTATGAGCCGCGCATATCGAGCAGGAAGGCTGCGCCATGAGCTGTTCGATTGGGAGCCCACAGCCGTTGCTATGGTCTCGTGCCAATCCACGTGCTCTTGTTCTTGAGGCTTCGGATGGCGTGCGAGCGCTAGGAACAGAAGTGTCATGCCCAAGCCGAAACTGTCCACCAAAGTAGTGCGAGCTCGGGCGTTGCGAGCTGGATCGAACTGCTCGGGCGCCCCGTAACCGAGAGCTCCTTCAACATGAGGGAAGACGCTCTGCTCTGTAGAATCCCGATGCCACGACAAATCAAAGTCGAGAATCGAAACCTCGATCTCATCGCCGATCGAAAAGTATCCTCGTAAGATAATGTTGTGTGGCCGAATATCTCTGTGCAAAACTCTATGCGTTGAGCTATGCGCGACACGGATAATGCTACAAATTTGGTGAGCGACTCTTAGCTTCACCTTCCAGTCCCTTAGGTCGCCTCGATCGGTCGCCTCGATCAGTGTCAGACCAGACACATACTCCATAACGATGGAGGGTGGAATATCGTAGGCCTGTTCGATTCTTACCACACCCGGAATTCCATCTTCTTTGAGAAACTGCAGACTTCGCACGCCACGACGAAACGATCCGTACATATCTGGTTTGTCGAATACGTCTCGATGGAGGACTTTGATCGCGAGTGGCCTGCCGCTTTCGTCTGATGCTGAATAAACACGGCCGAATGCGCCTATTCCGATCTGTCTTTCGATAACTGATCCAAAGAAGACATTGTCGGGTGGAGCAGTGTCCACAAGCCATGCAAGTTGAATGCAACGCTTGTATTCTCTCTTCAGGGCCTCAAAGGCACCGAGGTCGTGCCGAACCTCGGCGGCGCGCGCGTTTAGTCTTTCTCGAATTTCTTCGGGAGACTTGGCTTGGAGCTCGTCAGGCTGCGGGAGCCTGCTCTGGGTTGACGGCGCGTTAATGACGACCGGCGCGCTTTCGTCGAGGCTTTTGTACGCTGCGAGGTACTCAAGCAACTGAAGGAATTGCCGGTGGTTGTCGGCACTGCTGTACCTAATGACTCGAACCCCTAGCCGTTCGGCCCATTTGTCCGTGTCGTTGTCAGACCTGTCTGTGATCCAATAGTGTCCGCTCGTGGCTATGCCGATGCTGTCTAAACTCTGGAGGAATCCGCCTGTTGAGATGTCATCCGCACCGACGCCCATAAACACAACCACGTTACCGAGAAATATACTCTTGACGAAGGTTCGATATCCTTCGTTAGCAAGTAGCTCGCGAAGATCGGACTTTGTAAGAACCCAAGAGCTCTCCCGTTCTAGTTCGCCATGTAATGAAACGAGAGTCGGTCTTGGGGCCTTGAGGAGGTGAGCCATTCTCGCCGCATCAGTGCCAGATACATAGGTCCAATTGTGTCCTTCCTTAATTAGCTGATTGCGGCAGAGTTCGTCGAGATTTAGCGATAGGACCCCTCGCCAGCTGATCTTAAGCAGCGTCTCGTAGTGCGACGATGGCCTGGCGTTGCTTGCATCTAGCTCGCGGCGGATCGTAGACCTATAGGTCTCGGCACCGACCTCATCTTTGAGGCGTTCGAACGCTACCCACGGGTCTTCGCTTGCCTCGATAGCGCGGAGTTGGAGCAGCTTTTTTTCGCGGCTATCCGGTTCGAAGGTCTTGGCCTTCTCCGTTCCGGCGTCGTGCAGCTTCTTGCGTAGGCCCACCCACGACGGTAATCCGGCAGGGATGCTGAACCCCGCTCCGATCCACGCGTAATTGCTGGTTGTCCTCTCGGCAAGGATCTTAGCTAAGTCTTGGACTACTTGTGTCTTAAAGAGCTCGGCTGATTCCACGGCGCCTCCAGGATCGAGAATGCATTAAGGCCTGTCAGTTTTGCTGACAGGCCTTGCTGCAAATTGCTGCGCTCTACTTGAACGGTTCGTTACGAGCAGCCGGACGTGCTGCCGCAGTTCGGGCACTTGTGGCAGGCGCCGTTGCGGACCATCAGCGTGCCGCACTCGTGGCAGGGCGGAGCGTCGGTCTCCTGGACCCAGGCGCGGTCCTTGACCTCGACGACGGAGATGGCCGCGTCGGAGCCCGAGGGCAGCGTGATGTAGTCCTTGGAGAGGAGCGGGACCTTGGGCAAGTCGAGCTGGGCGGCGCGCGCCGCCGGGTGGCGGTCGGCCATGCTGGAGCCGTCGGTCGGGAAGCGGATGGCGAGCCAGCGGAAGAGGTAGTCCATGATCGACGTGGCGATCGGGATCTCCTGGTTGCCGGTGAAGCCGCTCGGCTCGAAGCGGGTGCCCTTGAACTTCTCGATGAGGACGTGGAGCGGGACGCCGTGCTGCAGGGCGAGGGAGATGGACGTCGCGAAGGAGTCCATCAGGCCGGCGATGACCGAGCCTTCCTTGGCCATGCGGACGAAGATCTCGCCGGGCGAGCCGTCCTCGTACATGCCGACGGTGATGTAGCCCTCGTGGCCGCCGATCGAGAACTTGTGCGTGAAGGACGCGCGCTCATCGGGGAGCTTGTAGCGGTTGGCCATCGGCGGGCCGGCCGGGCGGGACTTGCGGACGCGCAGGGCTTCGACGAGGCGGCGCTCTTCGGGGGCGAGGAGCTCGAGCGGGTCGATGTTGGCAGCGGGCGCGGCCGTGCCGGTGGCGAGCGCCTGGAGGGTGCCCGTCGAGGTCGCCTGCTTGAGGTTGGTGGAGAGGGGCTGGGTGCGCTTGCAGCCGTCGCGGTAGACGGCGATCGCCTTGAGGCCCATCTTCCACGCCTGGATGTAGGCGTCCTCGATGTCCTCGACCGTGCAGTCGGTCGGGAGGTTGACGGTCTTGGAGATGGCGCCCGAGAGGAAGGGCTGCACCGCCGCCATCATGCGGAGGTGACCCATGTAGTGGATGGAGCGCGTGCCGGTCGCCGAGCGGAAGGCGCAGTCGAAGACCGGGAGGTGCTCGTCCTTGAGGCCGGGGGCGCCTTCGATCGTGTCGTTCGCGTTGATGTGCGCGACGATCGCTTCGACTTCCTTGTCGGAGTAGCCGAGGTTGGTGAGCGACTCGGGGACCGTGTGGTTCACGATCTTGAGGAGGCCGCCGCCGACGAGGCGCTTGTACTTGACGATCGCGATGTCGGGCTCGACGCCGGTGGTGTCGCAGTCCATGAGGAAGGCGATGGTGCCGGTGGGCGCGAGGACGGTCGTCTGGCCGTTGCGGAAGCCGTACTTGGTGCCGAGCTCGATGGCCTGGTCCCACGCGTCGCGGGCGCCTTCCATCATCTCGTAGGGGACAAAGCCCTGGTCGATGCGCTCGATCGACGCGCGGTGCTTGCGCATGACCTTGAGGAACGGGGTCTCGTTGTCGGCGTAGCCGGGGAACGGGCCCGTGGCGTCGGCGGAGATGCGCGCGGACTGGCGGTAGGCCTCGCCGCACATGATGGCGGTGATGGCGGCGGCGTAGGCGCGGCCGGGCTCCGAGTCGTAGGGGAGCGAGCGCGACATGAGGAGCGCGCCGAGGTTCGCGAAGCCGAGGCCGAGCGGACGGAACTTGTAGCTGTTCTCGCCGATCTTCTCGGTGGGGTACGCGGAGTTGTCGACGATGATCTCCATCGCCGTGAGGGTCGTCGCGCAGGCGCGGCGGAAGGCCTCGACGTCGAGGTCGCCGGCGACGCCCGAGGTGGTGGGCTTCTGGAACTTGCGGAGGTTCAGCGAGGCGAGGTTGCACGCCGAGTCATCGAGGAACATGTACTCGCTGCACGGGTTCGACGCGTTGATGCGCGACGTGTTGATGCAGGGGTGCCAGTCGTTGATGGTCGTGTCGTACTGGATGCCGGGGTCGCCGCAGATCCAGGCCGCGTCGGCCATCTTGCGCATGATGTCGCGGGCGCGGAACGCCTCGAGCTTGCGACCGTCGGTGACGGAGCGGGTGTGCCACTCGCCGTCGCGCTGCACGGCGTTCATGAAGTCGTCGGTGACGCGGACCGAGTGGTTCGCGTTCTGGTAGTTGACCGAGTCGTAGGCGCCGCCGACGACGTTGAAGCCGCCGTCGTAGCCGGCGTCGATCAGGGCCCACGCCTTCTTCTCTTCGATCGACTTGCAGTCGATGAAGTCGGTGACGTCCGGGTGGTCGACGTTCAGGATGACCATCTTCGCCGCGCGGCGGGTCTTGCCGCCCGACTTGATGGCGCCGGCGAACGCGTCGAAGCCGCGCATGAAGGAGACGGGGCCCGAGGCCGTGCCGCCACCGTTCAGGTGCTCGCGCGAGGAGCGCAGCGAGGAGAGGTTCGAGCCGGTGCCCGAGCCGTACTTGAAGAGCATGCCCTCGGTCTTGGCGAGGCCAAGGATGGACGACATCGAGTCGTCGACCGAGTTGATGAAGCAGGCGGAGCACTGCGGGTGCTCCTCGACGCCGACGTTGAACCAGACGGGCGAGTTGAACGCCATCTTCTGGTGGAGGAGGAGGTGCACGAGCTCGTCGCGGAACGCCCACGCGTCCTGCTCGCTCTTGAAGTAGCCGTCCGCCTTGCCCCAGCCGTAGATCGTGTCGGCGACGCGCGCGATCATCGCGCGGACCGAGGACTCACGCTGCGGGGTGTTGAGCGTGCCGCGGAAGTACTTCTGGACGACGACGTTGGTGGCCGTCTGCGACCAGGTGCGGGGGAACTCCACGCCGCGCTGCTCGAAGAAGACCTTGCCGTCAGCGCCGCTGATCACGGCATCGCGAAGCTCCCACTCGACCGTTTCGAACGGGTCGACGCCCTGGCGCGTGAAGAAGCGCTCGAACGTAAGACCCGGGCGCTGATCCTTGATGACGCGGCTCTGGATGGAGCTGCGATCCTTCTTCGGGCTCTGCGCGGCGGCGACGGACTTCACGATCATTGACCCCTCCTGTGACTATCTGTGGCGTGCGGTGGTGATGATGGATCGACGGTCTGATCTCAGGACGTAGAAAGCCCACTGGCATCCAGGCGGCCTACCAACATAAGGCCCCCGAATCCCTAATGAATTTGCCGTGACTGAGAGTGGCTGGCGGGTCGGTTACGGGTCGCGTGATCCGTGACGGACTGCCCGGCGGAGGTCCGTTTTAAACAGGCCGATGTGGTTGGGCAAGAAAAAGAGCCACTAGATTTGGTGGGTCATCCGGGAGCACCACCTACCGCTAGTGTGTGAGTGGGTAGGACATCCCGTGAACTAGCTGTGGATTGAGCGTGGATGGCAGGTGTGTCGCGAGGCGTTTCGCGAAAGATTCTCAAATTTTAGTCGGGGCTGTGGATAAGGCTGTGAGGCGGTGGAAAAGCCCTCGATGACGCGCCGAGTTACGGGAAGATCTCGGCGATAAAAAAATTGGCGCACGGATCCGGAGTGCGGTGAAAGGGACGGTTTCGGTGTGGGTGCGATCCCGCCTCGTTCTGGTGGCTGCGGGGTGCCGCTAGGGCGCCGGCCGGATGGCAACCCCGCGATTTTCGGGGAGATCCACCAGGGGCTGGAGTTGACGCCGGAGGCGGCTGACGGTGGCCAGATCCCCGCTGTCGGAGAGCGCGCCCGGGATCACTTCATTGGCCACCCAGAGGCCGTCGCGGAAGAGCTGGTACTGGAGGCCGCTGAAGAGGGGATCGGCTCCGCAGGACGGGTAGACGCTGAACGAGGACACGACGAAATCGTCCAGCCCGAAGTCGCCGAACTCGACCAGGACGGCGCCATTCGCGAACCAGTGGCGGTCGCCACCTGTGTCCCCGTACTCCGTGACGGGTGACAGGACGATCGGATCGCCCTTGGGGGGCATGCAGGTCGGGAGCCCCGACGCGTCGTTACTCACGGTGAAGGCAGGCAGCCCGTCCACCCACACCTTGGCCGACGTCACAGGGACGGGCGGGAGATCCTCCCGCGTCAGGACACGCTGGGCCGGATCGAGCGGCCACATGCGGACCCAGCCTGCCGCCTCGCACTGGAAGCCGTCAGCGGCATAGCCCCAGCCGCAGTGCTCCCAGTAGAGTTCGGCGCCGCGGCGAACGGGACGACCGCCGTGGCCCCGCTCCACCTCCCAGACCTCGCCCTCGGGGTCCGGGTTCGTGGGCCTCGGGATGCTGGCGAACGTCTCGTCGGATGGGGCGGTGAGCGGCGCCGCGCCCGCGGGGGTGACGATCCAGTACGCGGTCTCGCTGCCCCCGCGCACGACGAGATGATCACGATCGAGGAACCAGAGCGGCTCGCCGAACGTGTAGCCCTCGTCCGTCTCGACGAGCTTCAGCCGCCCGATCTCCGTCGCGGTGTCACCCTCGAGCGTGAAGGCGACGAGCTCGCCCGTCAGCGCCGCGACGACGAAGTCTGCACGCGCGAACGCCGGGAAGGGCCGCGTGTCGTCGGGCGGCGTCGGCGTGCCCACGACCTTCGATCCCGATCCGCCACCACACGCCACCAGCCCCAGCACCAGCATCGCTCGCATGAGGTGAACGTCGCACGTGTGCTACGTCATGCGCATGCAGCGGCGCGTGGCGATGTTCGTGCTCATCGCGCTGGTCGCGTGTGGCCGCACCGAGCCGGCGCCCTCGACGGGGAGCACGATGCGCGTCGTGTCGCTGTCGCCGAGTGCCACGGAGACGATGGCGGCGCTCGGCGCGACGGCCTCGCTCGTCGGCGTCGACGAATACTCGACGTTCCCGCCGGAGGTCATGCGCCTGCCGAAGGTCGGCTCGTTCCTCACGCCGAACCTCGAGGCGATCGTCGCGCTGAAGCCGACGTTCGTGATCATCGACGACGTGCACGGCCAGGCCGCCGGCGCGTTGCGCGACGCAGGCATCGAGACGGTGCCATGCGCGATGCACGCGTTGCCCGACGTGAAGACCGCCCTGACGACCATCGCCGCCCGCCTGGGAACGCCCGCCGCGGCGACGCGCGCCATCTCCGAGCTGGAGGCGGCCATCGCGACCGCGCAGGCTTCGCGCCCCGCGCAGCGCCCGCGCGTGCTCGCCATCATCGACCGCGAAGCCGGCGGCATCGGCAACCTCGTCGCCGGCGGCCCCGGCTCCTGGATCGACGAGCTGCTCGTGCTCGTCGGCGCGGAGAACGTGCTCGCCGCCTCGGGGATTCGCTATCCGAAGATCTCCCTCGAGGAGATCATGCGCACGCAGCCCGACGTGATCCTCGATCTGTCGTTTCCAGGCCGCACCGAGATCGCGTCGTGGCAAGCCGTCGATGTGCCGGCGACGCGCAACCACAAGGTCGTCGCCATCGCCGAGCCCTTCCTCGTGGCCCCGTCGCCGCGCGTGAAGCAGGCGCTGGCCGCGCTCACGGAGGCGGTCAAAGGGGTCGGCCCCCGTTGATGTCCAGCGGGGGGACGACTACGGCCAGCGGAGCTTGAAGGTCTGCACGAGCTTGTCGGTGTAGTCCGGTTTCGTCCCACCGAGGTTGGTGGCGCTGAAGAGCACGCGCACGCGCCCCGCGCGCACGTAGATCAGGCGACTCACATCCTTCTCGGCCGGGGTCGCGACGAAGCCTTCATCTCCCGCAGGCACGGAGGCCGGCGGGCGCTTGCCGTAGATCTCGCCCTCGCGAGCGTTGGCGAGGTCCTGCTTGGCCTCGTCGTCGGTGGCCCAGACCCGGAACTCGAGCGCGATGCTCAGCCCCAGGCCATCGTCGTAGTCGTAGCGGCAGGTCCACTGGTAGTTGGTGGGACCGTTGATCGGGCGGACCTTGTTACTGCCCCCAGGCGCCGGCGGTTGCACGCCCGGGCCCCACACGCGTTCGATGTCAGCGACGGGGTAGTTGGAGCAGTCGGGCTCGGCACCGACCGTCTGGGGAGGCACGCCGGTCACGGCGGTCGGAGCAGCCGTGGGGGCCGGTCGCTCGACCGGCGTCGCGGGGCTGGGAGACGTCGGCGTGGGGGCGGTGGGCGCAGGTGCACTCGCTGGATCCTGTTTGCAAGCAACGAGGCAGAGCAGCGTGGACACGGCGGACAGGGGGAAGCAGGTGCGCACGATGCTCGCCTCGTACCACAGAGCCCGATCAATGGGGTCGGCCCCATTGATGCCCTGCCGGCAACCCGGGTCGCAGGTGCGGTGCGCAGTCGCGCGATTGGCAGCAGCTGTCGAGCGCCATGACCGCGATGCGAGGTTCGCGCGTCCTTCGCCCCGACGTCGGCGATCCGACGACGCACGTGCAGGTCGGCTACTTCAACACGTGGAGCGCCAGTAACGCGACCGCGGGTACGTACGATGGAGCGTTCGCGCTGGAGGTGGATCCCGTGACGAGGCGCATCTACGTCGCCGACGGCAATCGCGGGCTCGTCATCCTGGAAGGCGATCAGGTCGTGTTTCCGCTATCGTCGCCGTGATGAAGCGGATCGCGATCGCGCTGCTGCTCTTGACCGGATGCCCGCCGACGACGCCGTCGGGAACGACGCAGGCCCAGGCGCTGGGTGACAACACGTGCCAGGAGGTCGCGTGGTCGTGCGTGGGGATGAAGCCCGGGACCGAGGAGGCGTGGGGCTGCACCGAGGGCACGGCCAACGAGCGGGCGCGCTACGAGGCGAGCTGCACGGCCGACAAGCATGGGCGCTTCGCGCTGAGCCCGTGCCCGCGGGACTTCGTCGTCGGAGGCTGCACGCTCGCGCGGGAGTCGACGTGCGTGACGACGTGGCTCCGAGAGCCCGCGTCGATGGCTGACGTGACGAAGGAATGCCAGCGCCAGGGCGCGCTGGTGGTCACTCCTTAGGACGTACGCGACGCTTCGTCGGTGCGACGCGCGTGCTCGAGGAGCAGGTGCGTGACGGACGTGATGGGCTCGGCCGCCGACGCCTGGGCGGGCGGGGCGCCGGAGAGCTCGAAGTAGCCGTCCTTCCAGTCGAGGACGGTCATCATGACGGTCTGCGTGTCGGCGTCGAGCTCCGAGGAGCGGGCGCGGATGATCTTGCCGTCGAGGACATCGATCCAGGTGACGAAGTGCTCGCGCGTGATCGAGAGCTGGCCCGACTTGCGGTCCTGCTCGAACATCGTGAGCAGCGTCGGGAGGCCGAGCTCGGAGAGGGTGCCGCGGAGCACGACGCGATCCGGATCGCGCTTGGTCAGGCGGGCCCAGCGCCGCGCCCGGAGGATGACCTCGAGGACGGTGAAGGGCTTCGGGATGAAGTCCATCGCGCCGAGCTGGAGCATGCGGAGACGCGAGAGGTCGCTGCCGTCGTCGGACATCATCATCACGGGCACACTCGCGAGGTGCGCGTGGCGGCCCATCTCCTGGAGGACGTGGAGGCCGTCGACGATCGGCATGTCGCGCTCGATCAGCACGACGTCGGGAGTCTTCGAGAGGCAGGCGCCGATCGCCTCCATGCCGTTGCTCGCGGTGGCGACGGAGAAGCCGGCGTTGCCGAGAGCGGTGGAGAGGCGCTCCAGGATGCGCGTCTCGGGGTCGGCGACGACGATGCGAAGGTCCGATGCGGGCTGCGAGCTGTGGTGGCGATCGAGGAGCCGGCGGACAGCGTCGCCGAACTGTTCGTCTTGCGGGCGGACGGGATCCCGGAAGACCACGCCCATGCCGGGCGAGCGGCCGAGGGTACGGGCTTCGACTTCGTTGAGGGAGTGCGAGACCTGGCCCGTGGTGATGAGGCGCTGGCCGTTGGGCGAGAGCACGATCTGCACGACGGTGCCGATCGGCAGCGGCGGCGTCATGCGGATGAACATGCCGAGCGGGGAGAGGTCCTGCGTGACGGCGCGTTGTCGCTTGCCGTCGGCGATGACCTCGACGGGGAGGTTCATCGCGACCCGGTTATTGCGCCGCCGCACGGCTCCACACATACCGCACGAACTGTCGCCCGACCACGGTGAGTGGGGCCCAGCGCGCGGGGCAAAACGCTACGCGAGGGCGCGATACGGGCGGGCGTCGCGCGCCGCTTCGTCGCGGATCCGGGCGTGCTCGAGGAGCAGGTGCGTGAGCGCGATGGCGATGGGGCCCCGCGCCTGAGGCGGCGTCGTGGTCAGGACGAACTCGCCACAGGTCCAGTCGAGGAGCGCCATGAGGACGGTGCGCGCATCGCCGTGGATCTGCGAGCCGGAGGCGCCGACGATGCGGCCCTCGGAGATCTCGATCGAGGCGGTCTCGCGCTCGCGGACGAGGGCGAGGCGGCCCGACTTGCGCTCCTGCTCGAGGAGGGTGAGCAGCGACGGCAAGGAGAGCTCGGCGAGGTCACCGCGGAGGACGATGCGCTCGCGGCCCGGCTGCCACGGCTCGGCGCCGCCGTCGGTCGCGCGGCCACTCCCGGCGAGTGCGACGGGCTGCGCGATCGGCTCGGAGGCGGCGGCGGCGGCGAGGGCCTCGATGGCGACGGAGCCCACGGTGGGCATGGCGCCCGTACCGCGAATGCCAGGGGCATCGGCCGCGACCGGAGCCGGCCGCACCGACTCCTCGAAGGCGAAGTCCAGGTCGTCGGAGGTCGCGGGCTGCTTGGCCACGACATTGGCGTTCGTGACGGAGCTGCGGGTGGTGACGAGCTCCTCGGGGATCGGGAGGTCGGAGACGAAGACGTCGGCGTAGTCACCGTCGTCATCGGCGGGCGTCGTCACCTCGTGCATCGAGGACGGACGCGACGGGGCCGCGTCGACGGGGAGCTCGGAGGTCGCGCGGAGCGACGTGCTTGGCTGGGCGGGCACGAGCCCGCTGTTCGGGCGCGGCACCGTGAGCGGACGCGACGGGCGCGTGGGGATGGCCGGCGGCAGGACGGCGGCGGAGACCCGGGTGGGGAGCGGCGGCGGCGTGGTGCCTGTGGCCACGCGAGGCGCGGGCTCGGTGGCGGGCATCCCGCCGTCGATGAGCTCGGCGCCGTCGAGGGTGGGCTCGAGGGCGGACGCGACGACGTGCGCGAGGCGGCGGGCACGGACGA
>JALHPV010000153.1 GCA_022842285.1 Kofleriaceae bacterium
GACGAACGACCGGGCCACGGCGACGGCCGAGGCCGCGCGGGCTCGTGCCGTCCCCGCGACGCTGCTGGCGGCGACGGCGCCCGCGTTCCGGGCCGCCGTGAGCGCCGATCCGGATCTCGTCGCGCTCGCCGAGGCTGTACCCGACGCGCCGCGGGCCGACGCCGTCCGCGGCGACTCCACGGCCACGATCCACCTGCGCCGCTTGCTCACGCTCTCGCGCCGGCTCAACACCGAGGCGAGCGTCGAGCGCATCCTGGACGAGGTCATCGACACCGCGATCGAGCTCACGGCGGCCGAGCGCGGGTTTCTCCTGCTGCGCCAGGAGGGCGCCCTGGTCCCCGTCGTCGCGCGCAACTTCGATGCGGCGGACGGCTCACCGTCGGTCAGCCGCTCGATCGCGGAGCGCGCGGCGCAGACCGGAGAACCCGTCGTCACCGTCGATGCGGGCATCGACGAGCGGTTCGGGGCCGCGGCCTCGGTCGCCGCACTCCGCCTGCGCTCGGTGCTCGCCGTACCGCTCCGGCAGCGCGGGACGGTGATCGGGTGCATCTACGTCGACCACCGCCTGCGGGGCGGCGCCTTCGACGAGGCAGCCGGGAGTCTCCTCGGCGAGCTCGCGGATATCGCCGCCATCGCCATCGAGAACGCACGACTCACCGCGAACCTCGCCCGTACCGCCGCGAACGTGGACGCCCTCGCCGGCCAGCTCTCCGCGGAGCTCGCCGAGCGCGACGCCGAGCTCGTCCGCGTGAAGGCCGATCTGACCGATCGCGATCGTCTGCGACACCGCTACGACCGCATCGTCGGGCGGTCGCCGGCGATGCTTCGCATGCTCGAGGTCGTCGACCGCGCCACCGCCACCACGCTGCCGGTCGTCATCGTGGGCGAGAGCGGAACCGGCAAGGAGCTCGTGGCCCGCGCCCTCCATGACCAGGGCCCGCGCAAGGAGAAGCCGTTCGTCGCCATCAACTGCAGCGCCGTGCCCGAGCAGCTCCTCGAGAGCGAGCTGTTTGGTCATGTGCGCGGGGCGTTCACCGGCGCCGAGCGCGACCGGCGCGGTCTGTTCGAGGTCGCGGACGGAGGCACGCTGTTCCTCGACGAGATCGCGGATACGAGCCCGGCCATGCAGGCGAAGCTGCTCCGGGTCCTCCAGGATGGTCAGCTGCGCCGCGTCGGCGACACGAACACCCAGACCGTCGACGTACGCGTCATCGCAGCCACGCAGCGGCCGCTCGCCGATCTCGTTGCCGCGGGGCGGTTCCGCGAAGATCTGCGCTTCCGGCTCGAGGTCATCGCGGTGCCCATCCCGCCCCTGCGCGACCGGGACGGCGACCTGCCCCTGCTCGTCGAGGCGCTGCTCGCCCGCGGCATCGCCGGCACCTCGCCCGTGCGCCCCCCGCGGGTCACGCGCGCGGCGCTGCGCGCCCTCGCTCAGCATCGCTGGCCCGGCAACATCCGCGAGCTCGAGAACGCGCTCGCCCGCGGTGTCGCCATGGGCGGTGACGTGATCGACATCGGGGACCTGCCGGAGGCGATCGCCGCCGCGGCCGCGAAGCCCGAGCCAGTCCGCCCCGCTCTCGGCGACGATCTGCGCCTGAAGCCAGCCCTGCAGGCGACCGAGCAGGCGTACATCGGCGCGGCGATGGAGCGGTCGAAGAACAACCAGACCGTCGCGGCCCGCATGCTCGGCCTGTCGCGCTTCGGCCTGCAGAAGAAGCTGCGGCGCCTCGCGGGGGACGACCCCGCCGACGAGGAGTGATCCGGATCAGAGCTGCTTGATGCGGGCCCAGGCGAGGCGCGTGATCAGGTCGATCAGCTGCGGGTATGCATAGCCGGCCACGGCTCCCGAGCGCGCCACGCCCGCATCGGGCGAGATGTCGCAGTTCGGGTTCACGTCGATGACCCACGGCGTACCGGCGCGATCGACGCGCAGGTCCACGCGCCCGTAGTCGCGCAAGCCGAGCGCGGTCCAGGCGCCGCGGGCCACGCGCTCGATCGCCTCGACGAGGGCGGGCGCCGCATCGCGCAGCGGTACCGGCTTGGTGCCCGCGTAGTCGACGTGGGTCTCGTCCCACTTCGCCGCGTAGCTGACGATGCGAGGGCGGTCGGCGGGCATGCCGGCGAAGTCGATCTCGTGGAGGGGCAACACGCGGAGGTTCGCGCCGTTGCCGAGGAGCGTCACGTTGATCTCGCGGCCCTCGATGTAGCGCTCGGCGAGGACCGGCTGCTCGAACTCGGCCATGAGGTCCGTCGCGCGCTTGCGGAGCGCGGCCGCGGAGGCGACCAGGTTCTCCTCGGTGATCCCGACGGAGGCGTCCTCGCGCGCGAGCTTCACGAACCACGGGTAATCCAGCGTGTCGAGCTCCGGATCGGCGACGGCGGCCGCCGAGTCGAGGTAGCGGTACGGCGGCGTCGGAACCTTCGCGGCCGTGAGGAGCTCCTTCGTGCGTTGCTTGTGGAGGCACGACGCGAGCGCCAGGAGGTCCGCGCCGGTGTACGGCACCCCGAACAGGTCCATCATCCCCGCGAACGTCGGCTCGTTCTCGGGCTTGCCCGCCATCGACTCGCAGAGGTTGAACACGAGGTCGTGCTTGCTCTCACGCAGCCGGCCGAGCACCTCGAAGACATCGAGGCCCTGCATGCCGATAAGGTCGACCCGATAGCCAACCTCGGAGAGTGCGGAGGCAATCGCACGCGCGGACTCCTCGACCGCACCGACATCGACCTCGTCGCTCGTGAGCTCGTGGTCGTAGTCGGTGTTGTAGAGGACGGCGATCCGGTCCGGACGGTCCATGGGGATCAAACCTTATCCCAGACCTTCCAGCGCGCGTGCGATCCGTGGCCCTGCTTCGGCAGCCACGTCCGCCACCGCCACGGCCTGGCCCCGCGCGCTTGCCATCGAGATCGTGGGCGTCGAGAGCCCGCACGGCCGGATCCGGCGCCACATCTCGACGGGCGTATCGACGTCCACCGCGAAGCCGTGGACGCTCACGCCGCGCGCGACGTGAATCCCGCACGCCGCGAGCTTCGCGTCACCACGCCACACTCCCGCCGGCTTGGCGCGCCACGCCGCACCGTCGACACCCATCGCATGACACGTCGCCGCGATCGCACCGGCGACCGCCTCGAGGAACGCGACCACGCTCGTGATCCGCACCACCGGGTAGACCATGAGCTGGCCGGGCCCATGGTAGGTGACCTCGCCGCCCCGCTCGATGCGGACGACCGGCACGTCGCCCGGGGCGAGAACGTTGGCCATCGTCGCCGAGCGGCCGAGCGTGAAGACCGGTGGGTGCTCGCACAGGAGCACTTCGCCAGGCTCGCCGGCCCACACGCGCTCGCGGAGGGCGAGCTGCTCGGAGAGCACGGACTCATAGTCCGCGCGGCCGAGCCAGCGCCATGGCGGGCTCACCCGGCGAGCAACTCGTCGAGGAGCTGATCGTCGACGTAGTGCATCGGCGCCGCAGCGCTGACGACACCGACGCCCGTCGCCACGAGCGCCGCGACGAGCTGGTCACCGCAGATAACGGCGATCGAGCGACCGGCGCGCTCGAGCTCGCGCTCGGCATCCTCCGACAGCTCGCGGGCTGCGAACAGCACGCCCGCGACGAGGTTCTTCGCCTCGACGCCGACGCGCAGCTCGCCGATGCCGCGGCGGTCGATCGGCTCGTCGCCGGAGCGCGCGCTGATCAGGACCTGGCGATCGATGCCCGGGGCCGTCGCCGACGCGTAGCTGATGCCCCCGAGGCGCTTCACCCACTCGATGTCGCGGTAGCCCGCGCCCACGAGGTAGGCGTGAATGAGGCGCTCGAAGCCAGCGGGCGACGCCTTCGCCACGCGCTGCGCGAGCGCACGGTGGGTGGCCCCGGCGAGGCGCGAGAGCGCGGCCGCGAGCCCCGCTTCGGCATCAGCCGTGACGCTCATGGCTACCGGACCGGGCGCGAACAGATCGCGACCGCGGTACACGATGCGCGGCCGCAGGCCGAGGGCCTTGTAGCTGCGCTCGTCGCCGAGGAGCTCGGCCTTGAGCTGCGGAGCGAGCTGATCCGGCTCGACCTCGACGAGGTTCCGCTTACGCATCATCTGCGCGAGCTGCCGGAGCGGGAGCGGCTGACCATTGCGCAGTTGCGCGAACACCGTCGCGGCGGCATCGCCCAGCGGGGTGCCGACCCGCGCGCGCTGCTCGTCGTCGGCCGTCACCTGCACGGGCGGCTGGAGCGGGCGCATGGGCTGGTTGCCGTGCTGCGGGCGCGGCTCGTGCGGACGCTGTCCGCCGTCGTGGCGCGGCCCGGAGTCCGGGCGCTGCTCGCGGTTCGGCTGCTGGAAGCCGAGCTGCTGCTGACCGCTGGGGGCCCCGCCCTGCTCGTTCCGGCGCTGCTCGCGGCGCTGATCGCGCTCGTCACGGCGTCGCCGACGCTGATCGCGGCGGTCATCCCAGCGCTTGTTGCGCTCGTCGCGCGCGTTGATCTCCGGCAGCATGGGCCGGTCCTCGTCCTTGGTCTGGCGGTCCTTGTACTCGCCATGTGCGACCGCAGGCGCGTTCAGATCGTCGCCGTAGAGGGACTGGAGCTCCTTCTCCTCATCCGACAGCTGGACGGGGGGCGCCTCGATCTCACCGCTCTGCTCTTCGGCGGGCGTCTCGGCGAGGATCTCGGCGTCCTCGATATCCGCAGGCTCCACGGCGCCTGTGACGGCCTCGGCCGGGAGGCGGTCGCTGACCTCGCGCTGCCCGTCGGCAGCACCACGGGTCCGCCGGGCTTCGGTGGTCGCCTCGGCCGGCTTCTTCTTGGCCGGCGCCTTCTTGCCCCCGGCGGGGGCGGCCTTCTTGGCGGCGGGCTTCTTGGCCTCTTCCTTCGGCTTCTTCGTCGCGGGGGCCTTCTTCTTGGTCGCAGCCATGGGCGCCGTTCCTACCACATTGGGGTGAAAAGTTGGCCCGGCACGCGAGGGCACGTAGCGTCGATTAATGCAGTCTCGGATTGGAGTTCTCCTCGGCGGTCTCTCCAGCGAACGGGAGGTCTCGGTGCGCACCGGCGAGGCCGTGCTCACGGCGCTGCGCGCCCGTGGCCACGACGCCATCCCGGTCTATGTCGATAGCGACATCGATGTGGCGCTCCGCCAGGAGAAGATCGACGTAGCCTTCATCGCGCTCCATGGCCGCGGCGGTGAGGACGGCTGCATCCAGGGCCTCCTCGAGACGATGGGCATTCCCTACACCGGCTCCGACGTCCTCGCGTCGGCGCTCGCGATGCACAAAGGCAAGGCGAAGGAGCTGTTCCGGCTCCACAACCTCCCGACGCCGGCGTACTACGTCGTGACCGCTGACCAGGCCGACGACCTGATGGGCGTGCATGGCGACTTCGGCTACCCGTGCGTGGTGAAGCCGATCAGCGAAGGCAGCTCGGTCGGGGTCGCGATGTGCGCCACGCCGGACGAGCTCACGTCGGCTGTCGAGCGCGCCCTGCGCTTCGATGACGAGGTGCTCGTCGAGCGCTACATCCAGGGCAAGGAAGTCTCGGTCGCGGTGCTCGATGGCCGCGCCCTCGGCGCCGTCGAGATCGCGCCGCGCGCCGGCTTCTACGACTACGCGAACAAGTACACGAAGGGCGCCACCGACTACTTCGTGCCACCGCGCATCTCGCCCGAGCGGTACCGCGGCGTGCTCGCGCAGGCGATGCGGGCTCACGCGGCGATCGGGTGCCGTGGCGCGACCCGCGTCGACATGATGGTCAGCGACGCGGGCAACGAGTTCATCCTCGAGATCAACACGGTGCCGGGCCTCACGCCGACGAGCCTCCTGCCGAAGATCGCGGAGGCGGCCGGCATCGACTTCGGCGAGCTATGCGAGCGCATGCTCGCGAGCGCCTCGCTCACGAATCGCCGCGACCGCGGTGAGCGCCGCGTGATCCAGCGCGCCTACGTCGGCGACGACCGCCGCGACGCGATGGCCGGGCACCACTAGCAGATGTTCTCCCGCGACCTCCGCGTAGCGCTGGCGACGGCCGTCCTCGCGATCGGCGTCCCCGTCGGCGCGCGCGTGTACGTCGGGGCTCGGACCCAGGACGTCGCGGATCGGCTCTCGGTCGCGGCCGCCGTGCCCGCGCGGATCGGCGGGATCGACGCGGATCTGACGGGGTCGCTGCGCCTGTCTGACGTCGCGCTCGGCGACCTCGCGTCGGTGGAAGGCCTCGAAGCGTCCGTGTCGATGGGCTCGCTTCTCGCCGGCGAGCTCCGCGCCGACGAGATCCGTGTGACCCGTCCGCATATCGACCTCGCGATGTCGCGCGGCGGTGGGGGCGATGCCCAGGAGCTCGCCGCCCTCGCCCGTCGCCTGGCCCGTCGTCCATCCGCGGGCTCGGGCCGGGGCGGCTCGGGACGCCTGCGCCGGATCGTCGTCGCCGAGGGGTCGCTCACCGTCCGGATCGCGGGCGTGGGCGAGCTGACGGCCGACTCCGTCGAACTGGTGCCCGATCGTGGTGGCGTGCGTGTGATCGCCGGTCGCTTGCACCTGACGGGGACGAGCCACGGCGTCGTCGGGGAGCTGACGTTCGCCCGCGGAGCCGCGGATCTCGCGATGCCAGGCATGACCTTTGGCCGCGCGCTCGCCGTCGGGGGCATGGGCACGATCGAGCTGCGGGGGGGCACCTACACGCTCACCGAGCTCGCGGCCGGCCGCCTCGGCCCGGCCGGCCCCCTCGAGGTGCGTGGCTCGGTCGACGACGACGGGGTGCCGCGCGCGGTCACCGCCGAGATCGCGAGCCACCAGCTCCGGGTGACGGGCGATCGCGTCCCGCTCGGCCCGCTGGCCGGCCTCCTGCCCGGCGGCATCGACGTCGCCCATGCCCACGGCACCGGGACGGTGGCGATGACCCGCGATCGGGTCCAGGTCGACGGCTCGCTCGCCGGTGCCCTCGTCACCCATCCCACTGTCGCCGCGACGCCGATTCCGGCCGACGGCAGCATGAAGGCGGACCTCGCGATCGGCGCCGACGCCATCGTGCTCTCCCACGCGCAGCTCACCACCGGAGCACTCTCGCTCACCGCAGCCGGCTGGGTCCGCCGCACCGGCACGGCCGCGGCGCAGCTCGACGTGACGCTCGCCGAGGCCGCCTGCGCCGATCAGCTCGCCGCCATCCCCGCGGCCGCGCGCGGCCCCCTCGATGCGCTGCTCCTCGAGGGCACCTTCGGCGCCCAGGCCCGCCTCGCGATCGACCTCTCCGCGCCCGAGAGCGAGGGGGTCCGCATCACCGGCTCCCTCCGCGGCACGTGCAAGGCGCTCGCGGAAGCGCCGGCCGGCGACGTCACGCGCCTCGCGAAGGCTGGCGACCAGCAGCTCGCCGATGGCTCGGTGCGTCGCCTCGACCCCGCGGATCCGTCGTATCAGTCCCTCGATCGGCTGCCGGCGTACGTGCGCGGGGCGTTTGTCTCCGCCGAGGACGGCCGCTACTGGCAACACCACGGCTTCGACCTCGAGCAGATCTCCCGGAGCTTCGAGATCGATCTGCGCGAGGAGCGCCTCGCCCGTGGCGGCTCGACGATCAGCCAGCAGCTCGTCAAGAACGCCTTCCTCTCGCAGCGGCGCACGCTCGACCGCAAGCTCCAGGAAGCGGTCCTCACGTGGCGGCTCGAGGCCCGGCTCGACAAGTGGCAGATCCTCGAGCGCTACCTGAACATCATCGAGCTCGGCCCCCGGGTGTTCGGCCTCCGCGCCGCCGCCCTGCACTGGTTCGAGCGCGCTCCACGCGACCTCACCATCCGCCAGGCCGCGTTCCTGGCCGCCCTCACCTCGCAGCCCACGTCGATGTCGCGACGCGTCCGCAAGCATGGCGGCCTCGATCCCAGCTCCGCCGAGCGCGTCGCCGTCGTCCTGCGCGCCATGAAGCGCGACGGCGTGATCAGCGCCGATGCCTACGCCGAGGCGCGCGGCGACGGCATGATGTTCTCGAAGGCCGCCCTCGACACCGACCCTTAGCCGTTCGTGGTGTCGCGCCGCTCGCTGCACTGCACTGCACTGCACTGCACTGCACCGAAAGTCTTTACCGCCAAGGCGCGGAGGACGCCAAGGTTGTTCTTGATTGGGCGGGTCGCGGCCCCGGCCTGGGGTTGCGCACGCAACCGAGCTACGACCGCACCCGTCTCTCGGCACGAGCCCCTCTTGGCACGAGTCATCGGCGCAACCCGCTGCGGCCCGAAGGGCCCTATAAACCTCTGGTCTTGGCGTCCTCCGCGCCTTGGCGGTGAAGCTCAGGGCCCGCATCCCCGGGGGGCAGCGGTCGCGGAGCTCAGACGCCGAGGAAGAGGCGATTGCCGAAGTTCCGCTCGAGGTCGGCGGCGAAGATCTTCTGGGCCGCGCTATCGATATCGTAGGCGACGCGCTTGAACTCGAACACGCGCTCTTCGGTGTCGTAGATCGTGTAGCTCGCGCGGTTGTCGTAGTCGCGGGGCTGGCCGACGGAGCCGACCGAGATGATGTAGCGGTGCTCGGGGCGAATCACGAACTTCGTCGCCACGACCTCGAACACTTCCTCGCGGGTGAGCGCGAACGACTTGCAGAGGTGCGAGTGACCGATGAACGTGACCGCGCCGAGGTCGTCCCAGATCTCGATGCAGCGCTGCGCCTGCTCGACGGAGAAGATGTACTCGAACTCCTCGAGGTTGATCGGCGAGCCGTGGCAGAACGTGACCTCGTTGAGGCCCTCGGTCGTGACCTTGCCGTCGGCGCCGACCCGCACCTCGTACGGCAGGCCGCGCAGCCACGACATGTTCTCCTGGGTGAGCTGGCGCGAGTGCAGGTCGAGCGCCTGGCGGGCGGCGTCGTAGTAGTACGAGTAGTCCATGCGGCCCGCGACGGCGGCGTCGTGGTTGCCGAGGATCGTGTGAGCTGCAAGCTTCCTGATGAGGGAGCAGCACTCGTTAGGCGATGCGCCGTAGCCGACAACGTCTCCGATGCAGACGTACATGTCGATGCGTTCGCTCTTGTACGCCTCGGCCACCGCCGTCATCGCTTCGATGTTCGCGTGGACGTCCGAAAAAATGCCGATACGCATGAGAAGCGAGCCCCGTCTGATACTACCCGAATCGCTACGTCAGCAGGTCTGCTTCGTCGATCTCTTCTTCATCGTCTTCGAGAAGGTCGGCGTCCTCGAGGAGCTCCATCGGGCTCGACGCGTCCAGGGCCTCCAGCTCGGCGGCCCCCGTCTCCGGGAGCCCCTGCTCGAGGGCCTCGAAGAAGCGCCGCGAGAACGCCCGGTTCACGGTGACATCGCGGCCCGGCATCGAGCCCTCCGCGCCCGGGCGCACACGGACCTGGTCGTTGGCAGCCGAGGCGTGGAGCTCGAGCGCCTGTTTCGCGACAGGTGCGACCACGCTGTGGCCGCCCGCCATCGTCTCGATGGCCGCCTTGCCGCCGCGCACGGCCACGTGAGCCATGGCCCACGCCACGCGCTCCGCGAGGGGTTGCGTCGCCTTGTCGCCCAGGCGGCCATAGGTGCTGGCGAGGGAGAGGAGTGCGGTCGGACCGACCTGACCGATCGCGCGGGCGACCTCGCGCCAGATCTCCGTGGGCTCCGTCATCAGGAGGTCGATGACGGCCTGGGTCCCGTCCTCGGTGCGCAGGAGGCCCAGCGCCAGCGCGCAGCCATGGCGCAGGAAGGCCTTGCTGCTCTTCAGGCCGTCCATGAGCGGCTGCTTCGCGGCGTCCCCGAACTTCACCGAGAGTCCCAGCACCCGCACGGCCTCGGCGCGCGACAGCTTGCTGACGGTCGCGATGACCGGGCCCGCCGCCTTCGGATCGCCGCGTTCGCAGAGAGCAATGGCCGCCTGGACGCGCTCCTCCCGGTTGTCGAGCAGCGCGATCAGCTCGTCCGTCGACTTCGTCGATCCGGGCACGCGGTGCATGCCCTTTGGCGGGGTCTGGCCGATCGAGCCCGAGACCGTGTTGCCGTTCTCCGACGCCAGCGCGCCGTTGACCTTCGAGGTGATCGGCTTCGTGAGCTCGACGCCCAAGGCCTTCGCCTCCTCGGCGAGCGCGGTCGCGTTATCGGTGACCGCTCCCTCGTCGAGGTCGTTCGCGCTGGGGTGCTTGCGGAGCGTCTCCGTCCCGCGATCGAGGCGCGTGATCAGATCGCGACGCGAGCGCGCGAGGCCCTCGCTGACCGCGACCTGGGCGAGCTCGGGGCCCATCCAGAGGCCCCACGCGACGGCCGTCTCGAGCACGCCGCGGCGGAGCTCGCGCCAGCGCGGCAGCGGGAAGCCGCGGGTGCAGACGAGGTAGTCCTCGCGCGACGGGCGCGCGAACCGGCGGGCCATCGCGATCGCGCGGCGGGCGTGCTGCGCGCTCCCGAGGTGCGCGAGCTTGTCGTCGCGGAACTCGGCGTATTCGAGGTTCTCCATGCCGAGGAGGTCGGCCCCCGGTGCGAGCACGAGATCGCGCGCGCGTGGCATCGAGGGCTCGCCCTCGGCGGCGACACCGCGGAGATGATCCTCGGCGGCACGCAGGATGTAGCCGACGTTCTCGGCGAGCGGCGCGATGAGCTTCACCCGACGCGCGCGGCGGCCCTCGACGAGGAGGTCCACGACGAGCTCGAAGCGCCGGCCGAGGGCCGCCAGCACCGCGCGATCGCGATCGTTCGCGATGTCCAGCACGAGAACGGCGAGGTGCGCCACGGTCGGCACGCGCAGCGCGAGCGGCGAGCCAATGACGACGGTGATGATGGGATACGTCGCCTTGCGGTGCAGGAGGACGCGGATGTCGAGCAGACCCTCGAGGGCCTTGGCGAGCTCCTCGCCGGCATGCAGCGCGAGTCGCACCGTGGCGGCCTCGACGGTGAAGGCTGATCCCGACCCGGCCGCCACCTTGTCGAGCCACGCATCGGGGTTCGGATCGAGCGGGAGGTCGGCGGTGTCGGTCGTGAGCGGATCGGCGCCCTGGGGGAGGATGGCGGCCCCGGTCGTCTCGTCCTCGGGCTCGTTCCATGGCGACAGCGATGCCGGCTCGGCCGCGCGCTTGGCCGGGACCACGTCGGGGCCTCCGGGAACGGTCTCGGCGGCGTCGGGCGCCATCGGCATGAGCAGCTCGGCCGGCGGGGCCGCGACCCGCGTGGGCTCGCCTCGCTCCCCCGGCTGCGGGGTGATCCGCGTCGCCTCACCGCGGAGGATCTCGCCGGGCGTGATGCCGGTCTCGACGTCGACCTCGAAGCTCTCGGGCTCGCTCGGCGTCAGATGGTCCAGGAGCCCGGGGTGGCCGGTCAGCGCTTCCTCGGACCCCGTCGGAATGTCCTGCGTCTCGCGGCGGGCGCGGGGCGCCTCGGTCTCGCCCTGGCGCCCGTGGGTCTCCTCCGTCTCGAGGAGCATCGCGGGCTCGACCTTGTCGAAGGTGTCGCTGTCGAGCATGCCGCGGGCGATGGGCATCGTCGTCTGCGATTCGTGCGAGGAGCGCATGCCGACGGGCGGCGCGGCGGACTCGACGACGGCGGCGATCGCCCGCGACCGGGCCTCGCTGCGCATGCGATCCAGCTCGGCGCGCTCGCGGGCCACTTCGGCGCGCTCGCGCGTGATCTGCGCGACCTGACCGGCGAGGTCGGCCTTCTGATGCGACAGCTCCGCCTTCGCGGCCGCCACTTCGGCCTTCTGGTTGTCGAGGTCGTTGGTGCGGCGATCGACATCGTTCGCGCGGCGATCGATCTCACCCGAGCGACGCTCGAGGTCGCGAACCCGCTTTTCGTGCTCGCCGCGACTGCGCTCTGCTTCCGCCGCCGCGAGGGTGCCCGAGGCGCGCCGCTCGAGCAGATCGCGCAGGCCCGCCGGCCCGTAGACGACGTCGAAGTTCTTCGCGTACGCCGGAATCGCGGCGCTATCGGCCTTGAGCGCCTTCAAGAGCGCGATGCGCTCGTCGATCTCGGTGTGGCGCTGCGCGTCGGTAAGGACGAGTGCGAACACCTCGGCGGACGGATCGTGATAGACGACCGGCGTCCCGATCAGGTTCAGCGAGTCGTCGAACAGCGCCTCGACGAGCTCGGGATTCGCGACCGCATCGATCGAGGTCGTGATCGGGGTCGAGACCAGGTCGCCGGTAGCGACCGCGACATGAATGGTCGACGTTTGCGTGCGCCCCGGCGCCCCGCGATAAGCCGATTGCGATGCAGTGCGCTGCCCCCGAGCCATGGCTCGGGTGAATAACCCTGTTTAATTTACGGGTCCAGAGGGTTCGTCGGCGACTGGCTCCATCCCGTCATCATCGTCGTCGACCGCCGGCCCCATCATCTGGGCCGCCACGGCCACCAGCACCTCGTGCAGGTGCTCGAGGGTATCGAGGCGGCCGCACAGGGAGTAGTAGTCGTCGACCGTCACCTCCCCCATCCGGGCGAGGGCCTGCTCGACGTAGGGGCGCATCCGCGAGGGGGCATCGATCTCGGTGTCGAGGTCGGCCAGGTCGGCCTGCGCGATGGCGGCGGCCACCATCCCTGCGGGCGAGAAGTTCAGGCCCGTCGGGAGGACGACGCGCCAGCTGTCGACGGTGCGGCTATCGCCGTCGCCGCGCTCGGAGGCCGAGGTCAACTCCCAGCGCCCGCCCAGCCGGCGTCGTACGACCTCGCCGAAGTAGGCGCCCGCCGTCGAGACCACGAGCTGGGTAGCCGCGACGTTGCCGGCGGAGATATCCGGCGCGCGCAGGTAATGATCGAGCAGCGGCAGCGTGTCGCTGTCGTACTCGAGCTTCACGCCGAGCGCGCGGCGGACGTACTCCACCACCTGCTCGGCGTATTCCGTGACCTGCGCGGGCACAGCGGTGCTCACCACGGACCCAGCCTAGCGTGTGCGTGCCCGCGAGCCTAGTCGCTCTCGATGAGATGCAGCTGAACCGTGCCGGTCTTCGACCGCATCTCGACAAACGCGGGGGCATCTGTTCCGCCCGCCGCGCCAAACGTCGCAGTGAGCCACCCATCCGACTGGGTCTTGGTCCCGGCTTGTGATCCGAGGTTCACCTTCGCGCCGCGTGCACGCACCATCATGGCGCCGGTACGACGCAGCTTCATGTCGACGTCACCCTTCAGGCTCGCGACCACCACGCGGCTGCGCAGCGTGACCTCCGCCTCGAGGGAGATCGAACCATCGGTGGTGGTCAGCTCGATCTCGCGCGAGCGCACGCGGCGGCCGGCGATCGAGCCCCTGTTCGCAGAGGCGACGAGCTTCGTCCCCGCGATCGAATCGAGCGAGACGTCGGCGCCGAGCGTCTGCGCGTCGATCGAACCGAACGCCTGCTCGATGCGGGTCTCGCCCGATACCGTCGAGGTGGTCAGCTCGCCCTGCACGTTGATCACGCGGATCCGGCCCGTGGCCGTGTCGAGGATGCCGCCCGCGTCCATGTTCGAGACCTGGAGGAGGCCCGCGCTCGACGTCGCCTCGATCTTCGCATCGCGCGGCGCGCGGACGACGAGATCGATCTTCATCTCCGCCCGCGCGATGGCGCCGGTATCACCCGGATCGGCCGCCGTCGTGATGCGGACGCTGCCGTCGGGGTTGGGGACCAGCGACACGCGCAGGCGCTCGAGCGCGTCCCCGGTGGGCGCCGTCTTCACCGTCTCGATGAGCAGCGACTTGCCGTCGTAGCCCTCGACGCGCACGTCGCCGAGAGGATTGTCGATCGCGATCGAACCGATCGCCTTCTCCGACGGCTTGATCTCGAGCTTGCTCCGCTCGGTAACCGGCTTCGTCGTCGGCTTCGGCTCGTCGGCGGCCGCGGTAGCGGTCGCGAGCACCAGCAGCACCGATGCGAGGCCGGCGGGACGAAAGCCAACGCGCGAGGTGGACCGAGCGCCAAGGGTCTTCACGGAGCGCCTCCCGCGAGGGCCACGTCATCGCGCACGAGGGCGCGCTGCACGTAGCGAATCAGCGCGCGGAGCTCCCGCTGTTTGGTCCGATCGTCGGTGGCGGCATTGACCTTCACCTGCAGGGCGGCGACCTCGCGGTCGTACGTGGCCTGATCGCCTGCCGACCACTGCTCTCGCACCTCGCCGATCATCGTCATCAGCTCCTCGGCGGTGCCGACATACGACGCGACGATGCGCTGGCCTTCGCCCGCCAGATCGGCGGTGACATCGGTGCCGAACGGGGCGGACTCGACGGTCTGACCGCCGAGCTTGGTCTCCTGCGACGGCGCGAGCACAGGTGACGGCACCGCGATGACGTCGGGCGTGGTCGGCGCGCCGGCGTCGGCATCCGGTCGATTCATCCGCCACATCACGACGAGCGCGACGGTCGCCACGGCCACGCCGCCAACAAGCATGCGGGGCGCGAACACCCCCGACCCACGCGTCCAGCGGACCACCTGATCGAGCGTGCGGCGCCAGCCAGGTCGCTTGGACTCCACGACCTCGGCGGCCGCGAGCCGGGCCTGCACGCCCTCCCACATCGACGGCGGCGGATCCAGCACCGGGAGCGCGCGCAGCTCGTCCCGCAGCTTCGCCTCGGCTGCGGCTACCTCGCGACACGCGTCGCACGTGCGCAGGTGTCCTCGCACGACCGTTCCCGCGTCGGGATCCAGGTCGCCATCGAGGTACGCGGTCAGCTTGCCGCGGAGCTTGTCACAGCCGTGCGTCACTTGAGTGATGCCCCCAGGAGCTCCCGCATCTTCGCTCGGGCTTTGTGCAATTGCGACTTACATGTGCCGATGCGGCACTCGAGGATCGCGGCGCACTCCTCGTGCGACAGGCCCTCGATGTCATGGAGGACGAGGATGGCACGATACCCGGCGGGGAGCCGCCCCATCGCGTCCTCGATGCGAGCGGCCAGCGCCAGGTCGCGCTCGGCCGTCGGGGGCGCGGGCATCTCGGCGATGCTCTCGTCACCCACTTCCTGCCGGCGCCCGCGCTTGGCGAGGTACGACAGGGCCGCGTTCACGGTCAGGCGATAGATCCACGTCGAGAGTTGCGAATCCCCGCGGAAGTTGGCGAGGCCGCGGAAGACCCGGACGAACGCTTCCTGTGCGACCTCCTCGGCGTCGGTCGTTCCGACGATGCGGTGGGCCATGCCGAACACGCGGCGTTTGTACTGGTGGTAGAGCACCTCCATCGCCCGCGCCTCTCCCCGGCGACACGCGGCGACGAGCTGGGCATCGTCGGCGAGCGCGGCGGGATGGCGTGGACGTGGCTCCACCAAGGCTTGTGGTTGGGCTGCGAGTTCGGTCACGGGCTCCCCGGGACTGGGACTGGACGGTTCGGCGCTCTGACTCGCGGGACTGCTTTCGCGTTGCCCGGGCCCGGAGCGGAGGGGGCGCGATTCGCTCGCGGCCCCGAGACCGACGCCGGATGTCCGTGACACCTCGTGACCATAGCCGCTGGGCCCGGTGTATGCTGGGTACCGTGCACGCGCCCCTGGTTGTTGGCTTGGGTCGCATCGGAGTTTCGATCTCCGGGCTCGGGCCAAACCTGCCGGGTATTGCCGCCGCCCCCGCGGATCTCGCGGCCTTGGCCACGACCCCGGGCCCCGGTGTCGCGGTGGCCCTCCGGGCCGCGCAACGCCTCGGGTGCCGGGCCCGCGCCGCCGGCACGCACGGGGCGGACCTCCTGGGGCAGCTCGCCCGGACCGCGCTCCGGGATGCCGGGATCGACGTCGAGCTCCTGAAGGGCGTCGGCAGCTCGGCCTGCGACTTCGCCACGGTGGCCGGCGACGGCACCACACGGGCCCGCTTTGCGGGAGAGCGCGGTGATCCGGTCCCGATCGACGGCAACGCCCTGCTCTCCGCGGCCTCGGCCCTGCTGATCGATGGCACCGAGCCCGGGATCCAGCTCCAGGCCGCGCGCATCGCCCGCCAGCAGAAGCTGCCGGTGATCTTCGATGTCGCCGAGCTGCGCGAAGGTGCGACCGAGATGATCGCCGCGTGCGACATCCTCATTGCCTCGGAGCGCGAGGCGAACGAGCTGGCGCCGCGCGGCGAGCTCACCGACGCGCTCGCAGAGCTCCGGGGCCTCGGTCCAAGGGCGGTCGTCATCACCCTCGGGGCCGATGGCGCGATCGGCCGTCACGGTGATCAGGTCGTGCGCGTGCCCGCCTACCCCGTCGAGGTCCTCGACACCTTCGGTGCCGGCTCCGTCTATCACGGGGCCTTCGCGGCCGCCCTGCTCTCCGAGCTCCCGTTCGCCCGCTGCATGGAGCTCGCGTGCGCCGCCGCGGCCCTCGTCGTCCAGGAGCTCGGCCCGTGGACCGGCATCCCCTCGCGCGACGAAGTGCTCGCGCTCGGCAAGTCGCGCCGCGCCGGGTAGCCAGGTCCGTCCGCGCCCCGCAGCATTCGCGCCTTGCCGCGCTCGCGCCGCGCCGCGCCGCGTTCGCGCCCCCGGATTTTCAACGCCAAGACGCCATAGACGCCGAGGTCGGAGAGAGATCCTTTGGCGCTTCGCGCCACATGGCGGGTCCG
>JALHPV010000154.1 GCA_022842285.1 Kofleriaceae bacterium
GCCGCCGCGATGTCCGCGATCGCGAGCTTGCCCGACGCGAGGCGCAGCTCGATGACACGGGCCACCGTCGTGATGATGTCCGCGTTCGAGATGCGAGAGAGCTGGGCCTTGGCCTGCTCGAGCATGAACTTGTGCAGGTCGGGATCCGCGGTGCGCAGCGGCCGCGCCAGCGTGTCGGGGGTGAGTGCGAAGCCGCAGTCGCCGGCCTGGAAGTGCACGGGCGCCTTGAGCCGGGCCGCGACCTCCTCGGCGTTGTCCTTGCGCGTGTGCGGGAACCACACCTTCGCGAGCTGCATCCCACCCTCGAGCGGCCCGCCGAGCTGCCGCGCGATCAACGCGATGGTGTACTCGTTCAGGTGCATTCCGAGCGCATCGCGCTGCGCCGGAATCGCGTAGTGCAGCTCGCCGCCGGTGGCGGACTCGGTGAACGAGAAGCGTCCGATCGGGTTGATGAGCGGGGCCACGTCGTGGAGGGTCCGCAAGGCGCCGGCGACCGTCGCCGCGCTCCGCATCGCGAACTCGGCCAGGCCGAACGCGCCCGTCGGAATGCGGGCGGCGAGGTCGAACCCGAAGAGCGGCGCATGCAGCGCCGCGGCCGCGAGGTCGATGAACCGCTGTACGCGCGCGAGCGGCGCGGTGATGTCGCCGCGCAGCGCCTCCACCGGCAGGCCCGCTTCGACGAGGATCGTGGCGGCATCGATCGATCGAGCCGCCAGCTCCGCCGCGATGAGGGGCGTCATCCGGAACGTGAACAGCATGCTGTTGGCGGGAGCCGCGCGTGCCATTGCCCGGAGCATCCTATGGGATGGCTATGCCTGTCTCGAATTCGGCCGTTCCGGTGACGCACTTCGGGATCGCATCCGAACCGTCCAGCACCACGCACGCCGTGAACGGCCCCGTCGGCAGCTGCCTGGCCACCAGGTGCAGCGCCTCGGGCGTGTAGTACCGGCGACCCTGGACCGTGGTGGCAGACCCGACGTAGTGGAGCCACCCGGTCGTCACGTCGACAGCGACGAGCGCGAGCTGGTCCACGGCCTCGCGCGTGGCGGGCAAGGGAGCGAGATGCCCTGCGAAGATCCACACGCGCCCCCCCGTGGCGTCGCCGGGCGCCGGCACGACGACATCGATCGTCGACATGGCGTTGAGGGCATCGACGCGGAGGCGGCCCAGCATCGTGCGCGTCGCCCGGGGCCCGGCGCGCCGGGTGAAGACCTGGTCGTCCGTGACCGGCCGGGTCACGTTGGCGAAGTTGAACACGCGCCCGGGGACGCCCACAGTCGGCAACCACACCGTCGTCGGGCTCACCGGGTAGCGCAGCGCCATCGTCAGGCGTTCGTTCACCGTGGCCTCGTGGTGGCCGGTGAAGCCCGTTGACCAAGTGCCGCCGAACTCGACCGTCACCCCTTTCGCGTCCGCAGGGATGGCAATGGGGCCGACCCGGGGCTCGAGCACGTGCAACTGCCCCGGCACCTTCGCCTGGACGACGAGGCCGCCCCCGACCGGCGCATCGATCTCCGTCTCGCCCGTCGGCCCCGTGGTCGCGATCGCGCCGTCGAAGTCTCGCGTCGTGTATAGCCGCAGGTCATCGCTGACGAGCGCGCCCGTCCATGCGACCACCGTCGCGTTGGCCACCGGGCCGTTCTTGCCATTCAGGACGCGCACCTTCAGGCGCACCATCGGACCTGGCGGCGGCCGCGGGCCTGGCGTGTGGGGGTCGATCGCGGCATGCATGTCCGCGAACCGGTTGTCGGTCCGCAGCAACGCGAACCGTGCGTATGCGATGGCCTCCGAGTCGTCGCGCGCTCGCAAGTCCGCCTCGAGCCCCGCGCGTTCGGCCTCCGTGGAGCTCGGGTCGCGCACGAGCAAGTTGGCCAGTCGAACGAGCGCCCTCTCGACGCGTGCGTCCTCGATCGTGTCGAACGTTTCCCGGGCCCGCTGGACCACGGCCCGCACCTTCGTCAGCGGCGCGCCGCGACTCTCGAGGATCTCCGACTCGAGCAGGTCGATGACCCCCGACAGCTGCGGATCATCCCCCGCGCGCAGCACGGCCTCGCGCGTCGCCGCGAGCAGCTTGTCCAGCGCGATCGGCGACCCGAAGTCGCTCGAGCGCGCCGTCTCGACCTCGAGCAGCGACACGCGCGCGACGGCCGCGACGCGCACGTACTGGGTACCCTCGGCGAGCCGGATCGCCTCCTCGAGGTCCGCTCTCGCCTCGATGAACGCGCGCGCGCGGTGATACGCGTTGCCCGTCACCACGAGCGTCTCCGCGACCAGCGGCACCCAGCCCGTTGCCCGCGCCCGCGCCAGCAACGCATCGCGATGCTCCACGATCGTCCCCGCGGCCTGCAGCATCAGCGTGTCGGACCGCAGGCTACGCACGAGCTCGGCGATCACGGGCTGCTCCGGCACCCGCGGCGGGGCCAGCGGCGTCGCGCCCCGACACGTCTCGAGCCGCGGCACGACCCCCATCGGGAGCCTGCCGCTCAGCAGCTCGACGGGAACCTGCCGCAGGGTGCGCGTGGCGGCCTCGAGCTCGTCGCGCTGCCCGAACAGACACGCGATCCGCGCCGGAAAAATTGGCGAGCGCTGCTCCTTGCACGCGGCCTCGTGCTCGCCGATCCACGCCGTGCGGTACTCGCTGGCTCGCCTCGCCAGGATGTCGAAGTTGGTGTGCGCGGGCAGGCGCGCGCGCTGGGCCTGCTCGATCTCCGACGACCACGCCCGATCGATGAGCTCGGTGCTGTCGGCGCAGTTGGGATCGACGGCAGGCTGGCTCGACGGCATCACGACGACCACCGCCGCGCCGACCGCCGCCATGCTCGCGGCGAGCCCGGCGGCCCGCCGCCGACGCTGCGGAGCGCGCGTCGCGTGCTCGAGCGCAGTCAGCAGGGCAGGGAGGTCCGGCCAGCGCTGGGACGGCACCGGGGCCAGAGCGCGCGCCAGGATGGCGTAGACGTTCACGGGCATCGACCGCGGCCGGGCTGGCGCGCCCTGCGATACCGCCTCGCGCAGCGCGTTCACGCTGGCTCCGGTGAAGGGCCGCTCACCGGCGAGCGCCTGCCACACGGTCACGGCATACGCGAACTGATCGCTGCGCGGCGTCGGCGGCGTCCCCTCGAACTGCTCCGGCGCCATGTACGCCGGTGTCCCCAGGATCACGCCCGTCTGGGTGAGCGGCGAACCGAGCACCGAGTCATCGATGGTCTCCGGCAATGCCGCCGGGGACTTCTCCGGTAGCGCCGTCGCGGACTCCGCGCGCGGCGTGACCTCCAGCGTCCCCGCCAGCTCGACTGGCGCCGCCGTCGCCTCGACGCCGGACACCGGCGCCATCATGGTCTGCTCGGTGCCGCGCGCCGGCGCGAGCTGCGTCGGTCCCACCTCGATCGTCCGCAGCTCGCCCTCCATCGCGCGCGCGAGCCCGAAGTCCGTCACGAGCACGCGCCCGTCCTTGCTGCGCAGCACGTTGTGGGGCTTGAAGTCGCGGTGCACCAGCCCCGCCGCGTGGGCCGCCGCCAGGCCTCGTCCCGCGGCCAGCACCGCGGCCATCACATCTCCCGCGCGCGGCGTCGTCTTCAGCCACGCGTCGAGGTCCGTTCCGTCGACGAGCTCCATCGCGATGAAGTCCCGGCCTCCGTCCGTCCCGACCTCGTGCACGGTCAACACGTTCGGGTGCTTCAGCCGCGCCATGGCCCGCGCCTCGCGCAGGAGCCGCATCCGCATCTGCGGGCCCGTCGCCCCGGTGCGCAGCACCTTCAGGGCGATCTCGCGGTCGAGATCCTCGTCGCGGGCGGCCCAGACCACACCCATCCCGCCGTGCCCGATCGCTCGCACCAGCCGATATCCACCGAGGCGTCCCCCCGGGACCAGCTCGCTGCTCACCCGCCCATCATATCCGCGCTACGGCGTCGTCGGGGGCCGCGGCCTAGCGCGTTCGCAGAGCGTTCGGACCGACCGTCGTGAGCACGCACCGCGCGTTGGCCGTCGCGCTATGCGCCGTACACGACTCCGCGCTGATGGTCAGCGTGTCCCCGCGCGTCGCCAGCTCGCCGACCGCGTCGATCTTGGAGACGTAGCCAAGCGTCGCCCACAGCCCCTTCGCCGGCATCGCACTGCGGGCCTGGGCCTCGAAGCCGAGCGACCTCGCTTCAACGAACTGCGGCACATTTCCGCCGGGCACGGGGTAGTGCAGGGTGATGCTGTCATCGGAGGTCGCACGCAGTGACAGGTTCACGCGGCTACGGTCGAACACGCGGCTCTTGCAGACCTGTCCATGGCTGATGGTGATCCCGCCGCTGCTCTTGGCGCTGACGTTGCCCGACAGCCCGATCTCGTCGCTCTCGGTGCATTCACTCGTCACCGACGCCGAGCCCTCTGCTCCGGCTTCCTTCGTGAAGGCGCGGGCGTAGACCTTGCCCTCGGTGCGCGCCCCCCACGAGTATCCCGGAGCTCCACCACCTACCCCTGCCGTCCATACTTCCCCGTACTTCGCCTCCGCGAACCCCGAGGCGCTGATCGTCGCGCTGCCCCGCACTCCGACCTGCGCCGTGACATCGGCGGGACAGTCCGTATGGTCGAGGACCAGCTTGACGGACTTGCGGCGGTAGCCGTCCTCGTGGGCCGGCGCGAGCTGTTCGCACATCCCGGCCCACGACAACCTGAACATCGACCAATCCCAGAAGCCTCCCTTCGCCTGGACTTGCCTGAACGCACCGGCTCCCACCGAGGTGAAGGCCACCTCGCCGGAGAACTTCCTGCAAACCTGGGTCATGAAGGACTGCGTGTTCGAGTCGGGAACAGCGGTCTCGGTGACCTCGAGGCGGAGCGCGAGCACGCAGTTCGGGAGGCCTGGCTCGCACGGCACAAGCTTGCCGACCGCGTCTTCGCACTCTGGTGACGTGATGATCACCGGCTCACACTCGTCACCCGCGTGTTCGACCCCGTCCGCGTCGACGCAGACCTCCTCGGCCCTCGTTCCTCCGCGCTCGCCCTCCTCTCCGAGCATCTCCTCGTCGAACATCTCCTCGTCGAACATCTCCTCTCCGAGCTCGTCGTCCGACGGGTTCGTGATGCAGGCGGTGGACAGAACCAGGATGGGGGCGAAGGCGGTGAGCTTCATGTGGCGGATGCAGTGCAACGGTCGCGCCCGGTGACGAGCCGCCCTGGCCCTTTGCCCGGCCCTCCGCGCGCGTCCCGGCTGCTGGGTTTTGTCCGCAGCTGCTGACAAGACCCAGCGGCGGTGGCTCGTTGAAGCCGCGTTACGGCGCGGTCGGGATCCACTCGAGCGCCGTGATCACCGTCGCGGCAATCGCCACCGGCTGGATCGGCGTCACCGCAGCCTCGCCCTTCGCGGCGCAGTCGCTCGGCGCGAGCGCGAACGACACGTGCGCGAGCTCCGGCGTCTCGCAGAAGCACCGCCGCTCCACCCGCAGCACATCCATGTCCGGGTCATAGATCTCGAGGCGACACGCGAGCGTCGGATACGCCTCCGCCGCGTCGCCCACGGTCATCCCGGCGGCGAGCCCGCGCGCGGTCTGAAAGCTCGGATCGCTCGCCGACACGGTCACGATCGGCTGCGACTCCAGGTAGTGGTTCAGCACGATGGTCAGCCCCGTCGTCCCGTCGCGCGACCCCGTCACGATGCTGACATCGTGGTCCTCTGCCGTGTCCCGCTCATCCGTGAACGTCCACCCCGGCATCAGCGCCACGAGGCGCCCGGTCGGGTCCGCCCCGAACTGCACGCCCCGGGTGATGCGCCCCACGCCCGCATCGCTGACCAGCACCTCCGGCCGCGACGGTTCCGACCGCAGCCGCGAGGACCGGTGGTCGCGGGCCCCGCATGCCGCCAACCCCACGAGCACGATGGCCGCCCTCATTCCGTCGTCTTATCACGCCCCTTCGCGCCGCACTCTTGACCCGACGAACCCTGCCTGCTACTCGTGCAGTCCCTCGGGGGTTTAGCTCAGTGGGAGAGCATCGGCTTTGCAAGCCGAGGGTCTGGGGTTCGATCCCCCAAACCTCCACGGAACGTCACGGCAGGTCGAATGATGCGGAGGTGAGGCCTCCCCTCGCGGTGAGCGTTGTCCCGCGACGCCGCTAGCTTGCAGGGATGACCCGCACCATCGCCCTGTTCGTCGGTAGCCTGCGCAAGGACTCGTTCACCCGGAAGGTGGCCGACGCGATCGCGACGCTGGCGCCGGGCCTGACGTTCAAGCGCATCGACCTCGGCCGGATCTCGCCCTTCAATCAGGATCTCGAGGACCAGCCGCCCGCGGACTGGGTGGAGCTTCGTGATGCGGTGCGCCCGGTCGATGGCTTGTTGTTCGCCACGCCCGAGTACAACCGCTCGGTGCCGGGCGTGCTGAAGAACGCGATCGACGTCGGCTCGCGGCCGTACGGCAAGAGCGTGTTCAGCGGCAAGCCGGGCGCGGTGGTGAGCGTCTCGCCGGGCGCGATCGGCGGCTTTGGTGCGAACCATCACCTCCGGCAGATCCTCGCGTTCCTCGACGTCCCGTGCCTGCAGCAGCCCGAGATGTACGTGAACAACGCCGGCAAGCTGTTCGACGACGCCGGCACGCCCACGGCCGAGACGACGGAGTTGTTCACGAAGTTCGCCACGGCCTTCACGGCATGGGTCGAGCGGTTCGTGAAGTAGGGCGGGAGTCATGGGGCGTCCACGGCGAGGGGCCGTGACGTAGTGATTGACGATCGGGCCGAGCCCGCGTAATCAGAGCGCTCGGGCCGAACCTGCGGTCGTCTTCACCGAGGCGATCGAGGGAACTGGCGGAGACCGCCCGAGCTCCGGATCGGACGAGCACGTGCTGCTCAGCATCTCCACCACGTATCAGCCTGCGACGGATCTCGGCTACCTCCTCGGGAAGCATCCGGATCGACTCCAGACGTTCGAGCTCGCCTACGGGCAGGCGCATGTCTTCTACCCGGAGGCGGCGGTGGACACGTGCACCGCGTGCCTCCTGCTCGACATCGATCCGGTCGGCCTCGTCCGGGCCCACCGTGGCGGGCTCGAGGAGTCGACGCTCGCGCGCTACGTGAATGATCGGCCGTACGTCGCCTCGTCATTCATGAGCGTCGCGATCGCGCGCGTCCTCGCGAGCGCGTTGGCCGGCGTGTCGAAGGAGCGGCCGGAGCTGGCGCAGCAGGCACTGCCGCTCGTCCTGCAGCTCACGGCCGTGCCCTGCCGGGGTGGGGAGCGCTTCCTGCGATCCGTGTTCGAGCCGCTCGGCTACGAGGTCGCGGCCGAGCGGACGCTCCTCGATGAGCAGTTCCCCACGTGGGGCCACGGGCCGTACTTGCGAGTGACGTTGCGGGGCACCACGCGCCTCGCGGATGCGCTCGGGCACCTGTACGTGCTCTTGCCCGTCCTCGACAACTTCAAGCACTACTGGGTGGGGCAGGACGAGCTCGAGAAGCTGCTCGACCACGGGGCGGGCTGGCTCGCGTCCCACCCGGCGCGTGACGAGATCGTGAATCGGTACCTGAAGCGCCAGCGCAAGCTGACGCAGGAGGCCCTCGCGCGCCTGCTCGCGGACGAGGAGCCCGAGGTCGAGGAGGCCGAACAGGTGAAGGCGCACGAGGAAGCGGTGCTCGAAGCGCGGGTCGCGTTGAACGATGTGCGCATGGCGGCCGTGTGCGCCGAGCTCGAAGCGTCCGGAGCGCGGACCGTGATCGATCTGGGGTGCGGCGAAGGGCGCCTGCTACAGCGCCTCGTGCGCACGAAGCAGTTCACGAAGGTCGTCGGGGCTGACGTCTCGCCGCGGACCCTCGAGCTCGCGGGCGAGCGACTGCACCTGGACGAGCTACCCGAGCGGCAGCGCGAGCGCGTCGAGGTGTTCCAGGCGTCGCTTACCTACCGCGATGCCCGCCTGGCCGGGTTCGATGCGGCGTGTGCAGTCGAGGTAATCGAGCACATCGATCCGTCGCGGCTCGGGGCGTTCGAGCGCGTCGTGTTCGAGTACGCCCGCCCGGCGACGCTCGTCATCACCACGCCGAACGCGGAGTACAACGCGACGTTCGCGACGTTGTCCGCGGGCACGTTCCGTCATCGCGATCACCGCTTCGAGTGGACGCGCGCCGAGTTCGAGACGTGGGCCCGCGAGACGGCGGCCCGCCACGGCTACGTCGTGCGCTTCGTGCCCGTCGGGGACCTCGACGCCACGCTCGGGGCGCCGACGCAGATGGGAGTGTTCTCCCGATGAAGATCTCGATTCCCGAGACCTCGCTGGTCGTGCTGATCGGTGCGTCCGGCAGCGGCAAGTCGACCTTCGCGCGCACGCACTTCCTCCCGACCGAGGTCGTCTCGTCGGACGCCGCCCGCGGCATGGTGAGCGATGACGAGGGCTCCCTGGACGCGACGGAGGATGCGTTCGCGCTCGTGCACTTCCTCGTGGGCAAGCGCCTGGCGCGTCAGAAGCTGACGGTGGTGGATGCGACCAACGTGCAGGCCGCGGCGCGGAAGTCACTCGTCGCGGTCGCTCGCGAGCACGACTGCATGGCCGCCGCCATCGTGCTCGACCTGCCGCCGAAGGTTTGCCACGAGCGCAATCAGGCCCGCCCCGATCGCCAGTTCGGCTTCCACGTGGTGCGCCAACATGCGTCGCAGCTGAAGCAGTCCATCCGCGGGCTGCGCCGCGAGGGCTTCCGCTACATCCATGTCCTCGATTCGCTCGAGGCAATCGAGGCGGTCACGATCGAACGCACGCGGCTGTGGACCAACCGCCGCGACGACCACGGTCCCTTCGACATCATCGGTGACGTGCACGGCTGCTTCGACGAGCTGGTCGAGCTCCTGCGCGCGCTCGACTACACCGTCGAGCTGGAGCCGCTGGTCGTGACGCCGCCCGCGGGTCGCCGTGCGATCTTTCTCGGTGACCTCGTGGATCGCGGACCGGCCAGCCCCGCGGTGCTGAAGCTCGTCATGAGCATGACGCGCGCCGGCACCGCGCTGTGTGTCCCGGGCAACCACGAGGTCAAGCTCCAGAAGAAGCTGCAGGGCCGCGACGTCAAGGTCAGCCATGGCCTCCAGGAGACGCTCGACCAGCTCGCGGGCGAGTCGCCCACGTTGGTGCCGCAGATCGTGGACTTCATCGACGGGCTCGTCAGCCATCTCGTCCTCGACGACGGCAAGCTCGTCGTCAGCCACGCGGGCATGAAGCAGAGCCTGCAGGGCAGGGCCTCGGGCCGGGTGCGCGAGTTCGCGCTCTACGGCGAGGCGACCGGTGAACGGGACGAGTTCGGTCTGCCGATCCGCTACCCGTGGGCGTCCGATTATCGCGGCTCGGCCATGGTCGTGTACGGCCACACCCCGGTGCCCGAACCGGAGTGGCTCAACCGCACCATCTGCATCGACACGGGCTGCGTGTTCGGCGGCAAGCTGACCGCGCTCCGGTACCCCGAGAAGGAGCTCGTCCAGGTCGCGGCGCGCCGCACCTACTACGAGCCCATCAAGCCGCTGCGACCCACGCCGTTGGAGGCGCCGCAGCGCGGGCACGCCGACTTGCTCGACATCGAGGACGTGCGGGGCAAGCGCGCCATCACGACGCGCGTGCATCACGCTGTCTCGGTGCGCGAGGAGAACGCCGTCGCCGCGCTGGAGGTGATGAGCCGCTTCGCCGTCGATCCGCGCTGGCTCGTCTACCTCCCGCCGACGATGTCGCCGCCCGAGGCGTGCCAGACGGGGGAGTACCTCGAGCATCCCGCCGAGGCGTTCGCGCACTATCGCCAGCACGGGGTCGAGCGCGTCATCTGCGAGCGCAAGCACATGGGCTCGCGCGCCGTGCTCGTCGTGTGCCGCGACGAGGGCGTCGGACCGGACCGCTTCGGCATCGCAGGGCGCGGCTCGATCTACACGCGCACGGGCCGGCCCTTCTTCTCCGACGCGACCCTCGAGGCCGCCGTGCTGGCGCGCATCGCGACGGCCATGGAGCGCGCTGGCTTGTGGGACGAGCTTGCGACCAACTGGGTATGCCTCGATGCCGAGCTGATGCCGTGGTCAGCCAAGGCGCAGGAGCTGTTGCGCACCCAGTACGCCGCCGTCGGCGTGACCGCGCAGCGCTCCCTCGGCGAGGCCGTGAGCGCGCTCGATGCCTACGCAACCCGCCTCGGCCGGCCGGCTGCGCTCGCGGAGCGCTTCCGGGCCCGCGCGGCCGCGGTGGAGGCGTTCGTCGCCGCCTATCGCGGCTACTGCTGGCCGGTGGCATCGATCGACGACCTCGAGATTGCGCCCTTCCATCTGCTCGCGAGTGAAGGCCGGGTGCACACCGATCGCGAACATGGGTGGCACATGGACACGCTCGCGCGCCTCGCGGCGGGCGACCCGGCCTTGCTCGTGGCCACGCCGTCCGTGTACGTCGACCTGGGCGACGACGAGAGCGTGCGCGCGGGGATCGCCTGGTGGGAGCAGCTCACGGGCGACGGCGGCGAAGGCATGGTCGTGAAGCCGCTGTCCTGGCTCGCGCGGGGCCCCCGTGGCCTCGTGCAGCCGGCGGTGAAGTGTCGTGGCCGCGAGTACCTCCGCATCATCTACGGCGCGGAGTACACGGCGCCCGAGCACCTGAGCCGCCTGCGCCATCGCTCGACGGGGGCCAAGCGCTCGCTCGCGTTGCGCGAGTACGCACTCGGCCTCGAAGCGCTCCACCGCTTCGTGGAGCGCGAGCCGCTCTACCGGGTGCACGAGTGCGTGTTCGCGGTGCTGGCCCTCGAGAGCGAGCCGGTCGATCCGCGGCTGTAAGGCCGCGGCTGTAAGGGCACCGCGGCGAAGCTCCCACCGAGGCGCAACCCTTGCGCTACCGCAGTGCTCCCTCAAGATCGCGGCGAGTTGGCCGAAGTTCCCATACCGTGGCCAGGATGCGCATCCTCGCGGTGGACGACGAGCCCGGCATACGCCGCGCGCTGACCCGCCTGTTCACGCAGCACGGCCACGAGATCCGCACGGCCGCCAGCGGCGACGAGGCGGCAGGGATGCTCGCGGAGTTCGACCCGGATGTGGTGATCTCGGACTTCAAGATGCCGGGGATGACCGGCATCGAGTTCCTCCGGCTCGTCGGGGCGCGGCTGCCGCGGGCGAAGCGGATCCTCCTCACCGGCTATGCCGATATCGACGGGGAGCCGGGGGTCATCGTGATCGCCAAGCCGTACGTGTCGCAGCTACTCCTCGAGGCGTGTCGGTGACGGCGACGTTCCCCGTCTCGTCCGACCTGCTCGCGGTGTCGAAGCGCGCGCTGATCACCGCGCAGATGTCGGCCGTCGTGCTGACCTGTGCGCTGCTCGCGACGGTGTGGGGCGACTGGCCGGTCGTGGCAATGATCCTCGTGATCGGCTGCGTGGAGTCTGTCCTGCAGTTCGTGCTCACGTTCTCGGTGAAGCCCCGGATCGGTCACGCGCGCAGCGAGGACCTGCGTGCCGTGCTGGGCACGGTCTGCCATGTCGGGCTCGGCGTGATCGGCGGCTGGACCTTCGCGGCGTGGCTCTTCGTGCCCTTCGGGACGAGCATCGTGACGGCGCCCCCGACCCACCAGGCTGGCCGGCGGGTGCTCGCGATGATCGTGGTCACGGCCGCGGCCGCGCTCGCGACCGGGGCGCGCTGGCAAGACACGCTCGCCTTCTGCGGGATCTCCGCGTTCATCCACCTGATGCTGGCCGCGTATCTCGAGCTCGCGAACAACCTGCTGCGCGAGCGCGAGCGCATGTACCTGGCCCTCCGCACCGCCCAGCAGGCGGCCCAGACCCAGGAGCACATGGCGAGCGTCGGCATGCTCGCGGCCGGCGTGGCGCACGAGATCAACAACCCCATGTGCTTCGTGACCGCCAACGTCGAGGAGCTGCTGGGAGAGCTGCGCTCCGATCCGGCGCTCCCCGACCGCCTGGTCGAGTTTCGCGACTCGATCCTGCCCGAGACCGTGGAGGGCATTGCCCGCGTGAACTCCATCGTGGCGGATCTGCGCCGCTTCGCGCGCGGCGAGTCGCACGCCGCATCGGACTTCGACCTGACGCCCGAGATCGACTCCGCGGTGCGCATCGCGCGGACCCAGCTCGCCGCCGGTCAGCGCATCACGGCGGACGTCGCCCCCGAGCTCCCGATGCGGGGTCGGTCGCGCGAGCTCGGGCAGATGCTCCTGAACCTCGTGATCAACGCGATCCAGTCGAGCCACGCGACCGGCGAGATCCGGGTGCGAGCGAAGGCCGACGGTGACCGCGTCGCAATCACCGTCGAGGACGACGGCATCGGGATGACGGCGGAGACGCGCTCCAAGCTGTTCCAGCCGTTCTTCACCACCAAGGCGCCGGGGAAGGGCGTGGGGCTCGGGCTCGCGGTCGTGCATGGCATCGTCACCGCGCACGGCGGCACGGTGACCGTGGACAGCGAGCTCGGCCGTGGTTCCGCGTTCTCGATCGACCTGCCGCGGGCGGCGCCGAGTTGAACGGCTACATGGCGCAGTAGCCGTGCAGCGTGGTCTTGCTCTGGACCTGCTTGCCCTTCTTGATGGTCACGTGCGCCGTGATGCTCGAGCCTTCTTCCTCGTGGCTATGCTCCGTCGTCACGACCGTCAGTGACCAGTCGCCCGCCTTGTACTGCTTGGTCGAGCGTTGGTTACGCTTGCTGCGAGATTGCTTCGAGGTCTCCAGCTCGAAGACCTGATCCTTGCCGTCGATGTTCACGAGGGCGTAGCGCTCGTCGATGCTGTCGTCGTCGGTGGACGAGAAGAAGAACGGCTTCTCACTCGAGCTGTCTCGTGGCGCGTACGAGCACACGTAGCTCGCATTCCACGCTTCAGCGGGCTTCATATCCGTGATGGGGCCGAGAGCGGCCGTGGCAGCAGCGGCGACGGCAATGAGAACGGACACGATGTCTCCTTGGTATGAGAACGAGCCTGGGTGGCACCATGCTCCGCGGCCGCTCGCTCCCGCTCGTCTGGGGGCCAAGCGACAACCCTATCGCCCCACGGGCCGGCTCCGACCGTCGTAGGTGGTGGCGTGCAGAGCGCTGTGTCGTTGGCAACGCGGCCGCGCCGCACTTTATTCGCGGCACCCGCAGCCGGCTCGCGGCGGGCTGCCCGCGCGGGCTCGGCTAGAGGCCGCGCTGCTTGAGGAGGGCGTCGACGCTGGGCTCCTTGCCGCGGAACTGCTTGTACAGATCGTGGGCGTCGACGCTACCGCCGCGCGACAGGATGGCGCCTGCGAACGTCTTGCCGTTCGCGGGCGTCATGCCCTTGTGCTCGACGAACCACTGGTAGGCGTCGGCTCCGAGCACGGCGGTCCACATGTACGCGTAGTAACCGGCCGCGTAGCCGCCGCCCCAGACGTGCGAGAAGTACGTCGTGCGGTAGCGCGGCGGCACGGCCGCGAGGTCGACCTTGTGCTTCTTCAGGGCGGCCGCCTCGAACGCCTCCGGGTCCTGGAGCGGCGCCGTGGGCGCGAGGGCGTGCCACTCGAGATCGAGGAGCGCGCTCTCGAGCGCCTCGAGCGTGGCGTAGCCCTGGTTGAACGTCCCCGCCTTCTTCACCTTCGCGACGAGCTCGTCCGGCATCACCGCGCCCGTCTCGTGGTGCTTGGCGTAGTTCGCGAAGACGCGCGGCTCGAGGGCCCAGTTCTCGTTGAACTGCGATGGGAACTCGACGAAGTCGCGCGGGGTGTTGGTGCCCGACATGTACGGGTACTTCACCGTCGACAGGAGGCCGTGGAGCCCGTGGCCGAACTCGTGGAACATCGTCGTGACCTCGTCCCACGTGAGGAGCGCGGGCTGACCCGCGGCGGGCTTGGGCACGTTGAGCGTGTTCGTGACGACGGGCTTGCGTCCGAGCAGCTCGCTCTGGTCGACGAAGCTGTTCATCCACGCGCCACCGTGCTTGGTCTCGCGTGCGTAGTAGTCCATGTAGATCAGACCGACGGTCGTGCCGTCCGCGCCGAACACCTCGTAGACCTGCACGTCCGGGTGATAGACGGGTAGGTCCGTGCGCTGCTTGAACGACAGGCCGTAGAGCTCGTGCGCGGCGAAGAACACGCCGTCCTTCAGCACGCGGTCGAGCTGGAGGTACGGCCGGATCTGCGACTCGTCGAGGGCGTACTTCTCCTTGCGCACCTGCTCGGCGTAGAAGTCCCAGTCCCACGGCTGGATCTTGAAGCCGCCCTTCTGCTTGTCGACGAGCTTCTGCATGTCGGCGAGCTCGGCCTTGGCGCGCTTCACCGCGCGTGGGCCGACCTTGGCGAGGAGCTTCAGCGCGGCCTCCGGGGTCTTGGCCATCTGATCATCGAGGACGTATGCCGCGGCGTTCGCGAAGCCGAGGAGACCAGCGCGCTGCGCGCGGACCTGGGCGATGCGCGCGACGATCGCCGTCACGTCGAGCGCGTCGCCTGCGTGGCCGCGCGCGATCGACGCCCGATAGATCTTCTCGCGGAGTGCGCGGTTCTTCAGGGACGCGAGGGCCGGCTGGCCCGTCGTGTTGATGAGCGGGATCATCCACTTGCCGCTCTGGCCGCGGGCCGTGGCGGCGGCGGCAGCGCCGGCGATGTCCGCCTCCGACATGCCGTCGAGCTGCGTCACGTCCTCGACGACGATCGCGCCGCCGTTCATGCCCTTGATCTGGAGCTCGGAGTACTTGGCGGAGAGCTTCGACTCCTCCTCGTTGAGCGCGCGGAGCTTCGTCTTGTCGCTCTCCGAGAGGTTCGCGCCGGCGCGCACGAAGTCGAGGTGATAACGCTCGAGGAGGCGCCTCCCCACCGGGTCGAGGCCGAGCGAGTCGCGCTGCTCGTACAGCGTGTGGATGCGCGCGAAGAGCGCCGGATTCAGCCGGATGTCGTCGTAGTGCTTCGCGAGCATGGGCGCGACGTCGGCCTGGATCTTCTGCATGTTGTCGTTGTCGAGCGCGCCCGACAGCTGGCCGAACACGCGCGACACGCGCGCGAGCGTCTGCCCGGACTTCTCCATCGCGACGATGGTGTTCTCGAACGTCGGCGGCTCGGTCTGCGCTGCGATGGCCTTCATCTCATCCGCTTCGCGCTGCATGCCCTCCACGAACGCGGGCATGTAGTGCTCTTCGCGCACCTGGTCGAAGTGCGGCGCATGGAGATACAGGGTGCTCTCCGCAAAGAATGGATTCACGGCTGTCACCGGAGGGGTCGGGGTGGGGGGAGCCGAGGGCTCGGTTGGCGTCGGGGCGACGTCGGTCGGCTCCGTCGGCGTGATGGGCTCGGTCGTCTTGCCGCCGCAGGCGGCGACGGCGAGGCCGAGGAGGACGGCGAACGTGCGGGCGATGCTCACGCCGGGGACACTACCCCCGCGTGGCCAGGCCGTCGAGCACGGCCCGGGGAGGTGGTGGCGCGCGCTAGCCGAGCGTCGCCAGCCCGAGCGAGACGCCGGCCACGAGGAGCCACAGCACGATCCCCAGCGCGAGCGGCCGCGGGCCGACACGGGCGAGCGTGGTGCGAGACAGCGCCAGCCCGATCAGGAACAAGGCGAGCAGGAGCGCGCGCCGGCCGACGAGGGTGACCGGGGCGGCCAGGGGCGCGAGCACGGTCACCCAGGTGAAGAGCGCGGCGACGCCGGCGAAGCCGACGATGAACCACGGCCACTTGATCGAGCGCAGCGAGCCGCCCTGGCGGCGCTGATGCACGGCGGCGATCACGAGCGTGACGGGGACGATCCACAGCGCACGGGCGAGCTTGGTGGTGGTGGCGATCGCGAGGGCCTGCGGGCCGAAGGCGAGGCCGGCCCCGACGACGGAGCTCGTGTCGTGGATGCCGAGGGCGGCCCAGCGGCCAAACGTCGCCTCGGAGAGGTCCAGGGCATGGCCGACGAGCGGGAAGGCGACGAGCGCGACCGCGTTGAGGACGAACACCACCGCGAGCGCGACCGACGTCTCCTCGTCCCGCGGCCGGATCGCGCTGGCGACGGCGGCGATCGCGCTGCCACCACAGATCGCGGTCCCGACGGAGATGAGGAGGGGCGTGTCGCCAGCGATCCGCAGCAGGCGACCGAGCCCGAGCCCGATGACGATCGCCGTGACGAGCCCCGCGACGGTGAGCAGGGCGCCGCTCGCGCCGACCTCCCCCACGGTGACGAGGTTCATGCCCGCGCCGAGCGCGACCACGCCGAGCTGCAGGGAGTACGTCGTCACGCGCTTCAGCGCGGGTGGCGGCGCGATGCCGGAGCCGAGCGCGATCGCGATGCCCGCCGCGAGGGCGACCCAGCTCGGCACGCCGAGGCCGACGACGACGGTGGCCGCGGCCGCAGCCACACTGCGATACGCCCACCGTCCGCGAGGGTGCGGATCGACGCCGAGGGGCTCACGCGGCGGGGCCGGCACGTCCTAGCGATACCACCATCGGCTCG
>JALHPV010000155.1 GCA_022842285.1 Kofleriaceae bacterium
AGCCGCCGGCGGCGTCGGTGGCGACGTCGTGACCGGGCCCTCCCCGGTGCGCTCGCTCTTCGACCCACAGCCAATCAGCGCGAGCCACGACGCCAGGAAGGCGCCTTGCAGTCTCTTCATACGATTCCTCCTGACGGCTGGTGTAGCTGATAAGTCGTTCCGAACACACGACGAAGGCTCATCAGAATTATCTATCAGACTGCATGGAAGTTCCGATGGGCGGCGGCCCCAGTCTGCGGCGCTCGGTGCTGCACTCGCGGCCCGGCGCGCGGTACCGTGGCCTCATGCGCAATCCGTGGAAGATTTCGACCCTCGTCCTCGCCGCCGGCTTCGCAACGCTCCTCGCTCGGGATGCGTTCGTCACCCCCGCGGCCGCCGATCCCCAGCCGAAGATGCAAGCGGCGCTCGACCTGCTGAACTCCGCGCACGCCGCGCTTGAGGGCGCCACCTCCGACAAGGGCGGTCACCGCGTGAAGGCGATGAAGCTCGTCAAGAGCGCCATCATCCAGGTCGAGAAGGGCATCAAGTTCGACAACAAGCACTGAGCCCCTCCGATGGCGGCGGGGGAGCCCCAGCACTGGACGCTTCGCTTCGTCGACCCGGAGCGAGAGCGCGCCTTCATGCGCGGCTACGGCCGCGAGGTGCGCATCTTCTACCGGATCGCGATGCTCGCCATCGTCGTCCTCTGGACCGCTTCGGTTGGTCTCGACCTGGCCGCGCACCCCGATGCGCGCGTCCCGATGTACGTCATCCGCTTCGGCGTGGTGATGCCCGTCATCCTCTTCGGCGTCGTCACCGGCTTCGCACCAGCATGGTTCTACGATCGCTGGTGGCATCGCGTGACGGCTCTCGTCTATGCCGTCGTGCTCGCGGGGACCATCGCGCTCGTGGTGGTGGCGCCGGCGAACGTCGTCGCCTACGCCGTTGGTGGCTTCCTCCTGACCATCCTGACCGGCGCGGGCCTCGATCTCGCGCGTGCCGTGTGGATCACGTTCGTCGGCGGCATCCTCGCCGTCGCGATGATCATCGCGCTGATCGTCTCGCCGTGGACGAGCACGCGCGACGTGATGGTCGAGTCACTCTGGGTGCTCGTCGCGCTCTCCGGCGCCATCATCATCTCCGGCCGCGCCGAGATCGCTCGCCGACTCCGCTTCGTGCAAGAGGGCATGCTCAAGCGCGAGCGCGCGCGCACGGAGGCGCTGCTCCAGAACATGCTCCCTGCCTCGATCGCCGCGCGCCTGAAGGATGGCCCCGTCGTCATCGCCGACGCCGTCCCGGAGGTGACCGTCCTGTTCGCCGACCTGAAGGGCTTCACGGGCCTCGCGGCCGCGATCACGCCAGAGGAGCTCATCGCCCGCCTCGACGGCGTCTTCTCCGCATTCGACGAGCTCGCGCAGACGCACGGCCTCGAGAAGATCAAGACGATGGGCGACGCCTACATGGCCGTCGCCGGCGCCCCCTTCGCCCGCCCCGACCATGCCGTCACCGCCGCTCGCATGGCCCTCGCCATGATCGAGCGGCTCCGCGATCTCGAACCCGCCCTCGCTCTCCGCGTCGGCCTCGCCTCGGGCCCCGTCGTCGCGGGCGTCATCGGCCGCACGAAGCACAGCTACGATCTGTGGGGCGCCACGGTGAACCTCGCGTCACGCATGGAGTCGCACGGCGTGCCGGGCCGGGTGCAGATCGACCAGCGCACCCGGGAGCTCCTCGGTGATGTGCTGCCCGTCGACCCGCCCCACGAGATCGAGCTGAAGGGGATCGGCGCCACCCGCGCGTACTTCCTGGGGGCGCCATCGTGAGGTACGTCAGGGCAGGTTCGTCACCCAGGACAGCGGCACCGCCGTGTTGCGGTCGAAGCTGACCCCGGCGGGGAGCTTGAGCGTCAGGGCGGACGGCACGGTCAGCGCATCCGCCATCGCCCGATCGCCAGCGCTGGCATAGACCGCGGCGGACAGTCGCAGCTGCTCCGTGGCCGGCACGACGAGTGCGGGCAGCAGCAGCTCCATCGTCACGCCGCTGATGTCGAACGACGGGGCCACGGCCGTCCCTCCGTTCTGATTGGCCGGCGTGAAGGTGCTGTAGCTCGTCGGAAGCGGCGTGCCTAGCGCATCATATGTGCGCGCCCACTGATGCGTCCCCTCGGCCCGGTAGATGACCCCGCCCACAACAGCAACCAGGTTGCTCCGGATATAGGCGCCGGTGCTGATGAAGGGCGCCATCGTATGGGCGTAGCTCCCTGTTACCTGCAGCCGGACCGCCCCGGCGGGGATGGTGACGGAGGCGCCCGTCGTGTTCACGAAGATCAGCTCGCGGCTGATGCCGGAGTACCCGTCGCGACCCGCCCCCGGGTTGGCCATGGCATCCGCGCGGCCACCGAACGTTCCGGCGGCGAGATCCGCGACGCTTTCGGTTCCGACCGCGGTCGCCATCGCGAGCGCGGGGTCGCGGACGACGCTGTTGGGCGGCGCCACCTGCGCATAGACCTCGGCGAGCCCACCGGTGGGAAACACGGTCAGGCGCGCTTCGCGGCTCGTCACGGCGCCGACGCTGTTGCTGATGGTCACGCGGTACCGGCGGCCATCCATCAGCGTCGTCACCCCCGGCAGCGGCAGGCACGCCGCTCCGCCAGCGATCGGCTGGAAGGCGCCGGCGGCCGGGGCCTCCTCCCACGCGAACGTGAGCCCACCGCCGCTGGCCGCCGCCACAAACGTGGCCGTCGCGCCCTCGGGGACAGCGACATCCCGCACATCGGTGACTAACGTCGGCGCGACACCGGGTGTCACGCTCAGCGTCGCGACGGAGGAGAGGGTCGCGGCCACGTCGGTCGCGCCGCGGACGCTGATCCGGAACTGCGCCCCGTCGTCACTCGCGCTCGTCGCGCCGGTGGTGTGCGTGACGGTCGCGGGCGCGGTGGGGACCGTCGCCGCCGCGCCCAGATCCGTCCAGGTCGTGCCGTCGTCGCTCCGCTGCCACACCACGATCAACGGCGCCGCGCCCGTGACCTCGGCGGAGAACATCGCCGACGCCGGCTCGGTCACCACCACATCGGTGGGTGGCACGAGGATCTGGGTGGGCGTGTTGGCGGCCGCATCGACACTCGCGTTGCTGGATACGCAGCCCGGCGCCACCAGGAGCGCGGTGAGGATGGCGATCGGGCGCAGCCAGGAGGAGTGCATCCGCCGATGCTCGCGCCACCACCACCACTCCGCAAGCACCGAAAAAGGGTAAACCAGCTCGGCGATGGCGCTTTACGTTCGCCTGGCGCGCTCCGACGACCTGCCCCGCGTGCAGGAGCTCGCGGCCACGGGCAGTCGCGGCATGTACGCACTCGACCTGGTCGCGGAGCTGCCGCGCTGGTGGAGCGACGCATTGCGAGCGCGCAAGCTCGAGCTCTACGTGCTCGAGGACGACAGCTATCCGCGCCATCAGCGGATCCGGATCGCGGTCTCGGGCGCCTTCGTCGCCGACGAGGTCGCCGATCGGATCTGGACCGCTCACGTGCACGGCGTGGCCGACCGCCTCGTGCGCGCCGACCTCGCGGGCGAGCCGGTCTTCCTCGACCGACGTGGGCAGGGCAAGGGCAACGCCACCAGCGGGGTCAACGCGCTCGGCCTCGACTTCGCGTGCGCGGACCCCGACTGGTCCGTCCTCGGGCTGGCTCGCTGGACGCCGATCTTGCTCCAGTCGCTCCGCATGTGGCTCGACGGCTGGAAGCTCCGCCTGGGCATGCGCGAGGCGATCGGCCGCGATCTGTCGCTGCTCCTGCGCGCATCCGGGGCTCCGCTCATCCGCGGTGTGAACGCTCGCAGCTCAGCACCACGCGAGCGGCGCTACCTGCACGGCATCTCCCGCGAGCAGGCCGCCCGGCGGCCGGTGAGCTTCCAGGCCCTGCTGTTCTTCGCCGGCCGCGAGCCGCGTTACGTCTTCTCGCCGGCCGAGCAAGAGCTGCTCTTGCTCGCGGTGCGCAACCACAGTGATGACGAGTGCGCCCGCGAGCTCGGCATCTCCCCCGAGACGGTCAAGATGCGCTGGCGCGGGATCTTCGAACGCGTCGCCGAGGCCCCGCCGGATGGCTTCCCGCGGCCGGATGTCAGCGAGAGCGGCAAGCGCGGCAGCGAGAAGCGCCGGCACCTGCTCGCCTACCTCGCCCAGCACCTCGAGGAGCTACGGCCTCGCTCCCGATAGGGAGGCGACCCCACACCGCTCTCACCCGCAACACACCCGCGGAGTGCGGCGTGAACGTCGAACGTATAGTGCGAGGCGTGATGAGCGTGACGTGGACACCCGCTGGCGTGTTGGCTGCGATCGCCCTGGGAGGCATCGCCGCCCACGCGGGCTGCTGGCGCGCCGAGCCGCCGCCGGCGCCCCTCGTCCCGGACCCGGCCGACGTCGAGGTGCGGGTCGGCTCGATGGCCGCACTGATCGCCGAGCTCGACGGGATCGACGCGAGCCCACGCCGGACCATCGTCGTGGCCCCAGGCGACTATCAGATCGACTCGCTGCCCCGGTCGAATGGCCGGCACCATCGCTGGGCGACGGTGTTCGAGGGGATCGACTACCCGGATCAGGTCGATCACCACATGCTCGTACTCGAGGACCTCCACGACGTCACGATCCGCGCCGAGTTCCCGATGGTCCGGCCACGACTCCTCACGGGCGTCTCCAGCGCGACCGTGATCGTGCTCGAGAACTGCACCAACGTGACGCTCCAGGATCTGGAGATCGGGCACTCGGTCGAAGGCACGTGCGGGGGCGGGGTGGTGATGGTGCTCGGCGGCTCGAACGTCCGGATCGTTGGCTGCGCGCTCTCCGGCTCGGGCACGTTCGGCATCGAGACCTATCGGACCCGAGACCTTCACGTCGCGCGCACGCGGATCTTTCACACGTCGGAGGGTGCGATTCGTCTGAACTCGACGAACGGCGCGGACATCGTCGACACCGTGCTCGATCACAACCACACGACCAGTAGCTTCGTGACGATCGCTGGATCCCGGCGGGTGACGTTCGATCGACTCGTCGTGCGCGACAACCACATCGTCGACACCGCCGTCGAAGCCCAGGCGGTGTTCTCGGCCGTGGACTCGAAGTCCACGCTGGTTCGCGACGCGAAGGTGCTCCGGACCACCGCCGAGTACCTGATCTCTGGCGACGTGGTCACCGAGGCCATGACCCAGCGGGGCAACACCTGGGTCCATGGCATTCGTCACCCCTAACGGCCAGGGATCACAGCCCGTCGTCCGCGGCGAGCCGGTCTTGGCCCGTCACGGCTGCGAGTTACTTGGCCCCCGGACGTTGACAAACGTTAAACGACGTTTAATCCTGACTGGGTGCTACCGTCCTCCGGCATGGTGACCCGGCGCGAGCGCGAGCGCGAGGAGATGCAGCAGCAGATCATCGATGCTGCCCGTCGCCTGTTCGTCGCCGAGGGGTACGAGCGCGTGACCATCCGCAAGATTGCGGATGCCATCGAGTACACGCCGGGCGCGATCTACTCCTACTTCGAGGACAAGGACGCGATCCTCCACGCGCTGCACCAGCAGGGCTTCGAGGAGCTGATGCGGCGCCTCGCGTCCGCCATCCTCGTGGTCGCGACGAACGCCGGCTCGCCGCTGGAGCAGCTCCGCACCATCGGCACGGAGTACATTCGCTTCGCGCGCGAGAACCCCGAGCTCTACGATCTCATGTTCGTCGCGCAGGCCCCGATGCGGGCCGGTGAGGAAGAGCGCTGGCCGGAGGGCAAGCGGTCGTTCGACGTGCTGCGGGGCGTCGTCAAGGCGGCGCTGGCGGGCGGCTTCATCCGCCCCGGCGACCCCGAGGCCATCGCGTTCATGTTGTGGTCGGCGTGCCACGGCATGGTGACCCTCGAGTTCCGGCAACGCTGCAGCGTGATCGCCGAGCACGCCCGCAACGGTATCGCCCAGGCTGCGTTCGACCAGCTGATGCAGGTCATCGCCGCCGACCCGCCGCCCCGCCCGATCGGTCCGAGCTGAGCCGTGCGCCGGCCTCGGCAGGACCTTCGCACGCCCCGGAGTTAAACAGTGTTCAAGAAACTCACAGCGTTCATTCTTGGAGGGTACGCCTCGGTCGCGAGGGCCGACGTCGCGCCGCCGGATCCCGTGCTCCAGCGCTACGTCGAGACCGCGCTCGTCCGGAACCGCGAGCTCACCGCCCGCAGCGCGGAGGTCGATGCGAAGGCCGAAGGGATCCGCGAGGCGCGTGCGAACTATCTCCCGACCGTCACGCTCGATGCACGCTACACGCGACTGTGGGGTGGCCTCGACCTGGGAGAGCTCATCAACCCCGCGTATGCCGCCCTCAACGAGGTGACCGGCCAGCCCCGCTTTCCCACCGACCTGCAGCTGCGTCTGCCCCTCGCCCTCGAGGCCAAGGTCCGCGTGGCCCAGCCACTCTACGTTCCGCAGCTCGGGCCGGCCTACCGGCTTTCGAAGCTCGCGACCCAGGCCGAGCAAGCCAAGCAGGGCATCGCGAGGCGCGAGGTCGTGGCCGCCGTCAAGACGCTCTACTACACCCACGCGCGCGCGGCGCTGTTCGCCGACCTCCTGCGCCAGACCCGCCCGCTTCTCGAGGAGAACCTGGAGGTCTCGACGACGCTGGTCGAGACGAGCAAGGCGACCGATGACGTCGTCCTGCGCGCGAAGGCCGAGCTCGCCGCTCACGATCAGGCGCTCCGCGTGGCCGAGCAAGGGCAGCGCGCCGCCGCCCGGGCGCTGTCGGTGCTCCTCGGCGGCGGAGTGGATGACATCACGGTGCCCGCCGCGCTCGCGCTCCCCGAGGTTCCCGCCTCGCCCGAGCCTCTGGTCGCGGAGGCGAAGCGCCTGCGTGGCGAGCTCGGCCTGCTCGGGGTCGCCGCCCAGGCCACGGACGAGCAGCGCTCGCTCGCGAGGGCAAACAACCTGCCGACGGTCTCGCTCGCGGTGGACCTCGGCGTGCAGCGACCTGACTTCGGCATCTCGACGGACGATGCGTACGCCGCGATCAGCATCGTCGGCTCGTGGAACCTGTTCGCGGGCGGTCGCGACCGAAGTCGTGTGCTCCAGCGCGAACACGAGGGGCGTGCGATCGCGGCCCGCCGCGCCGAGCTCGTCGACCAGATCGCGGCCGACGTGACGACGGCGTGGGACGCCGCCCAGGTGGCCCGGCAGGCCGTCACCACCGCCGACGAGCGCATCGCGAGCACCGACGCCGCGTACCAGATCCTCGCGCAGCGGTACGCGGCCAACGATGTCCCTCAACTCGAGGTCCTCATCGCCGAGAACGCGCTCGTCGCGGCGCGGACCGAACGCATCGTCGCCATCACCGATCTACACATCCGGCTCGTCGAGCTGGACCGCGCCGTCGCATCCGAGGAGGTCTCGCCGTGAATCGCCCTGCATCTGCTCTCCTGCTGGTCTCGCTGCTCGTCCCCACGCTCGCTGCGTGCCGCGAGGGTCACACCGAACAGGCCCACGTGACCCCGCCGACGGTCGTGCGGGTCGCCGGGGTCGAGCGCGTGCAGCGCGCGCGTCCCGTGGTCAGCACCGGCGCGCTCGCCACCAAGTCCGAGGTCCGCGCCTCGTTCAAGGTCGGCGGCATCATCCGATCGATCACGGTCGATGAAGGGCAAGTGATCAAGAAGGGCCAGATCCTCGCCACGCTGACGACGACCGAGATCGATGCCGGCGTCGCGCAGGCGCAGGAGGCCGTCGACAAGGCGCAGCGCGATCGCGATCGGGTGGCCAAGCTCCTCGACGGACGCGCCGCGACGGGCTCGCAGCTCGAGGACGCCACGACCGGTCTCGAGGTGGCGCGCGCCCAGCTCCGCGCGGCTGCGTTCAACCGCAACCACGCCGTGATCCGGGCCCCCCGCGACGGGAAGGTCCTGAAGCGGATGGCGGAACCCGACGAGCTCGTCGCGCCCGGTCAACCGATCCTCGTGCTCTCCGGCGATGACACGAGCTGGGTGCTCCGGGTCGGCCTCGCGGACCGGGACGTCGTGCGCCTGCACCAGGGCGACGTCGCATCCCTGGACTTCCCCGCGTTCCCGGGCGCGCCCCCACTCACCGCGACGGTCAGCGAGATCGCATCGGCCGCGACGCCGCCGCTGGGGACCTACGAGGTCGAGCTGCGCGTCTCGCCCGCCGGTCGGCCCCTCCGCGCGGGGATGATCGCCCACGCGCTCATCCAGCCCCAGGCCCACGAGTACGTGACGCTCGTCCCCGCGGTGGCGCTCCGCGATGGCAACGGCACGAAGGCGACCGTCTGGGTCCCCCGGCCCGATGGCTCCGTCGAGAAGCGGATCGTCGAGACGGCGTTCTTCGACGGCGACCGGGTGGCGCTACGCTCCGGCCTCGACGGCGTCGACAAGGTCGTCACGGATGGCGCGCCGTATCTTGGCGAGTCGAGCCGGATCGAGGTGCGGCCATGAGGATCTCGGCCTTCTCGGTCAAGAATCCACAGTTCACGCTCGTCGCGTTCGTGTGCCTGGCGTTCCTCGGGATCCAGGCGTTCCGGTCGATCCCGCGCGCCGAGGACCCGTACTTCCCGCTGCCGCTCAACACCGTCGTCGCCATCTATCCCGGCGCGACGGCGCAGCAGATGGAACGCGAAGTCGTCGACGATCTCGAGGAGAAGATCGCGGAGATCGCCCAGATCAAGCGGATCAGGACGCGCATCGTCGCGAACGTCGCGCTCCTCCTCGTCGAGTTCGAGCCGGGTGTCGACACGGAGAAGAAGCATGACGAGCTCGTGCGCCAGGTCGATGCGGCCCGGCCTGACCTCCCGGTCGACCTCCGGTCCGTCGAGGTCGAGCAGGTCGATACGACGAACGTCAACATCCTCCAGATCGCACTGGTCGCACCGGAGGCGGCCTGGGCAGACCTCCAGGCCACGAGCGACCGCCTCGTCCGTCGCCTCGAAGCCCTGCCCGGCATCAAGGACGTCGACGAGCATGGCATCCCCGATCGGGAAGCGCGCGTCGACCTCGATCTCGGTCGGCTCGCTCGCGCCGGCGTCCCCGTGAGCCAGGTGATCGGCGCGCTACAGAGCGGCAATGCGAGCGTCCCCGGTGGGGATGTCGATCTCGGGAATCGCCGGTTCGTGCTCGAGACGAGCAGCTCCTACCAGAGCGTCGACGAGATCGCGAGGACGGTCGTGGCCGGTGCTCCTGGCGGCACCCTGCGTGTCGACGACATCGCGACCGTCTCGGTGCAGCCCGAGCCCATCGACGAGATCACGCGCTTCGACGGGCAGCGCGCCGCGATCATCTCCGTCACGATGCGCAACGGCGAGAACATCTTCGCGGTCCGCGAGGCGGTCGCCGCCGAGCTGGCGGCCTTCGAGCCCAGCCTGCCGGCAGGGATGTCGCTCGGGATCGCGTTCGACCAGTCCCAGAACGTGGCCCACCGGCTCGGGGGCCTCGAGCGCGACTTCATGATCGCCATCGTCCTCGTGCTGATCACGCTGATCCCGCTCGGGTGGCGCGCCTCGCTGCTCGTGATGGTGTCGATCCCGATGTCGCTCGCGATGGGCGTGTTCGCGCTCGACGCACTCGGCTTCTCGCTCAACCAGCTCAGCATCGTGGGCTTCGTGATCGCGCTCGGCCTCCTGGTCGACGACTCGATCGTCGTCGCCGAGAACATCGCGCGGTGGATCCGCGACGGCGCCTCGCGGCAGGACGCGGCGATCAAGGCCACCCGCCAGATCGGCGTGGCCGTCCTCGGCTGCACCGCGACCCTCGTGTTCGCGTTCGTGCCGCTGCTGTTCCTGCCTGGCAACGCGGGCGAGTTCATCCGGAGCCTCCCCGTCGCGGTCGTCGTCACGATCCTCGCCTCGCTCCTGGTCTCGCTGACGTTGATCCCATTCCTCGCCAGCAAGTTCCTGAAGGGCGAGGACGAGCACGGCAACTGGGCGTTCCGGGCGATGAGCCAGCTGATCGAGCGCGCCTACCGACCGGTGCTCGCGTTCGTGATGCGCCGGCCGAAGGTCACGCTGCTCTTCGCCGCCGCGCTCGTCGGCGGGGCGTTCAGCCTCGTGCCGCGGATCGGCTTCTCGCTGTTCCCCAAGGCCGGCATCCCGCAGGTGCTCGTGAACGTGAAGGCTCCCGACGGTTCGAGCATCGACTACACCGATCGGATCGCGCGCGAGGTCGAGACCATCGGCAAGTCGATGCCGGGCGTGCGCACGACGATCTCCACCGTCGGCGCCGGCCACCCCCAGATCTATTACAACCGCGCCCCCGCGAGCCTGTCGCCCGAGCTCGCGGATGTCGTGCTGACCCTCGACCACTACGACGCGACGGAGACCCCGCGCATGCTCGACGACCTTCGCGCGAAGCTCGCCGAGATTCCTGGCGCCGAGATCTCGATCCGCGAGTTCGAGAACGGTCCGCCCGTCGAGGCCCCGATCGCGATCCGCGTGTTCGGCGACGACCTCGATGCGCTGCGCACCGCCTCGGCTCGCGTCTCGGCGCTCCTCGCGCAGACGCCCGGGACGCGTGATGTCCGCGATCCGCTGTTCGCTCAGCGCACGGATCTGGCGCTCACGGTCGACGAGGCCAAGGCCGGCCTGCTCGGGGTCCTCCCCGTCGAGGTCGACAAGACCACCCGCCTGGCCGTCCGCGGACTACCGGCCGGGACGCTCCGCCAGGATTCCGGCGAGGAGCTCGACCTGGTCGTCACGCTGCCCGGCACACAGCCGTCCGACCTCTCGACGCTCGAGCGCGTGTACGTGCCGAGCATGGCCGGCGGCCAGGTTCCGCTGGCCCAGGTCGCAGACGTCGAGATGCGCAGCAAGCCGAGCCTCATCAATCATCACAACCGCCAGCGCGTCGTCACGGTGACCGCCGATGTCGTCTCCGGGGCCAATGCGCAACAGGTGACGCAGGACGTGCTCGCGCGGCTCGGCCGCCTCGCGCTTCCACCGGACGTGCGCTGGGAGGCGGCCGGCCTGGTCGAGAGCCAGAAGGAGAGCTTCTCGGGTCTCGGGCCCGCGGTGATCATCGCCATCTTCGGCGTGCTCGCCGTGCTCATCCTCGAGTTCCGCAGCTTCGCCTCGACGTTGATCGTCTTTGCCGTCGTCCCGCTCGGCGCGATGGGCGGCCTCATCGCGCTGTTTCTCGCGGGCGAGACCTTGAGCTTCACGGCGTCGGTCGGCTTCATCGCGCTCACGGGGATCGAGGTGAAGAACAGCCTCCTGCTCGTCGACTTCACGAATCAGCTCCGCGAGCAGGGGATGCCCCTCGAACAGGCGATCCAGAAAGCGGGCGAGATCCGCTTCTTCCCCATCCTCTTGACCTCGATGACGGCGATTGGAGGCCTCGTCCCCCTGGTCCTCGAGCACAGCGCGTTGTACTCGCCGCTCGCGCTCGTCCTCATCGGAGGCCTGACCAGCTCGACAATCCTGTCGCGTCTGATCACGCCCGTGCTGTCGCTCTTGCTGCTCCGCCCCACCAGCTCGCGCGTCGGGGGCCTCGCGGATGCGGGCGCGCCGACCGCCGAGTAGCCGGTCGCCCCTCTTCGACGAATCGCCTAGCGAGCGGCGGTGCAGCTCGAACAGAACCCGATCGGGCCCGCGGTCGCGACGACGAGCTGGTCGTAGTACTTCTCGCCCACCGACGGCGTGTTCGACCAGTTCTCGTACCAGAGCGAGCAGATGCGCCCCGTGTCGCCGGCCTCGCGCATGGTCACGTTGGTGTGCTGCATCTTGAGCGTGGGCGTGCCGGTGCAAGCGCGGCCATCCGCGCCGCACGCATCAGCCCACAGCTCGATCGTGCCGTCGGGCTGACCGGGGGTGTTCAGCTTGTAGTGGAGCTCGATGAAGTTCCACTCGCCCGCGACGAGCGGAGATGGCGCGCCGTTCATGTTCTGGTAGCGCCAGGTCTCGCTCGCCCCCTGCGGCTGCCAGGCGAGCTCGTCGCTGCCAAACGGGTGATGGAAGTTGCCGGTCCAGATGCCGGCGCGCCGCTCGTCCTGCAGCGACACCCATGACTTCTCGTGGCCGTGTACGTACCCGGCGAGCGGCTTCACGTAGTAGCGCACGAAGATCTCGTCGTAGCAGGCATCCTCGGGGAACCCGCGCTGCCCCATCATCTTGCTGGTGGTGTCGTTGTACGTCGAGGTCGCGGCACAATCGCTCCGCCCCACGCCCTGGGCTCCACATCGCGCATAGCGGCGGCCCTCCACCTCCTCCGGGTTCGGGCCGTAGGCGGCTCCGAACTGGTGCTCGCCGGGAACGTAGATCGTGAGAGACCAGCCGTCGTTGCCGGGGAGCGTGCCCGGCGAGGTGGTGACCCGCTGGCCGCGGACGTAGCCGTCGCCATCGGTCTCCGCCCACTGGCCGTCGTCGAAGTCGTCGCAGTACAGGTAGCTCGGGTTGGTGCCATCGCAGCCCGGCTCGCAGCTATTCCACTGCGAACCACCCACCTGGTCGGCGATGGTCGCGCACGTGCCATAGAGCCCGAGGTTCGGGGCGTCGATCGGGTCGCCGCTGTCCTGACCGCTTGGCCCATCGGGCGAGTTGCCATCGGGGGCGAGCGTCTCGTCGCCGCCTCCACACCCCATCGCCAGCGTGACGACCACGAGCCACCGGAGCGATCGAGCGCCTGCCACCATGCGCTCAGTATCTCGCAGATCGGGCTCGATGCGGCACAGGTTCGCTCAGTCGGCGAAGTTCATCTCGGCGTAGACGAGGAACTTGCTCGTCGTCTTCTTGTCGAGGATGCCGAACTTGGCGCTCTTGCCCGTGCAGCCGTTGGGGTCGCGCATGAAGCCGATGCCCAGCGGGGAGATGATCTTCTTCTTCTTCTTCAGACCCTCGAGCACCAGCTCGGAGCGCTCGCGGTTGCTCTTGTCGGGCGCGTCGCCGAACTTCATGAGCTCCCAGCCCTCGATGCTGTGGGTGGAGTTGATCGAGCAGGCCTGGCCGTAGCCGGGCTCCGACTGCTCCTCGAAGACGCTCTCGTCGAAGCCTTCGGGGGCGAGCGCGTAGAACTTCACCGTGCCCGCCGCCCCCTCGGGGATGTGCTTCGCGAGGTCGCCGAAGTCGCAGCCATTGGTCGGCTTGATGACCTTGTCGACCTTGCACTCGTTCCGCGTCTCCGTCTTCATGCCGCGCTTGTATTCGACGGGCGCGATCACGCACACGTGCCACTCGAGCTTCTTCGCCACTGGATCACACGTGACCTTCTCGGCGTGGGCGGTGCGGTGGAACGCGAGGACGCTGGTGAGCAAGAGAGCAGCGGACAGGACAGTGGTGCGCATGGATTCCTTTCGGGTCTGAGGGCGTGACGGTTCGGGCCGCCGTGACTGCCCCATGAGCACGCCGCACGCCAAGCTGTGCGTCGACGCCGCGCGGACTTACGACGCGCCCCACGCGCAGATCTGGCCCAGCGCGCCAGCGCTGCGCACCGGTGCGAGCAGAACTTGCTCAGCTCATGGCAGACGCGGAAACAGGGCGTGGAGGTCGTACTCGCGCATCTTCGCCACGAAGGTGCGACGAGGCATCCGCAGCAGCTCCGCGGCGCGGGTCTGGACGCCTCCGGCGGCGGTCAGGGCCTGGATCATCCGGCGGCGCTCGAGCTCGCGCAGCTCCTCCGCGATCGGACGGAAGCGCGTGGGCACCGCCGCCGCGCTGATGACGCTCCCGCCAGCGGGCGCGGGCGCGGGCGGCGATCCGGGCGGGCTCGGTGCGGGGTCCTCGGGGACCTCCGCGATGGACTCCGGGAGGTGCCAGAGCTCCACCTCGTCGCCATCGAGCGCGGCCGCCACGAACTCCATCGCGTGGCGCAGCTCGCGGACGTTGCCCGGCCACGGGTGACGGGTGAGCGCCTCCATCGCCGCGACTCCGATCGAGGGAACGCTGCGCGAGCAGCGCAGGCACGCCTGGGCCAGGAGCTCCCGAGCAAGCACCGGGAGCTCGCGTGGTCGCTCGCGGAGCGGCGGCACCCGCACGAGCGCGCCGCTCAGGCGAAAGTACAGATCTTCGCGGAACCGGCCGGCCGCGACCTCGGCCCGCAGATCGCGGTTGGTGGCGGCCACGATGCGCACGTCGGCCGGCCGCTCCTGGATCGCCCCCAGGCGCTGCACGCGCTTGCCGTCGAGAGCGCGCAGGAGCTTGGCCTGCACGGCCAGGGACAGCTCGCCGACCTCGTCGAGGAACAGGGTGCCGCCGTGGGCCGCCTCGAAGGTACCGACCTGCGGCGTGACGGCGCCGGAGAACGCGCCGCGCTCGTGGCCGAACAGCGTGCTCTCCGCCAACGTCTCGGGGAGCGCGGCGCAGTTGACCGAGAGCGAGGGCTTGTCGCGGCGGGGCGAGAGGTGGTGGACGGCCTTGGCGACCGACTCCTTGCCGACGCCCGTCTCGCCCAGGACCAGCACCGGCAGCTCCGACGGGGCGATGCGCTCGAGGAGAGCGTACAGGCGCAGCATCGCCGGCTCCGCGAGCAAGATCCGGTGATCGCCCAGCTCGAGCTGGCGAACGGAGCGCGAGGCGGTCGCATGAGCTCCCTCGAGCGCGGAGGCGGCCGCGTCGCGGGCGGCGGCGAGCAGCACCCCCGGATCGGCCGCGTCATCGGGTGCCACCGCGCCCCCGGTGGTCGCGCCCGGGAGCAAGCCGTGGACTGCGGCCGCGCGTCCTCCCAGCTCCTCCTCGTCGACCTCGGGGAGCACGGCCGTCACGCGCGCGGGGCCGTCGGCCACGAGGACATCGTGGGCGCGAAACAGCGGCGCGAGCAGGGCCATCGCCTCCGTCGTGCTCGCGCCGCGCCCGAGCTTCACCACGAGCACGCCGAGGCGACGTCCGGCAGAGAGCGCGCGATCGAGCTCGCCGGCCAGATGCGCGTGGAGGGCCTCGGGCGCCACCGTGCGCGGTCGCCGCGCCCGACGGCTCGGCGCGTGATACGTGAGGGTCGTCGCGCAGATCGTGATCACGTCGCCGGGTGCGAGCACGCGCGGGTCGCTCACTGGCTCGCCATCGACGGTGGTGCCGTTGTGGCTCCCCAGGTCGACGATGGTGGCGCGGCCGGCGTGGAGACGGAGGATCGCGTGGCGGCGCGAGGCGGCGGGATCGTCGAGACGAACCTCGCAGCCCTCGCCGCGGCCGATGACCAGCTCGGCGTCCGTCGGCAGTGCGCGGCGCCACGAGCGCCCTTCTTCGATGACCACGAGGTACGCGTCCGCCACGCCGAGCGCATACGAGGGGGTCGCCGCGTCGCTCACGACGGCCACCATATCGCCATCGGTCACGGATCTGCCATCGAGACCCGGTGCGTAGTCGCTCTCGGTGAGGTACTCGCGATAGAACCAGCGCGGTGACGGCCCCGGCCGAGATCGGCGAGTACGAGATCGTGCGTCCCCTCGGGGAGGGAGGCATGGGGGAGGTCTTCCTCGCTCGCGATCGCACGCTCGATCGCCTCGTGGCGATCAAGATGATCGGCGCCATTCACGCCCACCCCGACGCCCGCGAGAGGTTCGCGCGGGAGGCGCGAGCCATTGCCCGACTCAAGCACCCCAACGTCGTGACCGTCTACCGCACGGGGGAGCACGCGGGACACCCGTACCTCGTATCCGAGTATGTCGAGGGCACGCCCCTCGATAAGCTCGTGGCCCCGGTGGAGCTCGATCGCGCGGTGGCCATCGCGCGCGACCTGGCGCGTGGGCTCGCCGCGGCCCACGCCCAGGGCGTGTTGCATCGGGATGTGAAGCCCGCCAACGCGATCCTCGGCGTCGATGGCACCGTGAAGCTGCTCGATTTCGGACTCGCCAAGCTCGGCGCGGGCGACGCCGACGAGGTTGTCCCTGCGCCCGCCGAGCCCGCGCCCATGCCCACGTCCCTGCCCGTCCCCGCGGGCTCGGTGTCGACGATCACCTTCGTCGGGGCGGCCCCGCTCCTGCCCGCCTCGCCGCTCGGCCTCACCATCGTCGGCACGCGCATGGGGACGCCGCGCTACATGTCACCCGAGGCCTGGCGGGGCGAGCCGCTCACCGCCGCCTCCGACGTGTACTCGCTCGGCGTGGTGCTGTGGGAGCTGTTCGCGGGGCGTCACCCCTTCGGCATGCCCGACGGAACCGTGCCGCGCGCGGACACGGTCGACGCCGATGCGCCCTCCATCGCCAGCGTCGCGCCCGCCGTGCCGCCTCCCCTCGTCCCCATCATCGATCGCGCCGTCCGGAGAGCGGCCACGGCCCGCTTCGCCGATGCCTGCGCGCTTCGAGACGCCCTCGAGAGCGCGCTCGCGCCGACGCCCGCGGTGGCATCGCCGCGCCGCTCGCGCCGCCTCGTCGCGGGCGCCCTCG
>JALHPV010000156.1 GCA_022842285.1 Kofleriaceae bacterium
AAAACTGGGGCTTCCCGGCGATGGGCGTGCAGGGAGCGGCGCTCTCGACGAGCATCGCGAGCTGGGTCGGCGCCATCTTCATGATCGTCGTGTTCTGGCGCCGCGTCGGGATCAAGGCGCCGCGGCCTAGCAAGCTCGGGCTCTCCGTGCGCGAGCTTCTGCGCGTCGTGCGCTTCGGGCTGCCGAACGGCCTCAACTACTTCGCCGAGTTCGCGGCGTTTCAGGTCTTCGTGAACGTCATGCTCGCGGGCCTCGGCGATGTGCCCGTCGCGGCCCTGAACGTCGTAATCGCCATCAACTCCGTCGCGTTCATGCCGGCCTTCGGGCTCGCGTCGGCGGGCGCCATCCTCGCCGGGCAATCGATCGGCGCAGGCCACAAGGACGAGGTCGGCGGCCACGTGAAGATCACGCTCATCTGCACGATGTCGTGGATGGGCCTGGTCGGTGCGCTGTACTTCGTCGCTCCGCGCACGCTGCTCGGGCTCTTCGATAGCGGGGGCACCGGCGGTAACCTCGTCGCCGTCGGCGTCACCATGCTCGCCATCAGTGCGGCCTGGCAGCTCTTCGACGCCACGTGCATGACGCTGTCCGAGACGCTCCGCGCCGCCGGCGACACGACCTGGACCATGGCCGCCCGCCTGGTCCTGGCGTGGGCCGTGTTCCTGCCCGCCGCCTACGTCGTGGTCGACGTCTGGGACGGTGGTCCCGTCGGCGCGATGCTCGTCGTCGTCGGGTACATCGGAGCCCTCGCGGGGCTCCTGGCGCTGCGCTTCCGCTCCGGGGCCTGGAAGCGCATCGCGCTCATCGAGCCGCAGCTCGTGTAACTGCTACTTCCCGCCGAAGTGGCCGGTGAGCATCAGCGAGGTCACGAGCGCCTGCACGCCGTACGTGCCCTTGAAGGCCGGCATGAACGGCTCGTCCGACGTCTCGCGCTCACCGGGCGTGACCCAGAGGAGGCCCGCGTGGATGCCGTAGTTGCCAAACGCGTAGCTGCCACCGAGCGACACGTTCGTGCGATCGATATCGGGGAGGCGAGCGGTCAGGGTCTCCGGTGGGATCGGCGTCGGGTCGTAGACGAAGCCCGCGCGCACCGCAGCCTTCGAGCCGATCTTGTACTCGGCGCCGACGCGGAACGTGACCTTGTCCTCGTAGTTCTGCGGCGAGACCGTCTGCGAGCCGTCGGGCAGGTTGATCGCGAGGGTCTTGAAGGCGCTCCAGTCGATCCACACCGCGTTGGCCTCGATCTGCAGCTCCGGGATGGGATCGACGGCGATGCCGCCCCACACCGACTGCGGCATCGTGATCGACGTCGAGATCGCGCCGTCGGGCGGCAGCTGATCGCGGAACGGCGGCACGATGTCGAAGTCACCGTTGCCCTCGAAGTCGAGCGAGACGGGGCTGCGGTACATCACGCCGACGTGCAGCTGCTTCACCTGCGGCGGCGAGTACATGACACCGGCGCGCGCGCCGACGCCGAAGGCATCGCCGCCGAGTTTTGCCGTGCCCTGGACCTCGCCGAAGTTCAGCGTGTTCTCGAGCTGGACCGTCGCCGGCACGAGATCGATGCCGCCACCGAGCGAGAGGCCCGGCACGTACTTGTCGAGGTTCAGACCGACGGCGGCCGTGATGTAGTACGTGCGGAGCGTCTGATCCTGGATGACGTCGGACTGCGCGTGACCATCGGGCCACGACACGGCGAGGCCGAACGGCAGGTGGAAGCCGACGCCAACGCCGACCAGGTCATTGATGCGGCCGGTCGCGTAGATGCTCGGCACCACCGACGGATCGGAGTCCGTCTCGGTCTTCATGCCGCTCGAGTCCTCGTACGAGCCACTGGCGAAGTAGACGCCGGTGCCGATGGCCACCTGGACGCCTTCGCTCACCGCGATGCCGCCCGGGTTGAAGATCACCGACGACGCCGTCGTGTTGGTGGCGGCCGTCGCGTTGGCGCGGCCCGAGGCGCGCGCATCGTGCTCGTTGATGTTGAAGGCGTTCGCCGAGGCGAGGCTGGCACCGAGCGGGAGGCTCAGGGCACCTAGCAGGAGCTTGTTCATGTGCTTCATGGGGGTGCCTCGAGGCTATTGGTTGACCAGCAGGAAGTAGCCGGCGTCGGTCTGCATGCGCGCCGTCGCGAGGGCGCCGTCAGGCGTCGACGTGGCGGGCGAGAGCAGCGAGCCGTGGGAGAACGTATTGCCGGGGAAGCTCGTGGCCGCATCGGCGGGGAGCGTCGTGTAGCGGATGTACTTGCTCGTCATCGCGTCGTTGAAGACATCCGCCGACGGCGCCAGCGACGCCGAGGCGGCCGGGTCGGCATCGCCCACCATCGCGAACAGGCCGGTCAGCTTCGCCCCGTTCTCCGTCGCGATGTTCGGGACGACGGTGTCGCCCACGACCTGCTGGATCATGAAGCGGCGCGGCGCGAGCTTCTTGGCGAAGTTCGCCGGGTCGGCCGAGTCCAGCACCCAGCGACCGATCGCCGAGAACGTGCGGTAGCCCGGCTGCGTCTTCCACGCGGGCGTCGTGCAGAGCCCGGTGTCGTCGGCCGGATCGGGCGTGCCCTGGGTGTTGTAGACGTCGCCGGTGAGGATGCCGGCGCGGATGAGACCGTCGACGAGGTTGCAGCGAATCGCGAGCGTCTCCGTGTTCTCGAGGATGTCGACCCAGCCGACGCCGGGGACGTTCAGCACCGACGCCGTGACGTCGTCGGAGACGGCGGCGGTGATGCTGCCCATGATGCCGCCGAGCGACTGGCCCGCGTACATGATGTGCTCGTCATCGGCGACGAAGCCGCCACACGCTGCCCCGCTGCAGCTCTTCAGCGCCTTGATGACGCCGAGCTGATCGAGGACCGTCTGGCGGATGTTGTCGCGCGTCGCGCCAAGATCCGGCGAGAGGAAGGGCGCGTAGCAGGGCGACGCGTTGAGCGGGGACGGCGGCACACCGTTGACGTCCGCGCAGGTCCCCGTGTTGTTGATGCGCACCGCGCGCGAGGCGTGGGCCACCGCGTCGATCGCGACCGTCGCGAAGCCCGGCGCGCCCGCGAGCCCACCGGCGATCGCGAACACGTTCGACTTCTGCTGGCCGAGACCGTGCTGGAAGAGCACCGTCGGATAACCATTGGCCGGAGCCGCCGAGGCCGGCTGGAAGATGAAGGCCTCGATCACCTCGTCCTTCACGAACGTGGGACGGATCGGGTCGTTGGCGAACTGACCGGGGATGGCGCGACCACCAGCGAGCGGGTTCGTCACCTCGCTCTGGTACTGCCGCGACGACAGGCCCGCCTGGTACATGACGCCGATCGTCGCGCAGCCGAGGCGTGCGCAGACCTGAGTCCCGGCCGCGAGCGACTGACCACACGTCTGGGCCGAGTTACATGCGAGCCCCGGGCCGCCCGCCGCGCCGGCGAGCGCCGACGTGAGGAGCTTCAGGAAGCACTGCGTCGGGTTGGGCTCGGCAGGCACGCTGGCCGGCGGGACGCCCTGGTCGCAGATGAGGAACGGGTACTGCTGACGGGCCGGACTGCCCGGCGCACCCGGCGCGAGCGAGACCGGGATCGGCGCGGTGCCTCGGGGCGCGCCGTTGGCGTCCGGAGGACCGGTGAACGGGCCGTCAGGGATCATCGACGCGAGCGAGTCCGCGACCGACGGGTCGAGCGGATCGGTCGTCGTCTGCGTGTTGAAGTCCCACGCGATGAGCAGGCTGTTGCGGGCATGACCCTTCTGCTCGAGGAAGCCGACCGCCTGCGCGTGCGCCTTCCACAGGAGGTCGATGCCGAGGAGCGTCGCCTGGTCCGCCGGATCGAGCGGATCGAGCGGCGTGTTCTCGGCGGTGATGGTCATGCCGTCCGCGGCGACGGTGACCGGGTTCGTGGCCTGGCGTACCAGCGCCCACACGAACGACGGGCCGAGAGCCTCCCCCGTCGCCGTCTCCGCACCCGCCAAGATGCCGACCGTGTAGGTCGACTTTTGATCGAGCGGGGCGAGCGGAACGATGATGAGCTGCGGGATCGCAGTCGGGTTCGCGCAGCTCGCGTCGAAGCGCGTGGTCATGCTCGGGATGAGCAGCGTCGACACCGACATCGCATCGGCGGCCGGAACCGCGACGCCACCGGACGCGCGCTTGTACAGCACGACGTTGGTGCCGATCGACTCGGCCGAGACCGCGGTGGTGAACGTCGCCGTCAGCGACGCTTGATACGTCGCGAAGCCGTCGAGCTTGTTGATGACGCCCTCGCGGATCGCCTGGGCGGTCGGAGTCTCACCGCACTGCGCCGGCAGGTTCACCTTGCCGGTCGAGCGGTCGAGCAACAGGTTGTTGGGGAACGGAATGATGCGCGCACTGGGGTCGAACTCGACGATGGGTCCGCCAGTCGGCGGATCGTCGACGCCTTCACCCTCGTCGAGCTCGATTTCGGGGCAGCCCGTCGCGAATGCAGCGACGAGTGCGCAAGCTAGCCATTGTTTCATCGGGTCCTCTCCTCGAGGTCCGAAGTATAGGCACGGCCAGGGCCTTGTCGCGAATCTCCGCGGGGCTACCCGCTATTCCGTGGCGGATCCCACACCCGACCCGGACCCGCTGTCGGGGGGGGGAGGGAGGGGGTCGGTCTTGATCTGGTCGGGGCCGATGGTGTCGCGCGCGGTCTGGGCGCACTTCCGGATCAGGTCGTTGTCGGTCATGCTCGGGCCGCCGCCGACCTTCAAGATGCACTTGGTGTCTTCGTCGAAAAAGTGAAAGACCACCGGGTCTTTGGCGCCCGTTGGCACGACCTGCATGCACGCAAACGTGCCCATCGACTCGTCGTTGCTGGCCCCCAGCTTGGAGCAGGACTTACGGAACCGCTCGGCGGTCTCGATCGTCGAGCAAACCGCGTGCACGTAGCAGAGAACGTCGCCGGGCAGCACCCCCAGGGTGGCCTCCTTCTTCCGCTTCTCGGCCTGCTGGGCCATCGTCAGCTTCTCGCCGCCGCGGATCAGCTCGCACGCCGCGTTCGTCTGGACGTTCGCCTTGGTGTTGTCGCGCACCGTGAGCGGGGCGACCTCGGCGAGCACCTCGGTGAACTTGTCGGGAGCGATCAGCCGCTCGCAGGGGATGGCGACACCCTCGGCCACGGGCGCCTTCTGGACCTTGGCCACCCCACCCGCGGCCTCCTTGCGCTTCATCTCGGCGGCGGCCTCCCGGGCCACCTCGTCCGCCGCACCGGTGTCGCTCTTGCAGCCGGCGAGCAAGCCCGCCACGAGTACGATCATCGTCCGCATTTGAGCGGAACCTAACCTATAGTGCCCCCCGAAGGGCGCCCATAGCTCAGCTGGATAGAGCACGGACCTTCTAAGTCTGAGGCCGCAGGTTCGACTCCTGCTGGGCGCGCCACTCCCAACGACCGCGATCCGGTCGATGTCATTAGCCACGATGCCCGTGGCACTCGAGCCAGCGATCGACACGCGACTGCGCCAGATCGCCCTCGAACGCGTTCAGCTCGGGGCGGTGCTGGTGCTGGTGGCCCTGCTCACCTCGCTCGTCGTGACGGGGCCGGTCGGGGTCCCCATCCCCGCCTACATCTATGTCGTCAACCTGGCGTTCTGCGCCGTCATCGCCGCCCTGCTGGTCGCCACCCGCAAGGACCGCATCGCGCTGAGGCATGCGCATCTCGCCCTGGGACTGGTCGGGCTCGCCCCGCCGTTCAACACCCTCGTGACCGAGGCCGTCACGGGCAACCCGTCCCTCGCGATCCCCCTGATGCTCGGGCTCGTGAGCCTCTCGCTCCAGATCGACACGCGCTGGTGCGTGGGCCTCGTGGTCTCGCTGTTCGTGACGTGGGTGCCGGTGCACGTCTCGCTCGGTCATCCCGATACCGCGATGGTCGTTGTGTGCGCCTTCGCGTGCTGCGTGATGGCGATCTCCTTCCAGGTCTACGCACGGCGCGCGATCGTCAACGCCGAGCGCAGCCGCGTCTCCGCCGAGAACCTGCGCGATCAGTTCATCCATGCGCAGCGCATGGAGGCCGTCGGCACGCTCGCCGCGGGGCTCGCCCACGACATGAACAACATCCTCGCCGGCATCCTGGGGCTCGGCGAGCTGATGCGCGAATCGGCCACGGATCCTGTACAGCAGGACGACCTCGCCAGCATCTGTCGCGAAGCGCAGCGCGGCGCCGCCCTCACCCATGCCCTCGTCGCGTTCAGCCGCAAGGGCCAGTACCGCCGCGATCAGGTCGAGCTCGACACGATCATCGATCAGATGGTCCCGCTCCTCCGGCGCACGTTGCCGAAGTCGGTGCAGATCGCACGCGTCGGCTCGGCGCGTGTCGTGATCGAGGGCGACTCGGCGCAGCTCGGTCAGGTGCTCGTGAACCTGTCGGTGAACGCCGCGGACGCGATCGATGGCGCGGGCCAGCTGACGATCGCCACCAGCGCCATCACCGTCGACGCCGCCCACGCCGAGCGCCTGCACATCGCGCCCGGCCGCTACGGCACGATCGAGGTGACCGACACCGGCGCCGGCATGGACGAGGCGACCCGCGCGCGCATCTTCGAGCCGTTCTTCACCACCAAGCCGCAGGGCAAGGGGACGGGGCTCGGCCTGGCGATGGTGTATGGCGTCGCGCAGGCGCATGCCGGCGCGATCGAGGTCGAGTCGACGCCCGGCACCGGCTCCACCTTCCGGCTCTACATCCCCGTCGTCTCCGAGGTGGCCGCGCCCAAGCCGGCGAAGAAGATCTCCGACCGCTTTCGCAAGGTGATGCGGGTCCTCGTCGTCGATGACGAGCCGCTCGTACGAGATATGGCGAAGCGCATGCTCGGGCGCTTCGGCCTCGAGGTGCTGCTCGCCGAGAACGGCGCCGTGGCGGTCGATCTGATGAAGGAACGCGGCAACGACGTCTCGCTCGTGCTCCTCGACATGTCGATGCCGGTGATGGGCGGTGCGGAGTGCTTCAAGCGGCTGCGCGAGATGACGCGGTGTCCCGTGCTGCTCGCCTCCGGCTATGCGGTCGAGGCGGAGGCCCAGGAGCTCCTCGCGAACGGTGCGGCCGGCTTCCTCGACAAGCCCTACACCGCCGCCACGCTCGGCGAGCACCTGCAGCGAATTCTAGGTCCGCTGGAGCGTGTTCCGGCGCGGGCGAGCGCGTAGCGCGAGCAACGCGAGCCCGAGGAGCGGACCGGCCCCCGCCCCCGTGCTGCAGCCCCCCGTGATCTCGTCGCGGCAGGCTTCACCGACGACGGAGCACAGCCCGCCCGTGTCGGCCGCCTCGGGCGTACGCATCGTCGTGGTGCCGGGCGGGACCTGAAAGTACATCGTCGCGGCCACGAGCTCCGGGGGCGCGTCCTCGCAGCTCTCGACGAGCTCGCCGTCGAGACCCGCGGGCCACACGCCGTTGGAGACCCCGCAGTTGTGATCGAGGCCGAGCGCGTGGCCGATCTCGTGGGCCGCGGCGCTCGCGAGATCGATGGTGCCGGCGCGCGCATCGAGGGAGAGCATGAAGTCGACGGCATTCACTTCGATGTCGACCTCGATGATCTCGCCGTCGCGTGGATCGTTCGGGTTGTCGACGAAGAGGACGCGCGTCACGGCGACGGCGTCGGGCGAGTGACAGACCTCGGGCTCGGTCGGCGTCGCCGGGCGACACCACGTGTCGTCGCGAAACCGAATCGTGTTGAGGCCATCGCGCCCTTCGGTGGCGGTCGCGGCGGTGACACTGCCGAGCGTGACCTTCCCGCAGGCCTCGGCCGAGGAGGCGTCTTCCCACGCCGTGAACGCCTCGTGGAACGCATTCCACTCACCGTCACCAGCGATGGCGTCCGTCCCGCCCACGAGCGTGAAGGCCATGCAGCCCGACGCGTGATAGAGCGGACGCAAGCTGCGCGAGGTGCGCTGCACGCCCGTGCGAGCGGTGCCCGTCGCCGGCCTCACGCGGGCGGTGCGATCTTGCAGCCGCTCCGCGCGATAGCCACCACGCTGCGGGACGAGCGAGACGCGGTCCCCCTCGTGAAGCGGCAGCGTGCCGTGAGACAGCGACATGCCAATGCCGTCGACGGTGCCACCCGGTTGCGTGACGGAGATGGTCTGCCCGTCGTCCGTACGAATGACGACCTCGGTGATGATCATGTCGCCGGCGGCCGTCCAGCGTGACGACGTAACTTCCACCGCGCCGACCTGCGCACCGACGGCGGCGAGGACGGCGAGGATGCTCACAACAGGGCTACCAGCGCTTCACCGAGGACGGTTAGGAGATCCTGGCGGAGCTCGGCCTCGAGACCATCGACGGGCGGCAGCGCGGCGACCTCGGCCTGCACGCGCGCGAGGAGCTCCGTGCTCTGCACCGCCTTCAAGGCGACGAGCGACTGCACGATCACCACCTTGGGTGCCGTCTCGACGGTCGGATCCACGAGCTCGCGCTCGAGCGCCGCGATCGCCTTCGCCTCGCCGGTCTGGCCGAGGGCTTCGTAGATCTGGATCGTGTTGCCGAGAGCCTCCACCGACTCGCGGCGCTTCTCGACCTCGAGGAGCTTCACGAGGTGATCGACGACATCGGCCCGCTGGGCCGGGGGCGCCTCGGCGGCGAGCCGGCCCATGGCGTCGATGACGCTCGGGGCTGCCCACGGGCGGCTGGGAATGTCCTGCTCCATGAGCGCGGGGAGCGCATGGATGGCCTTGCGCGAGACGAGGGCATTCGCGGCCTCGGCGACCACCACCGCCTCCTCGGAGTCGAGGGCGATCACGAGCAGGTCGGTGCGATCCGTGCCGACATCCTCGCCGGCCGCGATGACGTCATCGACGGAGACGTCCTTTGCCTGCGTCGTCGCGGTCACGGTGGGCGCCCCTTTCACGGCGCGCACCACCTGCTGCTCCGTACCCGTCGCCTTCGTGACCTGCGAGGACGTTGTCGTCTTCGACTCCGAGCGTAGAGCGAGCCCGGTGATACCGGCCGCGAGTGCGACCGCGATGACGGAGGCGAGGGTACGGCGCTGCATGGCTTAGCAACCGGCGATCGAGCAATACATCGAGCGCATCTGCGACTGGGTCTTGTTCGGCTGGCCGTAGCGGCCCGGCGGCAACGACGCCCACTCGTACGACAGCTTCGACATCGCGTTCGAGAACTCCGATGCCGTCATCGCGCGCGTCTGCGGGACATTCACGCGGCGCGTGGTCGAGATGAGGTACGCGGCGCCGCGCTCCTGGTTCTCGGGCTCGAACGTGCCGTAGTTGCGGGCGCGCGCCACGCCCCTCCACGTGTTGATCAGGAACTGGTAGCGACCGGCGGCCGTCGAGCACGTGTTGCCGAAGCGGTGGCACTGGTTCGGGTGGCTCTGGCAGCTGCCCGCGATGCGGAACGAGAACATGACGTCGTACCCGTCCTTGCTGTGATTGCGCGTGCCCTCGGCGAACGCGATCGAGTCATGGAGGGCCTTCTGGAACGACGTGATGACACCGTTCGCGCGCGACGGCGAGCACGTGCCACCACTCGACGGCGGGTTCGAAGGGTTCGGGTTGGTCGGCGGCGCGGGCGTGTCGCCGTTCTCGCGCACGACGTAGCGACCGAACACCCAGCCCGTGCCGCTGGGCGTGGTGACCTTCACCCAGCCGTTGCCGCCGCTCGTCTCCGCACAGGTCACCTTCGTGCCGTTGGGGAGGGAGCCAACGACCGCCGCGCTGGTGCTTCCCGTCGCTCGCAGGTTGAGCGACGAGGCCGTCACGACCAGGACCTCGCCCTGGGCGACGATCTCGTTCACCGCGAGCTCGTTTTCGTTCCCGGAGTTGTCGCCGACGAGGACGTCGTCCTCTCCGTTCACGCATCCGGCAACCAGAGTTGCCACCAACAACAGGGCTGTACGCATCATGGGTGCGCACTGTCGAGAGCACTCGGCGTACCACGTTCAGTTTGCGCAGAAGTGCGTATTTGGGTTGTCTGAGGCCCTCGATGTTGCGGTTGGCTGGGGGACCAGCCAGGGGGGCAACTCCCCGATCCAGTTCGTTGCGCGTTTTGCGCAACTTCTGGCACGCACACTGCTTTTCGAGATTCACATGGTATCGGAAGCCAATCCCCGCAGCGCCTCGTCGGTGGTAGGCGGGCGCCAGAGCACGCCGGTGAGCGCGAGCGCCCCGGAGCTCTCCAATCCACGGCGGGGGAACGTCGTCCTGCGCTTCCTGAAGACCCTCGGAAGGGAGTGCCTCAAGGACTCCATCGACGACCTCGGGGCCATGATGGCGTACTACGCGATCCTCGCCCTCTTCCCGATGATGGTCTTCGTCGTGACGCTGGCCCTGCTGGTGATCGACGACCAGACCATTCTCGAGGGCGTCCGCCTGGCCACGGCTGGTATGCCGTACGCCTTCAAGTCCGTCATCACCGAGACGGTGAAGAGCTTCATGGCGTCCGCGAGCTCGGGCTTCGCGATCGGTGGCGCGCTGTTCGCGCTGTGGGGAGCGTCCCGGGGCTCGGCCGCCCTCATGGGCGCCTTGAACTCCATGTTCAACAAGCAGGAGACGCGCTCGTTCCTGCGCCGCCAGGCGATCGCCATCGGCGTGACCTTCGCGATCGCCGTGCTCCTGGTGCTCGCCATGACCCTGCTCGTGGCCGGTCCCACCATCGGGCACTTCGTGGCCGACCGCTTCGGTCTGGGCCACGCCTTCGACGCCGCGTGGAGCGTGGGGCGCTGGCTCGGCGCGTGGGTCCTCGTGATGGCGGTCTGGGCCATCACGTACAAGTGGCTCCCGAACACGCAGGCGCCCCTCCGCATCTTCACGCCGGGGGCGGCCATTGGGGTCACGCTCTGGCTGGGGCTCAGCGCCCTGTTCGGCCTCTACCTCGACAACTTCGCCAGCTACGACAAGACCTACGGCACGCTTGGCGCGGGGATCGCGTTCCTGACCTGGATCTGGCTCTCGAGCGTCGCCATGCTCTTCGGCGCGGAGTTCAACGATGTCCTCGCGGACTTTCGCAAGCACCGCAGCGTCGCCGCCGCGCAGCTGGCCGACACCACGGAGGAGGGTTCGAATCGGTCCTAAGCGCGACGACGCCTGATGAGCCCGGCGAGTCCGAGCGCGAGCACGAATGCCCCCCATGGCGGGGTATCGTTGGTGCTGCAACAGCCCCCTTCGTCCTGCGGGAAGAAGCAAACGCCGTTCGCGGGGTCGGTCTCGTTCGCGGGGAGCTGACACGCGAGGTCGCCGGGACACTGATCGTCCTCGGTGTTGCACTGCTCGGTGCAGATCTTGGTCGTGTCGGAGCCGCGACAGACCCCCGAGAGGCACTGCTCGTTGACCTCGCACTCCTCCCCGACCTCGGCGGTCGGCGGGAGGAACGTGCAGCGACCATCGAGGCACTCCTGCGCCGTATCGCAGGCCTCGGTGCTCGTGCAGCCGCCCGCGGGCCCCTTGGTCACGGTGAGGATCGCGGAGTCGGTGCAGTTTTCGAGGTCATCGCAGGCGCGGAACTGGAGGTCGTAGATGCTGTCCGGCAAGCCCGGCGGAACCGCGACCGTGTACTGCGCGTTCAGGTCCTGACCGAGCTCGCCGACATAGGGCGCCCCGCCCTGCGTCACGTACACGTGACCGTTCATGATGAGCGAGAGCGTCTCCACGCCGCGCTCCGAGCCGGCGGTCCCGGCGACGACGGCCCCGAGCGTGCCCGGCGGGCTGCCACTGAAGGTGACCGCCGCCGTCGGGTTCGCGATCTCGGAGGTCTTGCTGCCAAACGCGGCATCGAGCTTCGAATGCGAGTTCTGCCGCATCGCACACGAGCACGGCATGAGGCTGACGCCGCCGCACTTCGCGCTCTTGTTGCGGAAGAAGTGCTTCGGCGGATTGCAGATGCCGATGTCGTAGGACATCGGATCGGGGCACGCAGACTTGCCGTCATCGAACTCGAACTGGTGCTCGAGTCCGAACGCGTGACCGGCCTCGTGCACGATCGTGTTGCACATCTCCTTCACGTAGCGAGGAGCGCCCCGGAAGATGCTGCGGTGATTGTCGGCGAGGGCGAACGACACGACGTTGTCGAGGGGCCCGGCACACGAGAGCGCCGAGAGGCCCAGGAGCTGGCCCATCACCTGGCCCTGGAACTGGATCGAGTCGTTGGTGCCCGACACGATCGACATGTGATACGGGCCGCTCGCCGGCCGCGTGTCGACGACGTTCACGTTGTAGTAGCTGTAGATCGAGCGCACGCAGGCGACGATCTCGTTCCACTCCTGATCGGCAGCCGCGCCCCGCATGCCCTCGTAGTTCGGGAACTCCTGGAACGTGAACGGCCCCGGCCCCGTGCCCGTGTTGTTCGAGACGTTGTTCGGCGCGTCGTGGCGGCCCTTCGTGATGGTGCACCCACCCGGACAGCGGTTCAGGAACAGGGTCGTCGGGGCGGCGCGCACGCGGGCCGGGTCGTAGACCACGCCGGGTTCTGGATCCTGCGTACCGCAGTAGCCTCCGTTCCCCATCGGATGCTGCTGCGTATCGGCCGCTGCGGGCGAGGTCAGGAGCGCGAGGACGAGCAGCGAGAAACGCATCTACGCCGGAGAATACCGAAAAGCGCGAACGCGCCCACGAAGAACCACGGTGGCTGGCTGTTCGTCGCGCTGCAGCAGCCGGCCGGCTCGATGACGCAGTGGTTCGTGAGGGTGCCGGCGGCGGCGCACGTGAAGCCCGGAGGGCACCCCGGAAGGCCGGCAGCCCCGTTCGGCCCGGCGGGATCACACGCCTGCGTGCACGTGGCGGCAATGCAGACGTTGCTCTCGCAGGATTGTGCGAACTCGCACGCATCGCCGAGCGTGCCGGTCGGCGCCGCCCAGAAGCAGCGGCCCGCCTCGCACTGCTGGCCGGTCGCACACGTCGCCGCCGAGGTGCAGGGCTCCCCCTTCTGGAGGGTGACGATCGGGGTGTCGGTGAAGCGGCCGAGATCCTCGCGGGCTCGCAGCGCGACATCCACGATGCCGTCGGGCAGCTCGGCGGGCACCATGACGGTGTACTGCGCGGGCGGCTGGCCAGCGTCGCCAAAGGCGGTGCCGGGCACGCTCGCCCATACGGTGCCATTCACCACGAGCTCGACGGCGGCGACCCCGCGCGCCGAGGCCGCGATCGCGACCAGCTCGGGCGGCAGCTCGGCACCGGCCGCGGGCGGCGGGTTCCATTCGATCGTGGGCAGCGGCGTGATCGGCTCGCCTTCCCCGAACACCCCGACGAGCCTGGCATGCGCGTTCTGGGTCTGGCCGCACTGGCACGGTGCGAGCTGATCGGTGCCGCAGCGGGCGGCGAGGTTCCGGAAGAACTTCTGGCCTCCGCAATCCTTCCGATAGGTCATCGGGTCGTTACACGCGCTCGAGCCGTCGACGAACTCGAAGGCGTGGTCGAGACCGAACGCGTGCGCGCTCTCCTGCGTGACCGTCCAGCAGAGCTCGCGCATGCGTTCGAACGCATCGCCGGCGTGCGCACTCGCGAGCGTGAAGGAGATGGCGTTGGACAAGGGCGAGCAGTCATTCGCGAGCGGCGCCACGCCGAGCGTGCGGGGCGGATAGCCGATGTCTTGCGGGCTGCCGGCGACGAGCGCGAGGTGGTAGCTCTCCGACGGCGACGGCTTCACGTCGGTGACCGTGACCGCATACGGCGAGTAGACCTCGCGGACGCAGCTCACGAGGGCGCTCCACTCGGCATCGGCCGCCGGCCCGCTCGTGCCCATCGCGTTCGTGAACTCGCCGAGGAACGACTGCGACCTCGGCCCCTGCGGCACGAGCGACGTCATGGTCCGCGAGTCGGTGTCGCCGCTCGTGATGGTGCAGCCGCCGCGACAGCGCTCGAGGTAGATGATGTCGTCGATGCGCCGCCGCTCGGGGGAGGCCGGGGGCGCGGTGGGCACGGCGATGCGCTGGGCCTCGGCGACGCCCGTCACGGCCAGGAGGACAGCCAAGGTGGCGCGCATGGCTAGAGATCGGGCCGATAGTCCGTCGGCTCGAACCGCCCGACGACCCGCGCGGCCGTCGTCAGCAGCCCGGCCCGCCACCCCACGTCGACCCGCAAGGTGAGCAGCAGGTCGCTCGTGGGGTACTGCACGCGCTCCACGTTTGCCGTCACGCAGAAGCGGAGCACCTCGTCGGGAAACTTGATCGGCACGGTATCGGTGGCCTTGCCGTCGCGGCCCACGCTGACCTGGATCCGCAGGTCCGCCATGATGTCGCCGCCCCCGACGCGCTCGTGCCACTCCTTGAAGCAGCCCTCGAGATCGAAGTGCACCTGCTCGAGGGCCTGCGTGGACCGCTCGTCGATCGAGGGCTCGGGCTTCACGGCCGGCTTCGGTGGCGGATTCGCTTGATCGGTGAGCGCGATGATCTGCTCTGCGAGCTGCTTGATCTTCTCGTCCTTGACCGAGATCGCCTTCATCAGCTCCTGGATCTGCTCGATCGTCGGTCGACTCTCGAGTGCCTTCCGGAGCGCGTTCTTCTCGGCCTCGAGGCGGTTGAGCTGCTCGATGAGCGGACCGATGTCCGTCGACAGCGGGCGCTCTCGCTCGGTCGTCGGGCGCGTCATCACCATGGCCGCGACCGCCGTCCCCACGAGGGCCACGCCCCCGGCCACGATCACGGCCAGCCGCACCGGCGCGCGCGGCGGCGGCGGTACGAGCTCGGAGATCAACGCCGCCATCGTCGGGAACCGCTTCGCCCGCTCGCGCTCGAGGCCCCGCATCACCGCGCGTCCGATCGAGCTCGGCACCCTCGCCGCTTCCGGCGGTGCGGCCGCCTTCTCGTTCGACTCCAGCATCGAGACGCTCGACGCGCCCGGCAGCGGATGCGAGCCGTACAGCGCCTCGTACAGGGCGACACAGAAGCTGAACTGATCGGCGCGCGCGTCGATGTCGGGGCCGTACTGCTGCTCGGGAGCCATGTACCGCGGCGTCCCGAGCACGGTGCCCGTCGCGGTGAGGTCCGCGTTCAACGTGGCGGTGTCGCCGCCGCCCTTGACGCCGTCGTCGGGCGCCAGCACGGAGCGCGCGAGGCCGAAGTCCGTCACGCGCACGCGCCCATCGCCGCCGACGAGCACGTTGTCGGGTTTGAAGTCGCGGTGCAGCAAGCCGACGGAGTGCGCGGCCACGAGCCCACGCGCGGCCTGCAAGAACACGTCGATGATCTCGCGCCACGTCCGGGGGTACGCCTTGAGCCACTTCGTGAGGGTGTCGCCCTCGACGAACTCCATCGCGATGTAGAGGTCGCCGTCGTCCGTGGCGCCGACGTCGTAGGCCGCGACGACGTTGGGATGCGAGAGCTGGGCGATGGCCTGGGCCTCGCGCCGCAGCCGGGCACGTGCATCCTTGGAGTTGATCCGGGTGCCGGCGCGCAGGAGCTTCAGCGCCACCTTGCGATCGAGCTGCGGATCGTACGCCGAGAAGACGACGCCCATGCCACCGGCCCCCAGGGTGGACAGCACGAGATAGCGCCCCACCCGATCGCCCACCGCGAAGACCCGCACCGGCCGGAGCTGTCCGCCCTGAGAGCCCACCTGGGAGGGGGTGAGCTTGTCGACCGGTGCGGTGGCCGCGTCCGAGTCGTCCGGAGGATCCGAGGCCAGGGCCGCCACGAGGGCCCGGCAGTCTCGACATCCGGCCAGGTGAGTCTCGGCCAGAGCTAGCTCTTTGGCCGACAACGTCCCCGAGACGAGCTCCGCCGCTCGGTTGTCGTCGAGATGACTCACGAAATTCCCGACGCATCTTAGCTTACCCGTGCCCGTACGGGACCCTTGCAATAGCGCGCTGCCCACGGTAGCAATCCCGCGCCTTTATGCTGACCGACCTGTCCAAAGTCCGAAACATCGGAATCTCGGCTCACATCGACAGTGGCAAGACCACGTTGACGGAGCGGATCCTGTTCTACACCGCGCGCATTCACGCGATTCACGAGGTGAAGGGCAAGGATGGCGTCGGCGCGAAGATGGACTCGATGGAGCTCGAGCGCGAGCGCGGCATCACCATCCAGTCCGCCGCGACGTTCTGCCAGTGGCCGCCCGACGCGAAGGCGAAGGCCGTCATGGCCGTCCCCGGCTCGCCGATCAAGGCGCAGCACCACATCAACATCATCGACACCCCGGGCCACGTCGACTTCACCGTCGAAGTCGAGCGCTCGCTCCGCGTGCTCGACGGCGCGATCATGGTGCTCTGCGGCGTCGCC
>JALHPV010000157.1 GCA_022842285.1 Kofleriaceae bacterium
CCGAGCCGGCACCTCCGCCGGTCCCTTCGTGCCGTGCGCGTCGAGGAGGCCCGCGAACAGCACCGGCACGGGCTCGATGGGCACGCCCAGCGTGGGGCACGCCCGTCCTCCACGCGCTTGTCGCCGAGCAGGGGCGCCGCGAACTCCGCGAGGAGCGTCGCCTCCAGCGCGGGCATGGCGAGGGGCTCGGCCTGGCCCCGCCGGCGCAGGGTGGGCACGCGGCCCGCTTCGAGGACGATCGCCTCGGCATCCCGCAGGGCCATCACGCGCAGGAGGGATTGCACCGCCGACATGCGGGCAAGGATAGCAATGCGCGCGCCCATCGTAAGCCTGCGCACCCACATGCGCCGCACCAGCCGCTCGCTGCCAATGTGGCGGGCGAGGTGGCGTCGGGCGGCCAGGCTGACGCGCGTGTGCCCGCCGGTTGGTGCGCCGGCGGATCTCCGCGCCCGAGCCCACCGAGTCTCACGTAACGCTCACTCGTCGGGCTCATCGAAATCCCGAGGCGGCGGCTATGGTGGGTCCATGCCCGAGGTGACGCACACGAATGCCCGGATCCTCGTCGTCGATGACGAAGAGGACACCGCGCTCCTCCTGCGCGACGTCCTTCGGAAGCGCGGATATCAGTGCGATGCGGTCCTGAGCGGAACGGCTGCGTTCGACTATCTGCGCCGCGACCCCGTCGACGTCGTCGTCACGGACGTCCAGATGCCGGGCATGACCGGCATCGAGGTCTGCCAGCAACTCTATGCCCGGTACCCCGACATCGCGCCGCTCGTGCTGACGGGCTACGGGCGCCTGGACATCGCGATCGCCGCCCTGCGCGCTGGTGCGTATGACTTCATCACGAAGCCGGTGAAGGCGGACACGCTCGCGCTGGCGATCGACCGGGCGCTCGAGCACTTCGCCCTCCAGCGCGAGGTGAAGCGGCTCACCGTCGAGAAGATCGCCGAGGGGCCGATCGAGGGCATCGTCGGCGAGTCGTCAGCGGTCCGCGAGCTCGGTCACGTGATCCGTCGCGTGGCGCCGGGCGACGCGACCGTGCTCATCACGGGCGAGAGCGGCACGGGCAAGGAGCTCGTCGCGCGCGCGCTTCACTCCCTGTCGCCCACGCGGCGGGGCCAACCGTTCGTCGCCATCAACTGCGGCGCGATGCCGGCCGCGCTCCTCGAGAGCGAGCTGTTTGGTCACGTGCGGGGCGCGTTCACGGACGCGAAGACGGCACGCGATGGGCTCTTCCTCCAGGCGGGCACGGGGACGATCCTCCTCGACGAGATCGGCGAGATGCCGCTCGAGATGCAGGCGAAGCTCCTGCGCGTGCTCCAGCAGCGGACGGTCCGGCCCGTCGGCGGCGACGAGGAGCTGCCGTTCGAGGCCCGGGTCATCGCGGCCACGAATCGCGAGCTCGAGACGGAGGTCGAGGAGGGCCGGTTCCGCGAGGATCTGTTCCACCGGATCAACGTGGTTGCCATCACCGTGCCGCCGTTGCGCCAGCGCACGGGTGACGTGCTCGCGCTCGCGACGTCCTTCATGCAGCGCGCCGCGGCCGGCAAGGGGAAGTTCCTGTCGGGGTTCTCGCGGCAGGCCGCCCAGCTCCTCATGGACTACGACTGGCCGGGCAACGTTCGCGAGCTCGAGAACTACATCGAGCGGGCCGTCGCGCTCTCGCGCGGCTCCGAGATCGGGGTCGAAGATCTCCCGACGAAGGTCACCGAGCACAAGAGCACCCGGATCGAGATCTCCACGTCGTCGCCCGCGCAGATGTTGACCCTCGACGAGATGCAGCACCGCTACGTGCGCCAGGTCCTCGCGGCCGTTGGTGGCAACAAGACCCAGGCGGCTCACATCCTCGGCATCGACCGCCGCTCGATCTATCGCCGGCTCGAGGCGACGCCCAAGCAAGCCGAGCACTAGCGCGTTCGATCCAGAACCGAGACCGGCCTCGCCGCTCTCTCCAGCGCGAGGCCTTCGTCGTTCGTACCGGACCTGATCAGTCGTCGATGACGGCGTCGCGGCCGCGCACCGGCCTGAACGGTGGCTCGCTCGACAGGTTCGGCGGCGACGTGGTGGAGATGGGCGCGGGCGGCGTGACGGGCACGAGCGGGGCCGTGCCGTCGGCGAGCTTGGACTTGCGGCTGGGCTTGAATCGCTGTTTTCTCGGCACGGCTCCCTTTCTTGCAACCTCCGTGCTCGACGAGTTGGCCGTCGAGATGCAGCTGCAGGTGTTCGAGGATAGAACCCGCGGGGGCAGGTGGCGAGGCGGGATCTGGGCCTTCTCGCTGGCCTCACGATCGTCTCGGCTCGACGCCACTCCCGGGGCCGATCTCGGCCCTGTGATAACGTGCCCGCCCGGATGCCGGTCGACGACCTGAGGTCGGGCACGTGGGTCACATACATCGGTGGCCGGGCGACGTCCGCGCGCCTCCGTCGCTGTCGCATCGAGGTCACAGCCGGTCCCGATGCTGGACTGGTGCGCGATATCGAGGCGTCCGTCATTCGCATCGGCGCCCGCCGCGGCAACGACGTCCAGCTCACCGACTCGAAGGTCTCGGGCATCCACTGCGAGATCCGGCTCGACGACCGTGGCTACCGCCTGCGTGACCTCGACTCGACGAACGGCACGTACGTCTCGCAGCTTCGCATCAACGACGTGTACCTCCAGCCCGGGGCGCAGATCGCCCTCGGCCAGACGCGCATGAAGTTCGAGCCCCTCGGCGACTCCGTCGAGATCGAGCTCTCGGATCAAGATCGCTTCGGCTCGATGATCGGGCGCTCGGTGAAGATGCGCGAGCTGTTCGCGCGGCTCGAGAAGCTCGCGCGCACGGACACCACCGTCCTCGTCACCGGCGAGACGGGCGCGGGCAAGGAGCTCGTGGCCGAGGCCCTGCACGACCACTCGCCGCGCGCGAAGGGGGCCTTCGTCGTCCTCGATTGCGGATCGATTCCACCGAACCTGATCGAGAGCGAGCTCTTCGGTCACGAGCGCGGCGCGTTCACCGGCGCGAGCACTTCGTACGCCGGGGCCTTCGAGCGCGCGCACGGCGGTACGGTGTTCCTCGACGAGATCGGCGAGCTCCCACTCGCGATGCAGCCCAAGCTCCTGCGCGTCCTCGAGCGCAAGGAAGTGCGACGCGTCGGCGGGGCGAAGACGCAGGAAGTCGATATCCGTGTCGTCGCCGCGACCAACCGTGATCTCGGCGTCGAGGTGAACCGCGGCCGCTTCCGCGAGGACCTGTACTACCGGCTCGCCGTCGCGCGTGTCCACGTGCCGCCGCTGCGCGAACGCAAGGACGACCTGCCGCTCCTCATCGAGCACATCATGGCGACGACGCCGGGTGGCGAGCTTGCCTCGATCGCGCAGGAGACCATCGACCTCATGACCCGCCACGACTGGCCGGGCAACGTGCGCGAGCTCCGCAACGTCATCGAGCGCGCCGTGCTGCTCGCCGAGTCGCCGGAGAACGAGGATTCGCTACGCCGCGCGCCCGCTGCGTCGAGCACGCCCGCGAAGGAACCGACCTTCACCCCCACGCCTTCGCAGACCGCGACCGCGTCCGATGCGTCGATGACCGTCCCCGTGGATGTCGGCATCCCGTTCAAGAACGCGAAGCAGAACGTCATCAGCGAGTTCGAGCGTCGCTACATCTCGCGCCTGCTCGCCCAGCATGACGGCAACATCTCCGCCGCGGCGCGCGCGGCCGGCATCGACCGCATGTCGATCCACAAGATGCTGCACCGCCTCGGCCTCGCGAATCCCGGCCGCGAGTAGCTCAGGGGCGGGTGGCGCCGAACGCTACCGCCGACGACGTGAACCCATCGCTCGCGGATCCTACGTACGTGAGTGTGGAGTAACGGTGTCGATTGCTCGATCGGGGTCCGCGAACACGTGACACAGATCGCGCATGCCGCGCCGCCAACGTTTCATGCCATCGCGCAAGCCCTCGCTTGCCGCAGGCACCCTCCCTCTCGTACCGGTTGCGCGGGCGCTGGTGCCGGTTCCAGCGCCGCCAGAGCGAGCGCCGGAGCCTGCCGAGCCCGCGTGGACGGAACCGTCGTGGCGTCCGCCCCACGGTCGCGATGCCGTTCTCGACGACTGATGCCGAGTCGATCGGCGCCCGGGCGCCCACGACCGACCGTGAGCCAGCGCTCGTGAAGTCAGGGTGGGCAGCGCGAGACGCGACGGAAATCCGCACGACACGTGGCATCGCCTTCGCACATACGACCGTCAGCTAACCGCGCATCTGAGATGCGCACACAGAGGAGATTTCGTATGGCGAATCAGCAGAACCAGAATCCGAACCAGAAGAACCCCAACCAGAAGCCGGACCAGGAGGCTCCGCAGCGCGAGCAGCAGAGCAACCCGGGCCAGCAGGGCACCAAGGGTGGCACCGCCCGTGAGGACAGCGAACAGGGCGGCATGGACCGTCAGCGCCAGGGGAATCAGGGCGGCATGGACCAGGAGCAGGAGCAGCCGCCGGGCGCGCCGCGCCCCGACAAGCGCTGAGCTGTTGTCCCGACCTTCATAGGCCAACGGCATGGAGACCGCACTCGGTGTGGTCGCCATGTCGTTGTCTCGTTGTAAGCGGGCACGCGCGGCCGCCGTGGCACGCTACTTCAACGCGTGGGCGAGTCCGGACCGGATCGCGACCTCCGGCTCGCGGGCGAAGAACGAGAGCTGGTCCTCGGCTTTGCGAACGAGAGAGTCGCGTTCGGGGAGCCATTCGTTGATGAAGTCGATCATCTTCGCTTCGTGGCTGACGAGTGCGACCTCGCGCAACAGTCGGGCGACGTCGAGGCCATGCTTGGCCCCGAGCATCGTGCCGCGGTACGACCGCTCGACATCGATCACGCGGTCGAAGATCGCATGGCGGAGGATCGACAAGACCTCCCCGACGGCGCGCCCGATCGCCATTCCAAAGGTCGGCTTCTCCTTGGCCAGCTCCTCGAAGCGCATGCGCATCGACTGTCCATGCGTCGCGATCGCGAGCAGGGCGTGCGCGGGCGGGACATCACCCAGCCGCTTCGCCTCACGCGAGCAGTGGAAGACGGCTGAGTGTTCACTCTGAGCCAGCTCGCGGCACAGCTTGGAGCGTAGTTTGTCGCGGGGATACACGGAGTTCGTGCCAGTGCAGCCGTCGTGCCGCCGCGCGACGGACGTCAGCTCCGAGCTCGAGGCTCAGCGTGCCAGCGTGCTGCCACGCACGCGCGGTGCGCATGCGCACGCTCCCGCTGCGTTGGAAGTTCGATCGCCAGCGAAATTCGTGGAATCACGAGGGAGATCACGATCGGCGGGGGAGTGCTGAACGGCACGCTGCTCGCAAATGTCGCCGCGCGATGTCCTTCGAAGCCTCGCTCCGCACTTCGAAGTGGGAGCCGATCGAAACCAGCGCGCCCACCACGTGGACGCTCGCGCTGGCGGGTGGCGAGGGGATCCGGCTCACCGACTACGTCGAGCGGCGGTTCGGCAAACGGATGCCGAAGCAGTACTGCACCATGCTCGGCAAGCGTTCGATGCTCGCGCACACGCTCGAGCGCACCACCCGCATCACGCCCGCCGATCGCACGCTGACCGTCATCGGCACGCATCACGCGGCGATGGCGCTGCCCCAGCTCGACGGACTCTCGGATCACGTGTTCCGCCAGCCGTCGTCGCGCGGCACGGGGATGGCCCTCTACGTCGCGCTCGCCATGATCCGGCGCTGGACGCCCAACGCCGTCGTGACGATCACGCCAACGGATCACTACGTGGCGCCCGCCACGGCCTACGTCGAGCAGCTGCAGCGCGCCAAGAACGTGGCCACGCGCCTCGGCGACCGCGTCGTCATCCTCGGCGTGAAGCCGGTGGAGGCAGACTCGGAGCTCGGCTACCTGACCGTCGGCGAGAAGATCACGGACGTCCCCGAGGTCCGCCAGCTCACGACCTTCGTCGAGAAGCCGACCGCGTCGCAGGCCGAGCAGCTCATTCACGCCGGCGCCCTGTGGAACACCATGGTCACCTGCGGCACGGTCACGGCGCTGTGGGAGCTCGGCCGTGCCGCCGACCCACGCCTGATCGACATCCTCGATTCGTTGGTCCCCCTCATCGGCACGTCCGACGAGGACGACGGCATCGAGTACGTCTACGACGCGTATCTGCCCGTGAACTTCTCGCGCGACATCCTCGAGCAGGTGCCGAGCCGTACCTGTGCGCTCGAGCTGACCGACGTCGAATGGAGTGACTGGGGCAAGCCCGAGCGCATCGAGACCGTACTCAACCTGCGCCGCGCGCGGGCGATGCAGCCAGTCCGAGTCGGGCCGTGAGCTCGACCGTCTGGCCGGGCAAGCCGTACCCGCTGGGCGCCCAGTATGACGGCTTCGGGACGAACTTCGCGGTCTTCTCGAGCGTCGCCACGCTGGTCGAGCTGTGCCTCTTCGACGACGGGGGGACGGAGACGCGCGTCCCGCTGCACTGCGGGACGGGACAGGTGTGGCACGCGTTCCTCCCCGAGATCGGTCCCGGGACGGCGTACGGCTACCGCGTACACGGCCCGTGGGACCCAGGCCAAGGTCTGCGCTGCAACCCACACAAGCTGCTCGTCGATCCGTACGCGCGCGCGATCAGCGAGGGTCTCCAGTGGGGTCCGGCCCTGAACGGCTACGTCGGCGACGATCCGATGGGCGCGATGTCGACCGAGGACAGCGCCCCGCACACGTTCCGCTCCGTCGTCGTGCAACCGCACTTCGACTGGGGCAACGACCGGCGCCTCGAGATTCCGTGGACCGAGACGGTCATCTACGAGACGCACGTGAAGGGCTTCACGGCCCGGCACCCTGATATCCCGAAGCTGCTGCGCGGGACGTATGCGGGCCTCGGGCATCCCGCTGCCATCAAGCACCTGAAGAGCCTCGGCGTGACCGCGGTCGAGCTCTTGCCCATCCACGCGTTCATCCATGACGGGCACCTCCTCGAGAAGGGCCTCAAGAACTACTGGGGCTACCACTCGATCGGCTACTTCGCGCCGCATCCCGAGTACGCCAGCAATCACAGCGCGCTCGGCGCCGTCGCCGAGCTCAAGCACGCCGTGCGTTGCCTGCATCAGGCGGGGATCGAGGTCATCCTCGATGTCGTCTACAACCACACCGGCGAGGGCAACCACATGGGGCCCACGCTCTCGATGCGCGGCCTCGACAACGGCGCGTACTACCGCCTCGTCGGTGACAAGCCCGGCTACTACATGGACTACACGGGCACGGGGAACACGCTCAACATGCGCCATCCCCACGTGCTGCAGCTCGTGATGGATTCGCTGCGCTACTGGGTGACCGAGATGCACGTCGACGGGTTTCGCTTCGACCTCGCCTCGGCGCTCGCGCGCGGTCTGCACGAAGTGGATCGCCTCGGGTCCTTCTTCGATCTCATCCAGCAGGACCCGATCGTCTCGCAGGTGAAGCTCATCGCCGAGCCGTGGGACGTGGGCGAGGGCGGCTACCAGGTCGGCAACTTTCCGCCCCTCTGGAGCGAGTGGAACGGCAAGTATCGCGACAGCGTGCGCGACGTGTGGCGCGGCGAGCCAAGCACGCAGCAAGAGCTGGCGTCACGCCTCACCGGCAGCTCCGATCTCTACCAGGAGCATGGTCGCTTCCCCCACGCGAGCATCAACTTCATCACCGCCCACGACGGGTTCACGCTGCGCGATCTCGTCTCGTACAACGAGAAGCACAACGAGGCGAACGGCGAAGACAATCGCGATGGCGAGCATCACAACCGGTCCTGGAACGGTGGCGTCGAGGGGCCGACCGACGACGCGAGCGTCAACGCGATCCGGGCTCGCCAGCAGCGCAACTTCCTCGCGACGCTGTTCCTCTCGCAGGGCGTGCCGATGATCGCCGGCGGCGACGAGCTCGGTCGGACCCAGCAGGGGAACAACAATGCGTACTGCCAGGACAGCGAGCTCTCGTGGTTCGACTGGGCTGGCGCCGATCGCGATCTGCTCACGTTCGCGCAGACCCTCGCGCAGCTCCGCCGCGACCATCCGGTGTTTCGTCGCCGCGGCTGGTTCCAGGGCAAGCCCATCCGGCGGGTGAAGGGCTCGTTCGAGGGCCTGCCCGACATCGCGTGGCTCACGCCCGCCGGCGAGGAGATGGAAGACGCCGACTGGCACGAGGGCCTCGCGCGCTCGCTCCAGGTGTTCCTGAACGGGCAGCAGCTCTCGCTCCCCGACGCGCGCGGCGAGATTCCCGTCGACGATTCGTTCCTGCTCGTGATCCACGCGCACCCGGAGCCGCGGCGGATCACGCTGCCCGGCGCCCGGTTCGGTAGGGCGTGGCGCGCGGTGATGGACACGGAGCACGGGTTTCGCGTCCAGGACCAGGACGAGCGGATCGAAGCAGGCGGGACGATCGAGGTGCTCGCACGCTCGGTCTGGCTCCTCCGGCGCGAGAGCTAGATGCAGCCCGTCGCGACGTATCGCCTGCAGCTCCACGCCGGCTTCACGTTCGCGGATGCCATCAAGGCCGTCCCGTACCTCGCCGAGCTCGGCGTCTCGCACCTCTATCTCTCCCCGATCCTCCAGGCGGGGCCGGGCTCGATGCATGGCTACGATGTCGTCGACCCCGAGCGGGTCTCCACCGAGCTCGGGGGCGAGGAGGGCTTTCGCGACCTCGTCGGAGCCACGAAGACAGCGGGGCTCTCGATCCTGCTCGACATCGTGCCGAACCACATGTCGATCGGCTCGACGGGCAACCGCTGGTGGCTGGACGTCCTCGAGAACGGCCCCGCCAGCACGGTGGCGCACTACTTCGACGTGGACTGGGGCGCGGCGGATGATCGCATCGTGCTGCCGGTCCTCGGCGAGCGGTACGGGCGCGCGCTCCTCTCCGGCGTCCTCGCACTGTGCCGCCACCACGGGGCCGTGCAGGTCTGCGCCCACGAGCGGCGGTTTCCCATCGCGCCGCGTTCCCTCGGGCCGATCGTGCGCCGGGCCGGTGAGCGGGCGGGCCACGCGGAGCTACGCTTCGTCGGGGACGCGCTCGCGGAGCTCCCCGCGCCCCAGGAGCGCGACCGCCGTGAGCGCCGCCAGCGCGACAAGTCCGTGCTGTATTCGCGCCTCCGCGAGCTCACGCGCGAGCCCGTCCTCGACGCCGCGCTCGAAGCCGAGATCGCCGCCATCAACGCCGATCCGGTCGCGCTCGACGTGGTCCTCGAGGCGCAGAACTATCGACTGGCCTTCTGGCGCGTGGCCGCCAGCCAGCTGTCGTTCCGGCGCTTCTTCGACATCACGACGCTCGTCGGGATGCGCGCCGAGCAACCGGATGTCCTCGAGGCCACGCACCGTGCGATCGCCCAGTGGCTCGCCGACGGCACGGTGGCCGGGGTGCGCGTGGATCACGTGGATGGCCTGCGGGCTCCCGCTGCGTACCTCGCGTGGTTGCGGACACGGGCGCCCGACGCCTGGATCGTGGTCGAGAAGATCCTCGCCGCGGGCGAGCGGATGCCCGCCATGTGGGCCGCCGATGGCACCACCGGCTACGAGCTGATCGAGTGGATGACCGGACTCTTCACCGATCCGGCGGCCGTGGCGCCGCTGACGGCGACCTTCGAGAGCTATACGCAGGCCAGGTTCGATCCGTCGACCACGGGCCGCGCCGCGCGGCTCGAGGTCATGTCCGACGCGCTCCATAGCGAGCTCGAGCGGGTCACCGAGCTGGCGATGAAGGCGTGCGCGGCCAGTGCGGCCTGCCGCGACTTCACGCGCGACGAGGTGCGAACGACCCTCGCCGAGGTCTTTGCCGGCTATCCGACCTATCGCACGTACTTCGGCGAGGGGCCGGAGAGCGAAGAAGACCGCGAGCGGGTCTCGCTCGCCGTGTCGCGTGCCGCCGAGGCGAACCCGACGCTCGACGCCGATCTGCTCACGTACCTCGAGGCGGCGCTCTCGTTCCAGCACCCGCATCCCGATGCCCTGCAGTTCGCGGCCAGCGTGCAGCAGGCCACCGGCGCGATCCTCGCCAAGGGGGACGAGGACACGACGGCCTACCGCTCCGTACGGCTCCTGGCACGTTGCGAGGTCGGCAGCGACGTGCGCGTGCTCGCGACCCCGCCCGCGGTGATCCATGCGCGCCTGGCGGCGAATCCGGTCCGGTCGCTGCTCGCCTCATCGACCCACGACACCAAGCGGAGCGAAGACGTCCGGGCGCGCATCGTGGCGATCTCGGAGGTCCCCGCGGCGTGGGCGACCGTCACCACGCGGTGGCGCGAGCGCGTCGACCGCTACTGGGGCACCGTCCCGCCAGACCGCACGTTCGAGTACGCCGCGTGGCAGACCTTCGTCGGAGCCTGGCCGCTCTCCGAGGAGCGCGCGCAGCAGTGGGCGGAGAAGGCGACCCGCGAGGCCCGGCAGCGCACGTCGTGGCGGCGGCCGGACGAAGGCTACGAGGCGGCGCGGCGGGCCTGGATCTCGGCCGTCTACGCCGACCGCGAGCTCCAGGACGACCTCGCGCGGTTCGTCGCGCTCGTGGCGCCGGCCGGCGATCGCAATGCGCTGGCCCAGCTCCTCGTGAAGCTCACCGCGCCGGGCGTGCCCGACATCTACCAGGGCACCGAGCTGCGCGACGATAGCCTCGTCGATCCCGACAATCGCCGGCCCGTCGACCTCGGAGCGCGCGCACAGACGCTGCGGGCGCTCACGGATGGGACGGCGAGCTCCATCGTCAGCGATCTCGGTCGCGCGAAGCTATTCGTGATCCAGCGGGTCCTCGGTGTGCGCCGGCGCGACCCCGCGCGCTTTGCGGGCGGTTATCGCGCGCTCGTGGCGACGGGGCCGGAGGCCGAGCGCGTGTTCGCATTCGAGCGCCTCGTCGGCGAAGCGCCCGTCGGGATCACCATCGTCCCGCGCCTCGCCGCGACCGCGGACGCGACGCTCGTGCTCCCCGATGGCACCTGGACGAACGTGCTGAGCGGGCGCCCTCATCGCGGATCCGTCCATGCGTCCGCGCTGTTCGGGGCGTTCCCCGGCGCGTACCTCGTTCCGGGCTGAGCCGCGCCGCCCGTGTGCGGCTGCGCTCGACGCAAGCTTCGCGCAACCGCCCGGAATCTGCCGCGACGAGGCTGGCACCGTCCGTGAAATAGCCCCGGTCATGCAGGAATCGACGATCACGGAGCCGACCAAGGCGCCGCAGGCTCGCACGCTCTCGTGGATGGCCTCCATGTCGGCCGCCGCGGGCGAGATGCGCGCGGCCGAGGGCTATCTCCTCGAGTTGCTCGCGTGGTGCGCGTTCACCGAACGCGACGTCCCCGCCGACGCGTGAGTCGCAGCCCGGAGGTGCAGCGCGACGTCGTCCAGGCCGGCGGATCTCCGCATTCGCTGGCAAAGTTCGTCGTGGCGCCGAAGGTCGGAGGTGCATCGAGTACGGTGGTCAGGTGAACGCACGCACGCTTGGAATTCTGATGGGGCTGGTCAGCACGGTGACACCGGCGCTTGCCGATCAGGCCGATGAGGCGGTCGCCCGGCTCCCGCCGGACCCCTCGCTCGAGACCATCGTCGGGGGCGCCGTGAATCGCGGCCGCCGCGCGCTCGTGATCGGGCCGACCCTCAGTGCGGGCGTATCGATCTCGGACACCGGCGATCTGGACGTGCCGCTCTCGGGCGGCCTGGCGCTGCAGCTCTACGACATCCCGATCATCCCCGACCGCGCGATGATCGAGGACATCATCAAGGGCCGCGTGACCGAACGCCTGAAGGAGCGCATCGCCGACGCGATGCAGGGCCGCCAGGACCAGCTCTCCGACGGCGAGGTGGAGTCGCTGGCGCGCGAGGTCTACCAGGATGTGAAGGAAGAGGTGCTGGGTCTGAACGATCGCCGGAGCAAGGTGTTCGAGAAGCCCCGCCTCCACATCTCGTGGGAGTTCGCGATGTTTCCCCGCGCGGAGGCCTACGGAACGCGGATCACGGCGCGGTACGGGATCGGCCCGATCTCGATCGGCCCCGTGGTGAGCGCCTACAAGTTCGAGCGCGTCGACCTCTTGCTCGGCGGCGAGATCGCGGTCGCGGCGATGCCCAATGCGGGGGCGCGGGCGAATGCCTACGAGCTCGCGTTCCGGGTGGATTCGGGCCTGCGCGATGTCGGCATCGGGTTCAGCCTCGGGCTACGAGCGGTCTTCGACCTCATCTGATATCCACGGGGCATGGCAGTCCCACCCGCGATCCGCGCTGCCTACGATCCCGCGCGCTTTCGCGCCGAGGGCCACAAGCTCGTCGACGCGCTCGCCGATCAGCTCGCTCGCTGGCAAGCGCGCGAGGGAGCGGCCGTCCCCTGGCGCGCACCTGCGGAGGCCCGTGACGCCTGGGCGGGAACAGAAGGGCAGGCCGGCGACCTCGTCGAAGACCTCGCGCACTTCGCGGCAAGCTCGACCCCGCTGTTTCATCCCCGGGTGCTCGCACATCAGGTGCCGCCCCCGCTACCGAGCTCGGCGCTCGCCGAGGCGGTGTCGGCGTTCGTGAACAACGGGATGGCGGTCGCCGAGATGGGCCCGGCCGCGGTGCCGATCGAGCTGACGGTGATCGCCTGGATGTGCCGGACGCTCGGCTTGCCCGTGGGGAGCGGCGGCGTGCTCACATCGGGCGGTTCGCTCGGCAACCTGACCGCGCTCCTCGCCATGCGCCAGGCCCGCGCCGGGTTCGATGCGTGGTCGGGCGGCTCGCACGCCGGACCGCCGCTCGCCGTCATCGTGTCGGCGGACGCGCACTACTCCATCGCCCGCGCCCTGCGCGTGATGGGGTGGGGCGACGGCGGCGCGATCAAGGCCCAGCTCGACGGGCGCCATCGCATGACCGCCTCCGCCGTCGAGGCGGCCCTCGCCCGCGCGGATCGCCGTGTCATCGGTATCGTCGCGTCCGCCGGCTCGACGGCCACCGGCGCCTTCGACCCGCTGCCCGAGATCGCCGACCTCGCGGCCGCGAGGCAACTCTGGCTCCACGTCGACGCGGCTCACGGCGGCGGCCTCGCCGTCTCGCCCACGCAGCGCGACAAGCTCGCCGGCATCGAGCGCGCCGACTCCGTCGTGTGGGACGCCCACAAGCTCCTCATGATGCCGGCCCTCGTGACCGCGGTGCTGTATCGCGACGAGCGACATGCCTACGGCGCGTTCGCCCAGGAAGCCTCGTACCTGTTCGCGTCGACGAAACCCGAAGCCACCTGGTGGGATCTCGGCCAGCGCACCCTCGAGTGCACGAAGCGCGCGATGGCGGTGGAGGTGTGGACCACGCTGCGCGCGCACGGTGAGGGCCTGCTCGGCGAGATCGTGGATCGGCAGCGGGCGTTGACCGTCGCCCTGGCGGATCGCGTCCGGGCGGCGGACGACTTCGAGCTCGCCCTCGAGCCCGAGTCCAACATCATCTGCTACCGGCACCGTCCTCCCGGGGTCACGGATCTCGACGCGCACAACCGCGCGCTGCGCACGCGCGTCGTCGAGGACGGGACGTTCTACATCGTCGGTACGCAGCTGCCGCGCGGCTTCTTCCTGCGGTCGACCCTCATGAACCCACTCATCGAGGAGTCGGACCTCGACGCGCTCCTCGCCCACCTGCGGATGCTCGCGTGCCGCTGATCACGATCACGAAGGAGCCCGGCGAGCCGTCCGTGGTCGTCGAGGTCGCGCCGGGCACGACTCTCTTCGAGGCGGGGGCCAAGGTCGCGGCCGGGATCAGTACGTCGTGTGTTGGCAAGGGGACGTGCGGCCTGTGTCGCGTGAAGCTCCTCGCGGGAGCCGAATCGCTGAATTCGTTCACCGACGAGGAGCGCAAGCATCTCGGTAACGTGTTCCACCTCACCAAGGTCCGACTCGCGTGTCGCACCGTCGTCGGCGCGACCGACGTTTCGATCGAAGTCGTCCGCAAGCGGAAGTAGAATCAGCGGAATGTTCCGCGCTGCTGTGGTGGTCGCCGTTCTGGCCCGGGTGTCCGCGACCGCACACGCGGACGAGGTGGCGTGCCGCCGGACCGACGTGACGTTCACGCCCGCGTCGATCACCGGACCGCGGCTCCCGCTGAAGTCCCAGATGGTGGTGTGGATCGAGACCGCGACCGGCGCGTACGTGGACACCGTCTTCATCACGGACGCCGTCGGTCGCTTCGGCATCGGCAATCGCCCGGGGCAGTTCGACTTCAACAGCGGCATCGCGTGGCCGTACGGCCGGCGCGTGACCACGTTCCCGGTCTGGGCGCACACGAAGCCCGAGACGTTCCCGGCGCTCTACTTCCAGGACGGTCGCGATGATGGGCTCTCGCACTCGCCCGGTCAGTGCTCGAAGGATCGGCACTTCTGCCAGCCGTGGCATCCCAGCGAGCCCCAGTTCGATGCCGTGACCTGTGCGACCTCGAACGCGTTGACCGACAAGGGCAAGGTGTCCGCGTCGCCGGGCGATGTCTCGCTGTATCCGCCACGCTCCGATCTCACCATGCAGCCCGAGGATATGCCCGAGGTTGCGATGTACGAGACGATGAACGTCTTCGACGCCATCTCGCGCGCCACGCCCGAGGAGAACGTCGCGGCGCGGCTCTCGTGGCCGGTGCCCGCCTCCATGGCCGATGGCGACTACGTCCTCGTTGCCGAGGTCTCGCGCGAGTTCGATCACAACGAGACCTACAGCGAAGAGGCGTATCCGTCGCCCAACGTCGCGTATGGCGCGTGGGGCCTGCCGTATCGCGGCCAGCCGTCGGTCATCTATCGCGTGCCCTTCACTCTCGGTCCGACGGGCACGGTCGCGTACGCGCTCGACTACGCCGGATACGGTGACCCCGACGGCAACGATGGCGAGGTACGCCCTCCCGATGCCACCATCACCACGGGCGTGGCGGGCTCCGGCGCCGGCCGCCTTGCCGTCGCGACGGAGAACGGCACGAGCTACCGCATCAAGGTGGAGCCCTTCAACGAGATGGATCCCAGCGCGCCGAGCGCCGCAACCGATCTCGAGGCCCTCGAGATCGAGAGCAACCGCGCGACGCTCTACTGGACGGCTCCCGGTGACGACGGCATCGCCGGGCGCGCCGCGTCGTACGAGATCCGGTTCCGCGTCGGGGAGCCCGTGACCGAGGCGAACTTCGCGGACTCGACGATCCTCGAGGCCATCCCTGCCCCCGAGGAGTCCGGCACGTTGCAGTCGATGCCCATCGAGCGTCTCCTCTTCGACACCGAGTACTCCATCGGCATCCGCGCCACCGACAACTGCGGACGCGTGGGTCCGCTCGCCGTGACCACGTTCAAGACGGCCCCGCGCGTGAACGGCGAGGTCGACGCCTGCTTCGTCGCGACGGCGGCGTACGGCTCGGTCCTCGCGTCCGATGTTTCGATGCTGCGCTCGTTCCGCGACCGCTTCCTCGCGCACAGCGTCCTCGGTCAGCTCTTCATCCAGACCTACTACACGTTCGCGCCCACGCTCTCGGGCGTGATCGCCGAGTCGGACCCGCTCCGCGAGCTCGCCCGCGAGGCGCTCGGCCCGATCATCGAGCGCGTGCGAGGTCACTGACGCGGATGTTCCGGGCGGCTGCACTCGTCGTCGCGCTCGCACCATCGCTCGCGCTCGCGAGCGATCAGGTCTGCCGGCGCCTGGACGTCTCCTTCACGCCCGCGCGGCTCGAGGCCCAGGAGCCGATCCCCGTGGCCTCCCAGATGGTCGCGTGGCTCGAAGATGCCGCCGGCAACTACGTCACGACCATCTACATCACGGACGCCGTCGGCCGCTATGGCATCGGCAATCGCCCCGGCCGCTACGACTTCAACAGCGGCTACGGCTGGCCCTACGGCCGGCGCATCACGACGTTCCCCGTCTGGGCGCACGCCAAGCCCGAGGACTTTCCGCTGGCCGTGTTCCAGGACGGGCAAGACAACAACCTCTCGCATTCGCCCGTGCAGAGCTCCGTCGATAGCTACTTCTGCCAGCCGCTGCTCCCGGACTCGTCCTCGTACGACCTGATGACCTGTGCGACCGTCGCGCGCACCGACAAGGGCACGATGCCGAGCGACGGGAACCGCTCGCTGTACCCACCGCGGTCCGATCTCGTGGGCGCGCGCGAGGACTCCGCGGAGGTCGCCATGTACGAGGCGATGAACC